>CAZRQU010000005.1:56889-59755 GCA_964602485.1 uncultured Gammaproteobacteria bacterium | reverse complement strand
CTAGAAAAGCTCAAGCTTTAAAGAAAGGACCCATTATACTCTTTAACCCGCGACCTACTGGTGAGAGTCCCGTCCGTTCCGCAAAAAATACGCCGACAAGGCGTGTTTTTTTGCGGAAAGAAAGGATGGGCACGAGAACCCGCGTAGTCCAAGCGACTAGAAAAGCTCAAGCTTTAAAGAAAGGACCCATTATACTCTTTAACCCGCGACCGGGTCCCACAAAAAAAACAACCTTAAGAGGTTGTTTTTTAGGCTCTTTAAAGATCATTAAGATCTCCAAAGCCCATGCAGGTTACAATATGCTCTAACTCCGTCTATTTCTTCTTCCTCTACTAGGAACTCGGGTTTTTCTTCTGGTTTAAGGAATTTTTTGTAAGATTCATTCTTAACATCAACCTCTATCCATTCTATATAATGCTCTTCTGTCATTGGGTGCGCTACTTCGCCTATTTTTATCAAATTCCCCTTTTCAACTTTTTCTATCACAGGCACATGTTTTTCCTGGGCGGCGTCAACCGTATTTTCTTCTTTTAGTTCCATTGGTTGGCCACAACAAACCAATTCTCCGGCTCCGGAATGAAGCACTTCTACTATGTTTCCACAAACATTGCATTTGTATATTTGTTTTAATTTTGTCATAGGTTTGTTTAGTTAGTATTTTTCACATTTTATCTTATAGTACTCTTTGGCGTGATCACAGGACGGGCAAACATCAGGAGGAGTTTTACCTTTATGCTCATAACCACATTCCATACAAACCCAAGTCACTTCCTCTTCTTTTTCAAAAATGGTTTTAGCTTCCACTTCTTTTAAAAGCTTTAAATATCTTTCTTCGTGATGTTTTTCTGCCACAGCTATTGACCTTAGTCGAGCGGCTATTTTTGGAAGATTCTCTTCTTCGGCTATTTTTGCGAACCCAGGATACATTTCCGAAT
The DNA here is from genome assembly GCA_964602485.1 of uncultured Gammaproteobacteria bacterium. GTDB lineage: Bacteria > Patescibacteriota > Patescibacteriia > Patescibacteriales > WJLG01 > WJLG01. Next base: position 58,820 of record CAZRQU010000005.1, on the reverse strand, counting down.
GTTCGTAATTCTCTCCGTTTGCAGCCGCTTTTAGGTTTTCTTTCGTATCCCCAAAAATATTAGGAGAAGCTGCTTCCACTTCTATTTCATTCAACTCCCCTTTTAGTTCTTGTATGTGTTCAAAAAGCCTTTTAGCATGCTCTTTTTCTTGTTCAGCTGTTTCTAAGAAGTTTTCAGCTATCTGTAAATACCCTTCTTTTTTAGCTTTGCTGGCATAAAAAGAATATCTATTTCTAGCTTGACTTTCGCCAATAAAAGCTTTTGTTAAATTTTTTAATGTTTTTTCCATAAGATTTATTCGGTTAATAAATATTAAATACCCCTATTTTTGCCTACTATAACCTTAATGGTTTCATTTCCTGGTGTTAAAATTGCTGGAGGAGGTGTTTTAAAAGACCCATCTGTTATTATTTGATCATTTTTACTTACCACTAAAACGCTTTGCGCATCAAAGAAACTTTCTCCCTTTTTATTTTTTAAAAATATTTTTAATTTATTTTTAGTGGGCTGATTCGATATTCTTATATCAATAGAAGACTCGCTTTGAATGGTATATTTCTTATCGATCTCTAAAACAGTGGATTCAGAGTTGCTTATGTCAGCGTTAAAAAAGAAACAGTTTTCATTTATCTTGGCAGGAATGAAGGTTTTTAATCTCCGAGCCAAAATTATATTACAAGCATCGTCTATATTACCTATTCCAAAAGCTTTTGCAAACAGAGATTCGTTTTTTTTCTCAGCAGGGATTATACCAAGAGTGACGTTTTGCTTGTTGTCATTTTGACTGTTAGCAATAATGTTCATTACTTGGCTTATTCCTTTATCACTGCCCACGGCCACGATGGTTCGAGCTCCCTGTTTTATTTTATCCTCAACAGAGAGTTTAACGCTTTTAGAAACTCCGGGCTTTATTGTTTGTCCATTTAAGCCCAGGTCAGTAAGCCTTTTTTCTATTTTGTGTAAGAAACCCTCATTTTTAATGGCGAGTTCATCGTATACATAAACATACATAAAAACAAAGAGTTAACCCATTTAGAATTAAGCGCCCTCCTTCTTCTCCGACCCTTCTTTTTTCTCTTCTTTTTTAACATCCTTTTCTTTGGTGGTTGTCATGTGGCATTTACCATTCAATGTCCCACCTTCTTCTATTGAGATGGACATACATTGCACGTTCCCCGTGATCGTTGCGCCAGCTCTGATCACCAAATTTCCATTAACCTCAAGGTCTCCTTTAACCCTTCCGGCAACGTCTGCGGAGTCAGCCTCAATATCAGCTGTTATCTTTGCCCCTTCTCCTATTCTTACATGCCCTTTTGAGACAATGCTTCCCTCTAAGCTTCCCTCTATAACCACGTTTCCCTTACTGTTAAAATCCCCCTTTATTAAAACTGAAGGGCCGATAAGAGTTTCAGTGCTATTCAATGTTTTGTCTTCTTTTTTCCCAAACATATTGTTGGATCTTTAATAAAAATTACAATTTAATTTTAATCTAGTATTGACATAATGTCAAAGAAAATATATGATTTATAAAGATTTGGAAAACACCTTCTTGAAGGGTTTTTTAATTTTAAAGCAATGATTTCGGTCCCCATAGTTTAATGGATAAAACGAGGACCTCCTAAGTCCTAGATCTACGTTCGATTCGTGGTGGGGACGCAAGAGTAGATTTATTTTGGGCATTAATTGTATTAATACCCAAAATAAGTCCACTACGTATTAGACATATCAGGTGTTGGAATTCAATTTACATCAAAAGTCGCTCTAAAGTGTAGACAAGCTAGAAGTAAAAAGGCGGTTAAAATACAACAATAGACAGTATGGGCCCTTAGCTCAGTTGGCTAGAGCGCTTGCATGGCATGCAAGAGGTCAGGAGTTCGAGTCTCCTAGGGTCCACAAAAGAAAAATCCGCACAAGCGGGTTTTTCTTTTGTT
>CAZRQU010000005.1:0-56789 GCA_964602485.1 uncultured Gammaproteobacteria bacterium | reverse complement strand
GCCAAATTTTTAAGTCCGCACCCACGCAGTGAGAGTCTCCTAGGGTCCACAAAAGAAAAATCCGCACAAGCGGGTTTTTCTTTTGTTTTGATCCCTGGGAGTTTCTCGAACTCCTGCTGCTCAAGCGTTTAGACACAAATCTAAGTTTTTAAATAAAATAAGCCAAATTTTTAAGTCCGCACCCACGCAGTGAGAGTCTCCTAGGGTCCACAAAAGTGGCTTTTTATGGAAGTATTAGCTTTTTGATAGTAAAATTGGGCTAATATTAGTATTTTAAGACAAATTTAACTAAAACAGATCACAAACAAGGCAAAAATTAGGTAGTCTAAAAGCCTAAGATAATAAAAATAGAATAATTAAGAAGAAACAATATAGCTAATATTAGATAAAAAACAACTAATAACCTATATTTTTAGCTAATATTAGATAAAAATATAAAGCATATTACTCCCCTCCCCTTCTTATTTTTAAAAACGTTAAGGCCAAAAACAAAAATAGCTTGCAACCGGTCCGGGGGCAATGCTTTTAAGAAAAAACAAAGGGTAGGCAGTAAAAAAGCGTGATCAAAATAAAAAAATAGCCTAATTAAGATAAGTCCACGCTATTCTGGACTTAACTGTATAAAAATGACAAAAAAGAGGGTCAAATTTGATATCTTGTTTTTTAAAATTTAGAGCAACAAAAAAACAAAAAAGTAAGTGATAAAAAAAGACAAAAAAAGTATTAATATAAAAAAAAGAAAAAAAGATCATTGAAAAAAAGAAAAAATTTTTTTTGTAAAGAGATAGGTATAAAAAACAGTAGAAACAAATTTGGATCATTTATTGTATGGTTTAAAGGTGTTTTATATAAAACACCTTTAAAAAGATAGAAGAAATAAAAGATTAATTTTTAGAAAAATTGCTTATTTTAAATTAAAAAAGGAAAATAAAACATTTTTTGATATAGTTTTTTGTAAGAGAAATATAGTTTAAGTTATGGTTTGAAAAAAATAAAAAATGCTTTCAAATTTGAAGCACCTTTTTATTTAAATATGAATAATGCTTTTTTGGTCCAATACGGTGTTTGGCGCAAGGCGTTTTTTATAAAATTAAAAAATTTTGATCAACTGCTTGGACATAAAAAAATTTTGTAAAAACAAAAGCTTTAAAACCCTAAAAACAAATTTGAAGAAAATAAAGATTTTCCAAGATTCAAAAGCAAGTAAAAAAGTGATATTTTTAACTGTTTTATATAAAACAAAACCTGTTTTATATAAAACAGAACAAAAAACCGACCAAAAGGTCGGTTTTATTATTCTATGAAGATAACTTTTTTATTTTTACTCCTCTTTTTTGTTCTCTTTTAACAACTCTTTGTTCACTAACAGCATCCAGGTGATAATGGCTACCAAGAATAAAATAAATATAATTATGTTTAATTTTTGATTTTGTGGGCCGGGTGTTATTTCTGTTTTTTGATCATTTTCTTCGGATATGCCTTTGGCAGTACCCACATCTTTGGTTTTTATAAGGTTCTCACTGTCTGAAACAGAGGCATTTTCAGGGTCGTCATCAACCCTTATAACAGCCCCGGAACTAGAGGTGGTCGCCTGTTCAGAGGCCTGTTCAGAGGCACTTGTAGCTATTTTTGGCTCATAAATAGTGAAATATATAATGTTAGACCAGGGGCTTTCTTTACCTTTTTCGTCTACTGCCGTGGCATATACCAAGTGATCCCCCCTAGATAGAATTTTATCCGAATCATAGGCAAAATTTGCTGTTCCGGATTCATGATCTTCTACCTCTAATTTAGCCTCTAGTATGTGGTCAATAAACACCTTTATGAGAGAATTATTCTTGGCCCAGCCAATTAGAGCAAGACCCCCTTGTTTAGTGAATAGGTTTTTGTCTTGAGTTGAAAGAGTGGGGGAGACCATCCTTTCTTCGATCGTGAAAAATATCTTTTTTGAAACTGGTCCTTTTTTTCCTTCGGAATTCTCAGCAATAGTCCAGGCCTGGTGTTGACCAGGTTTTAGGTTTAGAAAGGGCCTATAAGCAAAGCTTGCTGTACCACTTTTATCGGTTAAGATAGGGGTTTTACCATTATAAACACCATCTATATAAACGTGTACGCGACTACCGCTCCTAGTTAACCCTAAAATAAAAGGCTTAGGCGTGCCAATAACATCATCCTTATTGGGTCCTATTAAGGTTGGAGCCGGAGGAACCGGGAGCTCTCCTGTCTTTTTAGAAGAACTTTTTTCTTTATTTGGGGCAGAGGAGAGGCTATTTTCTTGAGTTGATCCACCCTTGAACAGACTAGGTTTTGATTCAGGGGATTGGCTTATTCTTCTGTCTTTGGTATAAACAGGGGCAGAAAGAACAGAGCTAGTCGGGTCTTTAGAAATTACGCTAATATTATAGGTTTTTTTAGATTTCTCTAAAATCATTGAAAAATGAAAAGGGTTTATTTCCCCACTCTTTTTGCTAATATTAGCCAAGCCTTTATAAGTGCCTTCTATATAGATCAGTACTTCTAAGTTGTCTTTTACTAATCCAGAAACGTTGATTTCGTAACCACTGTCTCTTTTTATAGAGTAGCAGTCTAAAACCATAGGTTTTTCTGGTTGAGAATTAGCTAAGACAGGCAAAACATTTAATAAAGAACAAGAGATGATAAGCAGTGTAGTTAGGAGTCCTAGTTTTTTAATGGTTTTCATATGGGCGTTATAATACCCTCCTTGTAAAATTGTTTATAAGTTATATATCATTTTATATATAAAACTTGCTTTAGTCAAACTATTAGAATATATTTTTGTAATGTTTTAATTTAGCAACCTTTTTTATTTTATCCAAGTCAACAGATATTAGGTCAAGGCGAACACTTTTTAAGTTTATTTGTTCTTTTGCGCAGTATATCACCATAGCCTTTTTAAGTTTTTTTATCTGCAGGAACCTTAAGGCATCTTCAGCTGGTCCTAGGTCTTTTGTTGTTCTTGTTTTAACCTCTATGAACACAACCTCTTTTTTATGCCTGGCTATAATATCTATTTCAAGATATGAAAGTTTAAGGTTGCGCTCTATTATTTTATAACCTTTTCTTTTTAGGAAATCGCAAGCTAAGTTTTCACCAAAATTTCCAATAATTTTTCTTTTTTCTTTTTTCATGACAAGTCCTCTATGACCGCTTAGAGAATGTTCTTGCGGTAATAAATAAGTCGGTGATATAGTATAAAGTAAGGTTAAGCGATCAAAAGATCAAGTAGAGTATATAAGACAAGTTTAACTAATTCAAAATAAAAAAACAATGGAGAGAGTTATTGATAAACACAACAAAGAACATTATTTTCGAAGCTATGACGATATCACTAAGTTTATTTCCTATTTTTATCAGATAGATATAATCAATAAATTAACACCTAATAAAATATTAGAAGTAGGAATAGGCAATGGAACCACGGCTGAATACTTAAAAAGAAAAGGCTTTGATCTGGACACTTGTGATGTGGATGGATCTTTAAAAGTAGATATAAAGGCCGACATAAGAGATTTGCCTCTAGGTAATAATTCTTATGACCTGGTGGCCGCCTTTGAGGTTCTTGAACATATGCCTTTCAATGATCTTGACAAGGCCTTGGAAGAGATCGAAAGGGTTTCTAAAAAGTATGTTGTCATTTCGTTGCCTTATGCCGGAGCCGGCTTTGAGTTGATCATAAAATTCCCATTACTTAGAAAGATCGTTGGCCAACCCTTTGTTAGCTTTTTATTTCGTATCCCTTATTTTTTTCTAAAAATAAAAATGCCAAAGGGGCATTATTGGGAGATGGGTAGATGGGGATATTCTAAAAATAAAATAAAAAGAAGACTAAAAAAATATTTTAAGATAATAGGGGAGAGAAGGCCGGTGTTGAATTCTTATCATTATTTTTTCGTTCTTGAAAAAAAATGAAAAACACCTCGATGTCGAGGCGTTTTTCATTTTAAGGAAGATATTTTTTATAAGCCTTTTCTTCTTCTATTTCTTTTTTTCTTTTTGGCAAAGAAAGGGCGTATCTGATCGAGAAGTATAACCAAACACCTATTTCCATTATCCATAAAAGAAACCAAAAACGAGCTGAAAAGAAAGGAATATTCTCATAATTCAAAAACCAAATCAAAAGACCTAATAGGATATTACTGGAAGAAAAGGTGAATATCTTTTCCCAAAAACGAAAATAGAGTGTTTTTTTGTTCCTTTTAAGTATAAAGGCGACGGTCATCAAGATCATTAAAATGACAAGAAAGGCTATAAGTGTGTTTTGTGATGCCGGAGAGATCTGACCCGGCCTTAGATCGAACCAGAAGTTCAAAGTGAAGAATTTTCCCATAGTTTATCAATTGCCTCCTTCTTTAAAGTGTTATTGATTTAATTTATATCTCTTCGCGATTTTAGTCAAATTATAATTTTTCAAATAATACCCCATAATGATATTCTCCGGCGTCGAATTGTTCCAATATCTTTAGTCCGAATTTTTCACAAGCTTCTTTTAAGGGCTCTATTTTTACTCTATCTTCCAGCCTAGGACCGAAAGGTAAACTAGTGTCTTCCCATTCTACTATTAGTAGTTTTCCTCCTTTTTTGACCATTCTTAAAACTTCTCTTATTATTTCTATTCTTTTTCTTGATTGATAAAGCGTGTTTATCAATAAACCTATATCAAGACTCTCGGTTTCTATTTTTGTTGCCTTGTAGATCTCTAGGTCGCTCCAAACGGTTTTTATGTTCTTTGAGCTCTCTTGATCAGCTCTTTTTTTCAGAGATTCAAGAGCCGGCTTTAGTATATCAACAGCAAAAACCATACCGTGATTACCCACAACTTTACTAATAGGAAAGACAAAGTGGCCAGACGCTCCGCACCCAAAATCAGCTACTCTCATACGATCTCCTATTTGAGCTTTTTTTATGATGAAGTTTATGTCCAATAAAGTGTTTCCTCCTGTTTGTTTTGGCATATGGCTATATATTATTTATTCTACCAATATTTGTCTGGTTATTGTTTTTTGCGGTCCGTGTTTTTTCTTGGCAGTTATGGTTATTATATTAACTCCTTTTTTTAGGTCGACTTTTTGTTCAAAAGCACCGCTCTCATCGTTTAGTACGGGCTGTCCATTTATGGTTATTGATGCCTGAGAGCCAGTTTGACCTATTACTTTTATGGAATCACTGTTGGTTATCAGATTGTCGGCCGGTTGTATTATTTTTACTTCGGGAGGAGAAAGGTTGGTTTTCAGATAAAAACCGACATAGATGAAAAATATAGAAATTATTGCAGCCGTTAAAATGTTTTTAAGTATCTTGGGGAAGATTATGAATTCTTTTTTGTGTATATTTTTTGGAGAAAAAGAATATTTTTTCCCTTCTTTTTCATGATCTATCCCTATTTGAAATTCTTTTTTTATTTTTTCCCAGTCTAACCCCAGAGGTGAACAATATTTTTTTAAAAAAGTCTTTTTATAGGGTCCGGTAGGCAAGTCTTCTAATCTGTTCTCTTCAAGGGCTTTTAAGTATTCAATTTTTATCTTAGTTATCTCTGACACCTCTTCCAGGCTCAGTTCTTTTTCTTCTCGTGATTCGCGTAAAAGATCTCCCAAAGACCCTTCTTCGTTTGTTATTTTTCTACCGATGAATCTCATATTGGAATTATTTCGTTTCAGTTGTGAACCAGGTGCCCTCCTTGTGCGCAAACCCTAAGGCCTTTAAAGTAAATTGTATTATTGTGTAGCTGGAAAAGACTATTATCAGGCCGATGACAGCGCCAATGATAGTTTTTTTCCCACGATCAACCGCTTCTTTGTTACCACCCGAGAAGATCAAGGTTACCCCTCCGTAAATGAACATCAACAAAGTTAGTGATCCAACTATGCCAAGAATTATCTCAGAAACATTAACAGCCACCCTGACAAAATCATTAACCGTATAATCTCCCTCACCGCCTCCGCTAGGCTCAGGGACCAGGCTTCCCGCTTGGACCAGTAAGGGCGCGCAAAAGAATAGGGCAGTGAATGTTAATGTCGTTATTTTTTTAAACATATTATCTTTCTACGGTTTGTTGAACTTTATTAGCAGCTTGTTTGATGATATTTTCTATGTCCATCTGTCCAGCTACTGAAAGGTCTATCATTTCATTCATGGCTTTTTGCATTCTTTCTGTATCGTGTCCATGATACCAGTTTTCAGCGGTTAACACTTGTTCAGCGAAGATGCCGATATCCAGATCGTCCTTTTGTTCTTCTACCAAGGCTCTTAAGGCTGTTGGTTTTTGGGTTTTTTCTAGATATTTTTTGATCTGTTTCGGCTCGTTCATGAATTGTATGAAATCCCAGGCTTCGTCTACATGATCGCTTTTTGCTGAAACCACTTCTACCCAGTAGTTGGGATGGTTTATAATTGGGTTATTCTCTATTTGAGGCATCTTAGCTATGTCGAAGTTCAACTTGGGAGCCCTTGTTCTTATTATAGGCAAATGATAAGCATACCCGAACATAATGGCTAGATTTCCTTGAGAAAAAGCGGTTAAAGAGTTTGGCATTTTACTGCTCCAGCTATAAACCTCTTTTCCAGGGTTGGAAAAATCAGAATAGAATTCCAAGGCCCCAACTCCAGGGTGGTGGGTTAGGTTTTCCGGTATCTTATGAAACATTACTCGCTTATCCTCGTTCATCATTATAGCTCCGTTTTGCATCATTAGCAGAGATAGGATATCTTCTGATCTTTCTATGTTGTCAGAACCTCCCATGGCCACGCCAGCTTGTATTATATTACCCTTGTTGTTTTGTTTCGTTAATTTTTTTACAGCTTCTTGGAAAGACTTATCCCAATATTCGGGCGGAGATATGATGCCCGCGTTGTTTAACAAGTCTTTATTATAATACATCACCATTGTATCCATGGCCAAAGGCAGTCCATAGATCTTCTGTCCTAGACTTTCTCCGTTTTTATCCTTAGCTGCCATAACTACGTCCTTGTATACCGTGTCAACGTATTTTTCTTTAAGCTCTTTTAAGGTGAGGCTTTTACTTTCTATTACTTTTGGAACCACTTTCTTCTTAAGCGTGCCTTCTTTTACCATATGAGCTATTTTTGTCGTAGGAGGCAGAGGCGTTAGTTTGCTTTGATAATCGGGCAACCAAGTGCTCTGAACTCTAAAAATGTCCGGCCCTCTATCTTCAGCCATTGCGTCTATTAATTTCTCTTCATATTCTTCGGGAAGCATTTTTGTGTAATTGATGGTTACGAAGGGGTGAAGAGCATTGTAAGAAGCTATTATTTCACTAAAAGCATCAGAGTCATCATAGACGCCCCAATAATCAATAGTTATGGGTTTAGTGCTTTGTACCTCTTTAGAGCTTGGAAGTTTACATCCAAAACCACTACTTATAATAAAGGTAAAAATCAAAAAGATAGCAACTATTTTGTATTTCATAGCCACTTTGGTTAATTATGTTAACTTACTTTATTATAACACGAAAAAGAAAATAAAAAAACGACCATTTCATCAATAAAATACATCTTTATTCCGGTATTGAAGGGCTTCAGCTATATGGTTCATTGATATTGCGCTTCTTTTTTCCAGATCGGCGATGGTTCGCGCTAACTTTAAAGTTTTAAAATACCCTCGACCACTTAAATTCAAGGAGTTTACAGCTTTTTCCAAAAGTTCTTTTGAGCCTGTTTCTAGGCGACAATAATGTTTTATTTCGTTTAGGCTCATTTCTGAATTGCTTCTTATCTTATCTTTAAATCTTTCTTTTTGTATATTTTTAGCTATTACCACTCTTTTTCTTATAGATGAAGAGGTTTCTGCCAAGCGATCGCTCGTTAGTTCTTCGAAGTTCATTCTAGCGACCTCTACATGTATGTCCAATCTATCCAATATCGGACCAGAAACCTTTTTTTGATAATTTGATATTTGGGCCGAGGTACAGATACACTCTTTTTGTTTATCGCCCAAAAATCCACAAGGGCAAGGATTCATGGCGGCTACCAGAGTAAACCTGGCTGGAAAAGTCATACTGGAAGATGCCCTACTTACAGTGATCACCCCCTCTTCCAGTGGTTGCCGAAGGCTTTCCAGGGTCATTCTGGAAAATTCAGGGAATTCATCAAGGAAAAGCACCCCGCGGTGAGCCAGGGTTATTTCACCAGGCCCCGGCTTGGCTCCGCCTCCTACCAGGGCTACATGGGAGGACGAGTGATGAGGGCTTCTAAAAGGGCGAGTGTTGATTATTCCTCCATTTGAAGGAAGTTTTCCGGATATAGAATATATTTTGGTGATCTCAAGGGCTTCTTTTAGAGTTAGGTCAGGCAGAATGGTTGAAAAGGAATTGGCTAAAAGGGATTTTCCAGAACCAGGGGGACCGAAAAGCAATATGTTATGATTGCCGGCGGCCGCTATTTCCAAGGCTCTTTTTGCTTGTTCTTGTCCTTTTATCAAAGCCATATCCCTGTCGGATCCATGTTTGTCTGAGAGTATGGTTTTAGGGAAATGAGCCGGTTCTATGTTATTTTTACCTTGCAAGTGAAGGATCAGATCCCTTAAATTTTTAACAGGTATTACATTAAGGTCTTTTATCAATTTGGCTTCTGAACCGTTTGTGTAGGGAATATAAACGGTTTTAATGCCCTTTTCACGAGCCTTGATCATTGTTGGAAGTATTCCATTGATCGATCTAACGTCTCCATTTAAAGCTAACTCACCTATTATCAAAGAATTGTCTAGGGAATTTTCTTGGAATAAATTTCCCATTAACAATATGCTTGAAGCTATTGGCAGGTCAAAACCAGGCCCAGCTTTTGGTATATAAGCAGGGGCTAGATTGATGGTCACTTTTAATTTTGGAAAATCAAAACCAGAATTCTTAATTGCGCTTCTAACTCTTTCTCGAGCTTCGGAAACAGCTTTATCCGGCAAGCCAACCACAGAAAAACTTCCCAGCTCACCACCGCCGGTGTCAGCCTCCACTTCTATTATTTCAGCGTCCAAACCAACGATAGTGGCTGATAAAAGTTTGCTGGACATTTTACTTTTATTTATTTTTGAAAAATAGCATCAATTATTGCTATCCAGATCCAGCTCAGCTTGAGATCCTATTATGTTATTGGAAAAGGTTCCTTCTGCAACCTCTAAGGCATAAAGAGCTGGTTTGTTTGGTTTATAGACACTACATTTTTTTTCTAAGCAAGGAGTGGCCTTTTTGATGTCCACCACTTTTTTATTTTGGTTTAAAAAGACTATATCCAAAGGGATGTGAGTGTTTTTCATCCAAAAGGGGTGTTTGCGTTCGTTTTTGAAAATAAAGAGCATTCCACAATCCTGGCAAAGAGCATTTCTGCCCATTAGTCCTTTTTGAAGCTCTTCTTTTTCATCAGCTACTTCAGCCTTGATGGTTTTTTTACCTATTTTAATGTTTACTTCAAAAGGATTAAAAAAATCCAAAACGATAATTTGCGGTCGAGCAAAGAATCTCATAGGAAGAATAACACTTCCAAGGCCGTTTGAGGTTATTGTTTTCCCAAAATCGGTAGTTTTTATTCCAGAAACGTATTTTTGTCCATATTCCGACATGGTTACCGGCGCCCATAATCCAAAAAAGGTCAATTGCCCGCCATGGGTATGTCCTGAAAGGACAAGATCGACCTCTTGAGAGTTTATCTTTTCGGAGATGTCGGGATTGTGGGAAAGAAGGATCACATAATCATCAGGAGTTGTGCCGGCAAGAGTTTTTTTAAGATCAGGCTCTCCTAAAAGAAGGTCGTCTAAACCGGCCACAAACACTTTTTTGTCTTGCCCTTTTTCAGATATCAGTAAATTTTCATTTTTAAGGATGATCACCCCTTCGTTGTCTTTTAGGGTTTTTAAAGCTTGTTTGTCGTTTAATTCGTACTCGTGGTTGCCAAAAACTCCTATGGGTTTTGACGTTTTTGTCTCTAGTTTTTCAAGAGCCTTGATCACTGATGTTAAATTATCTCTTCCGCCATCGGCATGATCTCCACCAAGAAGGACCACGTCCGGAGAAAGGGACTTCGTTTTGTCTATTATTCTTTTTAGCTGACCTTTTCCCAAAAAAGACCCAAAGTGTATATCTGTTAGAAACACCATCCTTTTACCGGATAGGCTTTTTGGAACCTCAAAACCCTCTATCTTTATATGTTTTTCTGTTAGCAAAAAAGGCTCTATTAAAGAATAGAGCAGACATAAAAATAAAAAGCCGCTGATAGCAAAGAGAAATAATTTTATAGGCATGTTATTTTTCTTTCAAGTAGTCTTCTATCTTCATGGAAAGAAGTTGGCTTATTCCATTGTCTTGCATGGTTACCCCATAGAGTATATCAGCTTTATGCATAGGGGCTCGATTGTGGGTTATGAGTATGAATTGAGTTTTGTCGGATAGGTCCACTATTATTCTGGCCAACCTTTCGGCGTTAGCTTCGTCTAGGGCGGCGTCTATTTCATCAAGCACGACAAACGGAGAAGGATTCACGTTTATTATTGCGCAAATAAGAGCGATGGCCGTCATTGCTTTTTCTCCTCCTGATAGAACGTTTATAGACCTTATAGCTTTTCCCGGAGGGTTAGCTTGAATGTCTATACCTGCCAAGCCGGTAGCGTTCGATTTTGAGAGTTTTTTAACTTTTTCGGCCAATTCTTGAGCTTTTGTCGTTTCCGGTGGTTGTATGATATTACCATTAGCGTCTTGGACAAGGTTGTTTTCTTCTTTTTCTTCGTCTTTAACCTCCTTTTCGGACATTTTTATTATCTTAGCTTGCCCTCCGCCAAAAAGTATTTTAAAATACTCCTCGAATTTTTTACATATCGTTTTGAATTCAGCAGAGAATTTTTCTTTTATTCGATCATCCAGTTCTTTGATAACCCCCTCTAAGGTTTTTATTGTTTCTTCCAGGTCAGTTGATTGTTCATATAAGAAATCATATTTCTTTTTTGTTTCTTCATATTCCTTTTCCACTTCAGGATCGATTCCCCCTATTTGATTGCATTGATTGGCCAAACGTCTTATTTTATCTTCTGCTTCTTGCGGATCTATTTCTTCTTCAAGTTTATTTTCTTGTATTTCACGTAAATTATCTAAAACTTCTCTTATATCAGATTCGATGTTTTCCAAGCGAGTTTCATATTTGGCGGATTCTATTTTAAGGGAATTAAGAGCATTTCCTATTTCATTTATTTCGTTCTGCAATGATTGTCCTTCCCTTTGTAGGCGAAATAAGGAGGCTCTTTTTTCTTCCTCTTTGCTTTTGAGTTCATTAAGCTCTATTTTCATTTCAGACATTTTTTTGTCTATGTCGACCAACTCTTTCTCTAAAACTCCTTTTTTTTCTTCAAGTCCTTTATTTCCACTCGTATCTTCGCCTTTATTTTTGCTTATTTTTATTTGCACATCAGATAACTCGTTCTTTTTTTTGGATAAGTTTTCATTGAAGATTATCACTTTCCCAGCCAAGGAGTTCAGTTCTAAATTGTGGGCGTTCTCTTTTTCCATCAAGCTCTCTCTTTCACGCGTAAGACTGGCCAAACTATCTTGTATCTCTCTTTGTTTTACGTAAAATGAATTATCATCAGTTCTTTTTTTACCTGTTAGGTCTGTTATCTCTTCAACGTTTTTGCTTATTTCTCTTAATTTTTCTTTAATATTATTTAGATCTTGCTCCATTTCCAATTCTTGAAGCATTTTTTTCAGGTGCTTGAGCTTGTCTGATATTTTTTTACTTTTTTCTTCATCTGTGTCCTCATTGTCCCTTTTGGCCAAACCAAAAAGCCTTTGATTTAGATTGCTGATCTGATCGTTCAAATAGTTTTTCTCATCTTCAAAGCTTCTACTTCTTGCCTTTTTATTCTTGATCTCAGTCTCTAGGTCGATAATAGCATCTTGAGCTTCTTTTATTTCTCTTTTTAATTCAGTTTCTCGATTAAAAAGCCAAGACAGGTCAAAATTACCACTAGACTCAAACTCCATTGAGAGCTGGGTTTGAATACTAGCCATTTTTTTTATAACTTCTTCTCTTTTGACATGGAGCTGGCTCAATTCTTGATTCAAACGAGTGTATTCAGTGTCTTCCATTGAATCTTTTTCCATTTCTGCCAATCTTTCATTTATTTTTTCCAAATCTGTCTTTTTTTTGCGATTTTTTTCCTCAAGGCCTAAAAGTTGACTGTTGGCTTCGTTGAATTTATCATTGAGCTCATGCCATCGGTGTTTATAGTATTTTGTCCTTATATTTTTAAGCTCTTGTTCTATTTCGTGTTTTTTTCTAAGTTTATTGACTTGTCTGGTCAAACTTCTAAGGTGTGGCTCTATTTCGGCCACCAACATACTGGCTTGAGAGAGGTTTTCGTGGGTATTGATAAGTTTTCGGATCGCGCTGTCTCGTTTTATTTGAAATTGTTTGACTCCGGTCGCTTCATCAAAAAAATCTTTTCTTTCAGCTGGATTTTGTCCCAGAAAATTATCGACCATTCCTTGCCCGATCACACTATATGTTTTTTGTCCAAAATTCGCTTTAGCTAAGAGCATTTGAATATCGTTTAGTCTGGTTTTGCTGTTGTTTATAAGATATTCATTGTCACCGTTGCGATAAACTCTTCTGGTTATTACTAGTTCGCTATAGTCTATCGGGGCTCTTTTGTCTTCATTGTTCAAGAATAAAGATACTTCAGCCATGCCGAGCTTTCCTTTTGTACTGGAACCAGAGAAGATTATATCTCCACTTGATTTGGCTCTTAATGTTTTCATGCTTTGTTCTCCAAGACACCAGCGAATAGCGTCGGCAATATTGGATTTTCCTGAACCGTTTGGCCCTACAACAGTGGTTATTCCTCGTCCATTATTACCCTTTTTAGGGAAGGCAAGCTCTATTTTGTCAGAGAAGGACTTGAATCCTTTTATTTCTATCTTTTCTAGATACATTTTTTTCTGTTATTAACAATTGGTTTTATTATACCTTAAAAGAAATGCCACGCCAAGCTAATGGTCAAGGTCCTTTAAAAGGCGGTCAAACTTGTTTTTTTGTTTTATTGGAGCTATATTTATATATATGATAATTTCATTTTGTGGTGCCGCCGGTGCCGGCAAGAGTTCGGTTGCCAAAAAATTAGCTGAAAGGCTAAACTGGCCTCGCTATTATATTGGCGGACTAAGAAGGCAAAAGGCCAAAGAAAGGGGTATGACCCTAGAAGAATATAACAAGTTGGGAGAAGTTGACCCCTCTACTGATTTTGAAGTTGATGAATATCAAGAAAAACTAGGCAAAAAAGAGGATAATTTTATTATTGAAGGGCGAACATCTTGGTATTTTATACCGCATTCTTTCAAAATATTTTTGGACGTTGATCCTGAAGAGGGCGCGAAAAGGGTGTGGAAAGATCTGAAAAAAGATGATAAAAGGAATGAAGGTGAAATATTTTCGCTAAAAGAAGTTAAAAAAAGTTTAAAAAACAGAAAAGAAAGCGACAAATTAAGGTACAAGAAGTACTTTAACATAGATGTTTATGACAAGGCTCACTACGATCTGGTTTTAGATACCTCTAAAATGACAGTAGATGAAACTCTTGATAAGGTATATGATGAGGTAAAGAAAAGAATGAAAAGCTAAAAACATTGACAGAAATCAATGTTTATTATAGTATTTATTAAGAATTTAAAAATATTTAATGTTTGAATAGAATCGAAAAGAAATTCTATTTTTTTATCTTATAAATCATCTTTTTGCCATATTGTTAAATCTTAATATTTAAAGTATGGCTAGTTATAACATATGACCGAGGAAAAGAACAAAGCCGAAACTAACACTGAGGAAAAGAACACTGAGGAAAAGAAAGAGCAAAAAAGCAACGATAAAAAGATGGAGCTAAAGCCAGGAATGACGGTTAAGATCTATCAAAAGATCAAAGAGCTTAATCTTAAAGGTGAAGAAAAGGAAAGGGTTCAGTTTTTCGAAGGTATTATAGTGGCCAAAAAGCATGGCAAAGAAACTGGCGGCAGTATAACTGTTCGTAAAGTTTCCAATGGTATTGGTGTGGAAAAGATATTTCCTTTGAATTTGCCTACTATCGACAGGATAGAGGTGAAAAAAATAGCTAAGACCAAAAGAGCTAAGCTTGGATTTTTGAAAAAAGGCTTCAAGAGAAAATTAAAAGAAAAGACAGTTAAATAGTGTTTGGTGTTTTTGCGATAAGGCTGTTTTTTTGGCCGCAGTGCTGGAATCGGTAGACAGGCTGGCTTGAGGGGCCAGTGCTCGTTTGGGCGTAAGGGTTCAAGTCCCTTCTGCGGCACTGTAGCGAGAACGATCAGTAAAAAAAGACGATTAGTTTGAGTTGGCCGTCTCGACGAGCCAAGCTAGTCTTGGTGAGGCAGGGAGCACCTCGTCGTTTACCTACCTAACAGTAGGCAAGCACCTAGAAGGAAGGCTGATTCTTTAAAAAGACAACAACATAATATATTAAGCCTGGATTCTTAGCTCAGTTGGCTAGAGCACCTCGTTTACACCGAGGGGGTCATAGGTTCGAGTCCTATAGGATCCACAAAAATAAAACTCCGCTTTTGCGGGGTTTTATTTTTGCTGTAATGAAAAAAATTCCGTCCACACTATATTTTTGTTATAATAAAAATATATGACAAAAAGAAAGGAGGATAGGATACTTGGACCTGAGTATCTAAAAAAATTAAAAAGATCGACCAAGCGATCGCATAAAGGAGATAACGGAAAGCTTTTAATAATAGGTGGCAGTGATACTTATCATGGCGCTCCGATCCTTTCGGTGATGATAGCCTCTAGATTGGTGGATCTGGTATATTTTTTTTCAGTGAAAAAGAACACTGAGCTGGTAAAGAAAATGAAGCTTAAAGTAAGGACTTTTATTAGTCCATCTAGAGACAAGTTGGAAAAGTTCGTTTCAAAAGTAGATGTTGTACTTTTGGGGCCCGGCTTGGAAAGATCAGATAATAATGAAATAATGGCTAACTGGCTATTGCGTAACTTCAAAGACAAGAAATTCGTTTTGGACGCCGGAGCTTTTGATATGGTTAGACCTAAGCTTGTTCACAAGAATTGCATCCTAACACCACATGCAACTGAATTCGAAAAATTTTTCAATAAAAAGCCTAATGAAAAGAACGTTAAGGCTATGGCGAAAAAATATAAATGCGTTATAGTTTTAAAGGGAAGTGTAGATATCGTAGCCGGACCTGATAATATGAAAGAGAACAAAAGCGGGAATCCAGGCATGACCAAGGGAGGGACAGGAGATATTTTGGCTGGATTGATAGCCGGCTTAGCGGCTACCAACGACCTGTTCATATCTGCGGCCGCCGGTGTATTCATAAATGGAATGGCCGGAGACAGACTTTCCAATACTATGGGTACTTATTATAGTGCCGAAGATCTGCTTGATGAGATACCCAGAACCATTAAATGGTGCCAGGAACTGGACCTCAATTAAGAGTTAAAGCCTTAACGACCGTAAAAAATGGAAAAGATCATCACTGGATCAGAAAAAGAAACAACAGAGGTTGCCAAGTCTTTTGCAGAAAAAATAAAGACCGGCAAGGTTTTTGCGCTTTCAGGTGATCTGGGGGCTGGTAAGACCGTCTTTGTCCGCGGATTTTTAAGAGGGCTAGGTTATAAGGGGCGGGTTAACAGCCCGACTTTTGTGCTGATGAAGATATATGATATCAAGAGGCATCCCAAAATAAAACAAGTGTGTCATATAGATGCTTATCGGTTGGAAAATTCAGCCGACTTGGAGGCGATCGGCGCTTTGGAATATTTTAAAAGAAAAGATACGATAGTTTTTATTGAGTGGCCAGAAAAAATAAAGTTAAAACTTGGTCGAAGCATCTCTTGCGTTAAGATAGACCAAAAAACAGAAGACAGGAGAGTTATTAAAATAAAAAACCCCTAAAAGACCAGTTTTAGTCTCTTAGGGGGGGTGTCTTCATTCGTTACAAGTTATAAAGAACGTATTCTTTTCCTTTGATCAAGTACTCTCCAATAGGCAAATGATCTTTGGCCATTTTTTCTTGTTCTTCCGAATCTCTTTTAAGAAGAATGTGCTTTTCATCAACGACAATTCGATCAGAAAGAATGTTTTTCTTTTTTTCTTTTTCGATTTGGTTGCGGACTAATTCGTCCAACTGAGGAGCCACATTCATAATGTTTCCTTTCGATATTATTTTAATTAAAATTTTTCTTCCTGTTTTTTATAAGCTGTGGACAGGTTATCTCTTTCTTTTTTTGGGTTTATCTGAAATCTTTTAAGCAGCAATATCAATCTTTTAAGTTGATCCAATTCTTCCTGATCAGAGGTTTGGTTTCTGTCATGTTTTGATTTACCGAAATCTATTATTGCTGGTTCACCAGTTTCGTAATTTATCATTACGTTCCTGGGGGAAAGATCCCTATGAGATAGTCCTTGTTCATGGAGGATCTCTAATGATCTTTCTAAGGTTTTAGCTATTTTATCTACGTTTATTTTTTCGATTATTTCTTGATCTTCAGGATAATTAAGTATCATATCTTCAAAACTTCTTCCTTTTACTTTTTCCATTGATATCAAACAGACATCTTCCATGGCATCATAAGGATATCCCTCTATTTCTCCTTCGTTTTCGTCTTTCAAACGTAGAATGCTGTTTATTTCGGGGATAATATGTTCAAGACCTTCTTTTTTAAGTATCTCTCTTGCAGCTATTTGCAATCCAGCTTCCTTTAAAGGACTGTTATCAGCTTCAAAACTAAGCCCTTGGGAAACAAATTTTCTTTTTTTAGCATTTATTTCTGCAAAATAGTTTTGGACATCTCTTAATCTCCTAAGTTTTTTTGGCAGAAGATCAAATCTTTTTCCTTTTATTTCAACGTCAGCTTTTTCCCAGACACATTTCAAGCAAGCGTTTTCTGTTTCATTTAGAACAACTCCGGCGTTTCCAAGACCAATAACATTTTCTTGGTCTATAAGAATTTCTTCATAAACATCCGCTGCCTCTTGTTTGGTTTTTTCTGTTGGTTCTTGTTCGGCGAAAATGCTTTCAGGCCTCTCTAAAACTTTCTCAACATCAAAAACTTCCTTGGTCTTCTCTTCTTTTATGTTCAAATTAGGAAAAGATTCAATGCTCATTTTTTGTATCTTTTATAAGTAGTATTAAGATCGTCGCTACCGATATCGTTATCATTATATCAGCTATGTTAAAAACCGTGAAATAACGAAGGTCGAAGTAGTCAATAACATAACCGAATTTTATTCGATCGGTAAAATTTAAAATAGCACCAAATATCAATATTGTCAAGGGATAGATCTTAGGATCGGGAGCTTGGAGCCTAGAAATCGGAAGCAATTTAACCCACCAGCCTATGAGTATCAGTATGACCAAGGCTATAAAAAAGCTCAAAACAGGGCCGGACAAGGGGAGGGAAAAAGCAATGTTGGGGTTTGGGGTGAAATGAAGAGTGAATATATCTTTAATAAGAGAGACGGGTTCATTCAAATAGCCTTTTAAGGTCAATGTTTTGAACAATTTGTCCATAAAAACAAAAAAAACGACCAGTGTAAAAGTTAAAGCCGTTTCTTTTGTTGTTTTTATTCGCATTGGACCAATTAACTAATATACTGATATACCAATTAACTATTCTGCAGTTCGGTTTTGCAGTGCATGCAGGAAGAAGCTGTTGGTCTAGCCTCAAGCCTTTTGGGATTGATAGGGTTGTGGCAATATTTGCATTTTCCGTAAGTCCCATCTTTTATCCTTTTTATCGCTGATTCAATATCTCTTAGATGTTTCTCTAAAACCTCTTCTTTGGCTAGATTAGAAGAGTAATCACTTATTTCTTGCGCATTTTCATCCGGTTTATCTCCATATTCAGGAAAAGTGGCCTTAAATTGGTCGTCGCCTTCTTCATCTTCTTTTCGAGCGATCTTGCCAAGATCATGAAGCAGGTGCTCCTTTCTTTCCAACAGTTCTTTTTCTATTTTTTCTAGAGCTTCTTTGTCTAGCTCTTTTTCTTCTGTCATATGATTTTTGTTAACTAAAAAATAGCAACTTTTGCTATTTGAACCAATACAATATCAGCTCAAGATAAGTATATAGGATTTTTTGCCTTTTTGCAATAGTGAGAGGCGGTTATATTGACTTTAGTAGTTGCCTGTGATAATCTGACTTTAGCGATAAAAAGAAATTAATGACACTGGTTCGCGGTGTTGTATTTTTTGTTTATATAAGATAATAACTGTTTATAATATGAGCACGAAGAGAACTTATCAACCAAATAGCAGAAGAGCTTCAAAAAAGCACGGATTCAGAAAAAGAATGAGCTCTAAGAACGGAAAGAACGTTCTAGCTAGAAAAAGAGCAAGAGGTAGAAAGACTTTAACAAAATAGGCGTTGATATTTTAACGCGTTTTTATGTTAAAAAAAGACAACCGACTCACTAAAGACAAGGATTTCGACAAGGTTTTTAAGCAGGGTAAAGGGGTCTTTTTGGGTATTTTGGGCGTTAGAGCCGTAAAAAATGACCTAAAGAAAAATAGATACGGAATATTAGTAGGTGAAAAGGTTAGCAAGAAGGCGGTGATCAGAAATAAAATAAAAAGAAGACTAAGGCAAGCTATAAATAATAGTGTAGATGAGGTAAAAAAAGGATTCGATATTGTGGTAACTACCACTCCCGCTATAAAGGAAAAGGAATTTGTTGAGATAGAGACAACAATAAAAAAAGGGCTTGAAAGGTTAAAACTTGCTAATAAATGAATTTTTTTCTTAAAATAAGACATTTTTCAAAACTGATTGTCATTTATATCATTCGGGCGTACCAAAAAACCTTATCTTTTGATCACGGACTCTTAAAACACCTCTCTCCTTATGGGCGTTGCAAATTCAGGCCTACCTGTTCGGACTATGCTATACAAGCCATAAGCAAGTATGGCTTGCTAAAAGGCGGGTTCAAGGCTTTTTGGAGGGTTTTGCGTTGTAATCCCTGGAGTAAGGGAGGGTATGATCCTATAAAATGAATTAAGAATAATTATTAGTCCTTAACACTTAGTTTAATATATGATTTCTATTTTTACCACGATATTTTATCAGCCAATATTGAATTTGCTAGTATTTTTGTATAATAACGTTCCGGGGAACGATATTGGGATAGCTATAATCTTAATGACAGTGGTTATAAAATTAGCATTATTGCCTTTATCTAAAAAGTCTATTGAATCACAAAAGTCATTACAGGAATTGCAACCCAAGGTAGACAAAATAAAGAAAGAGTACGCTGACAACAAGGAAGAAATGGGCAGGAAGATGATGGAACTCTACGCCGAACATAAAATAAACCCATTTTCCTCATGTTTACCACTTTTGATACAATTACCTTTTCTAATAGCTGTTTTTAGGGTTTTTAGAACTGGTTTGGCTAATGGTTCTTTAGAGCTAGTGTATCCTTTTATAGATAAGCCTGAGGTTATAGATCCTATAACAATGGGATATCTTGACCTGGCCCAACCAGTGGCTTTATTTGCTATCTTGGCCGGTCTGTCCCAATTTTTCCAGGCTAAGATGATGACCAAGAAAAAGGCCCCTGTAAGATCCGAAGGCGCTCGCGACGAGAATATGGCGGCGGCCATGAACAAACAAATGCTTTATTTTATGCCAATACTTACCGTTATAATAGGGATGAAATTGCCCGGAGGGCTTACTCTATATTGGCTTACTACCACTATTCTAACTATTCTTCAACAGAAGTTCATATTTAAAAAAGCAGACAAGAGTGAACATAAAAAAGAGAATGCTTTGGACAATTCAGAAAATAAGAAGGTTGTAGAGGGTGAGAAGGTTGAAAACAAAGAATAAAACAAAGAAGGGTTAATACTAGGCAGGACTAAAAGTCCTGCTTTTTTGTTTTTAGTCCAGGATGTAGTGGACTATTGACATTATAGATGGTAAATGATAAAAAGGTTTGAACTGTTTTAGTATAAGAAGGTTAGTATTGACAAAAAGATAAAAATATGATATAGTAAACAGATTTCCTGTCGAGTTCGATAGGATTTTTTATTTACTTAGATATAAGTCAACTAAATGAAAAATAACAATATGGACAAGGACAAGCCTGGTCCCCTGATCGAAAAGGTTAAGCAAATAGCTAAAAAAATGAACAATAAGGCAGTTATTATACTAATATTAGGTGTAGTAATGCTAAATATAGCTATTTTTGCCCCTATCCCAACCTTAGCTAAGATAAAAAATATTGATTATTTTGCTAAGATTGGAGACATAGACCAACTTTTAGTAGAAACAAAAAAGCTAGAGAAAAAAGAATTTAAAAATAAATTACCTAAAAATAGCGATAATCCGGTAGCTTACGCGAGAAACGTAGTGTTCACTGCCTATAATTCTGAGGTTGGCCAGTGTGATTCTACTCCTTGTATAACCGCCAACGGGTTCAACGTTTGCGAACATGGAATTGAAGACACTATTGCCATGAATGGCGTTAGGATGGGCACAAAGGTTAGAATACCGGAATTATACGGTGACAGAGTTTTTGTGGTTAGAGATAGAATGAATTCCAGGTATGGGGCTGATAGGGCCGATATTTGGATGATCAGTAAGCAGGAGGCTAAGCAATTTGGTGTTAAATTGGCCCTGGTAGAGTTTCTTAAATAAAACATCTTCTTATAATATTAAACAAGTCCCTACTATTATATATAGTGGGGACTTGTTTTTTGGCTTAAGTTTTGGTATATTATTATTTGTTATCATTATTGATCGTATAACAAACCAGGGCTTGGTGGCCAAATGGTTAAGGCACGGGTTTGCAAAACCCTGATTGCGGGTTCGATTCCCGCCCAAGCCTCAAAATCCCGACCTGTTCGGGATTTTTGTGGCTTTGGCGGATGAGAGAACCCGCCTTTTGGGACAAAGTGGTACAAAAGGCAGATCTTTGCTTGGAAGCAAGAAACATCCCAATAAACAAACGTTAATCGACTAGGAGTGGGGCTTCCGCCCCTTCGATTCCCGCCCAAGCCTCAAAATCCCGACCTGTTCGGGATTTTTGTGGCTTTGGCGGATGAGAGAACCCGCCTTTTGGGACAAAGTGGTACAAAAGGCAGATCTTTGCTTGGAAGCAAGAAACATCCCAATAAACAAACGTTAATCGACTAGGAGTGGGGCTTCCGCCCCTTCGATTCCCGCCCAAGCCTCAAAATCCCGACCTGTTCGGGATTTTTTTAATAATCCTTTTTTGTTAGTGAAAAGTGTTCTTTGATCAACCATTTAAAAAGTGTTAAAACATTAAAAAATAGAAAAGTCCACTGTACAGTGGACTTTTCTACAGTATTTTCTTGTATAAAAAATTTATACAAGGAATGCTAATAAAAATGGGCTTTTATGAAATAAACATCCTAAAAATTGGTATAAAACGATAAGTCCAGAGTACAGTGGACTTAAAATGTGGATAACCTGTGTTTTTGGTGGATAAAATAATGATTTAAGTCCAGAGTACAGTGGACTTAAAATGTGGATAAGTAGTTTATAAAAAAAGATGAAAACAAAAAATTCGCTTATTTTAGAATAAATAACTAGACAAAATAATCAACAATCAGTATAATTGACTTGTTTTTCCGGGGGGTGTATAATATATATAGAAACATAAAAAACGCACATTGTTGGCTCTTTGGGGGACATTTTACAAAAGAATAATACATTATAGAGAAGTGCTTCGAAAAATGAAGATAAATTGGGATCACTTCTTTGCTTTCTACTGGTTTTAAAATATTTGCCAGCACCGACATGGCAAAATACAAAAAAACAAAAACAAAAGAAAAGCAGAGATTCGGAACAAAAAATATTTTGAAATAAAAATAAAAATCCGAATCCTACAAAAACTGGTAGAAAGTCGCTTTTGCAAGTCGGCACAAAAGCCCTTATTCCTGAAAATGAAACAACGGATAAAAAAGAATTCATTTTTAGGAACAGGGCTCAGCTGTAGGGTCAATTATTAATTCACATAGAATTGGGCCCTTGCTGGGCCCTTTTCTTTTTGGTTTATTGTGTTGACTAAAAGTATAAAAAATGCTATAATAATATGAAAAATAAGAAAGATAGTGAGTAATATTTCATTTATATCAACCCAGGAGGTTGTCATGAGGTTCTTTCAAATTTTGTTCGTTATTGTTTTGGCCTTTGCCTTGAATAATTGCTCGTCTCTGAAGATGGTCGACATTGATGCGGCTCGAGATAACTCCGAGATCGCTAGAGGAGAGTCGCCCAAAAATGGCGATTATTACAAAAGAGAGCAAGAATTGGCTAAAAAGGTCATCCGGGAAAGAAGCCCGGACGTGGATGAGCAAGGTCGCTATGAAGTGATCTTGCGCAACAACTCTTACCGAAACGTTAAAATAAAGGTCTATAAGACCTCATTTTGGCGGGACGTGGAGTGGTTTGGCGCCGCTTTGATGGGGCACCGGGAGACAAGAAAAAGGTTGCCAGTCGGCAAATACCTGGTGGTCGTTTATTACAACGGCCAGGCTGATGCCAGACAAGTTTATGAGATTTCCACCGCCGAGGAGTACGACTCCAAAAGCGGTGAGTATGTGGCCAAGGTCATAGAATACAATTTCTAGACCTGTTCTAGACCTGGCCCCAACAAAAAAAGGGGATAAGCTTTTAGCTTTCCCCTTATTTTTTTATATGAAAATATGGTATTGCGATATCAAGGATTCAAACTGCCGGACTGGGATGTGGATTCGTTCAAGGCCGAGAACACGAAATGAGTAATGGAATAAGCGGAGATGATTATGATCAGGCCGATAACGGCCATCTGGATGATCTTTATGGCCTTTTTGGCCTCTTCTTCATTTCCTTGAGCTGTCATCCAGGTGAAGCCACCATATATCAACAGGCCCATAAAGCTAATACCTAAAAGCCCTAAAGCTATATTTATCACAGAGGCGGCTATTCCGCCTACGGTAGCTGATCCGCTATAACCAGCTGAATCACGAAAAGCAGCTGATTGTCCGCCTGCGTACTCAACTGATGCTTCTTGAGTGAACACACTAGCCGAAGCAATTGTGGGCAACAGTAGTAAATTTATGATAAGCAAAATGTTTAAGAGGGTTTTTATCATATTATTTTACTATAAGGATGGCGACCAAGCCGTATATAGCGTAAGCGCCAATGACTATTATTAGTCCGATAATGGAATTTTTGATTATATTCTTAGCTGTTTCTACTTCCTGTTCATTTCCTTGGGCATTCATCCAGCGAGCCCCGCCATATATTATAAGTAGTATAAAAAATACTCCTAACAAGCTTAAGGCCACACTAACAGCTGTTCCAGCTATTTCAGAGATCGTTGTTTCGTCAGCTTCAGCAAAGCCTACATCTGAGCCTACTTGTTCTAAGGCATCTTGCGGACTTTGAGCGAAAACCAGGTAGGGTAATATCAATATTGATAGTAAAAGAACTAAAACACTAACTTTTTTCATTATTTTCTTCATAGTTGATATGTATTAAATATTCCTTATTCAGAAGGGGTCTCTGATACCGGATTGTCCAAAGTTTTTTCACTGAAAGTATTGACCACCAAGAAACTAATGGCATAAGAACTCAAAACTATGGCTATTCCGATAACCGCTGCCGTTATTAAGCTTTTGGCTTTTTTTACTTGTTCCTCATTGCCTTGGTCTGACATCCATAAGAATCCGCCATAGATCATCAATAAGATGAAGGCAATACCTAAAAAGGTCAAAAGTGAATTGATAACCTTAGCAAAGATCGGACTTATAAAATCAAAGGGTTGATCCTTTCCTTCGGCAGTTATATTATAACCGGCTTCTCCGGCTACTGTGTCCAGTGCATCTTTGCCGCTACCATCGGTGACCTTAAAAGCATCGTTTATACCCTGAGCTGAGACCATGCTAATAATATTCATCATTATAAAAAGACAGCATAAGGAAACGATGGCTATTTTTGCCAAGGAATCAAATAAAGAAAAATAGACTTTTCTCCTTTTCTTTTTAGGCATATTGATATTGTGGTGAATTCTATTCAACTAGACCTTCTTGAAAAGTGGAAACTACATAGAAGGAAATGGCGTAAGAGGCGAAAACTATTATTAATCCTAAAGTAGCGGAAACTATTATCCCCTGGGATTTCTTTATTTGTTCTTCATTTCCCTGGGCTCCCATCCATAAATAACCGGCATATATCATTAATATAAGATAGGCTACGCCAACTAAAGGCATTATTAATCTGAAAATAGCGTTGCCTCCGGTGTCTTTAAGCTCGGTATGGCCGGTACCTTCTTTTCCTCCTATGGTTTTAAGTCCGCTGTCTTTTTCAAAATCATAAGCATAGGTTTGCAATGGTAGACAAACAGAAAAGAGAAAGATAGCAATTAACGCTATGGAAAATAAATATTTCATGTGTAAATGTATTGTAATATCTATCCCGTTAGAGTTCCTCCTATGTAAGCAGTGATGGCGTAAGCGGACAGAACTATCAATAAACCGAAAATAGCGGCCACTATCATTTGCTTGGCTTTTTCTATTTTTTGTTCATTTCCTTGAGCAGTCATCCAAGTTATGCCTCCGGCAAAGATAAGAGCGAGAAAGATAACGCCTGTCCAAGTGAGCAAGGAACCAATTATGCTACCGGCTATTTCTTCCGGATCGTCTTCTATTAAAGCATCTTTATTGTTTCCCACTCCCATTGTTTCGTCCAGCCCGTAGCTTTCTGAGGCTAGAACCTTGGGATTTGATAGCAATAACAAGCCAAAACAAGCCGTTAAGACCGTTAAAGCCAATAGAATGAGTTTGTGTTTTGAGATTTTTTTCATATTTTTCCCTCATCATCCTTAAAGATGATCTTTAAGGATGATGAGGGGCTTCCACCTTAGTATAGGTGAAAACCCTATTCCTAAGACCGGTCTTAGGAATTATTAACCAGTAGTAGTAGCTGTCAATAGAGATTCTAGGACGAAGTTTGCGATACCCCAAGCGGCTAATATGATAACCAAACCGATTATACCGGCTACGATTATCTTTCTAGCTTCGGCTACCTGATCTTCGTTTCCAGCGGCAGTCATCCATTTGAAACCACCGATCAAGATGATCACAACAGCTAAGATACCTAAGAACCCAAGAATAACTTGGATCAAGCTGGCGGCGATATCTCTGGGATCCCTGTCGCCCAAGCCAGCTGAAATGTCTTCAGCTTCTCCATCACCAGTGGTAATGTCGTCGAAAGTGATGTCGCCAGCAGCGGCGCCAACCATGCTAGGAACCACCAAGGCACTAGCCATAACTAATACTAACAGTACTTTAGAAAGTTTTTTCATAGATTTACCCCCTTTCTTTATTTAATTATTTTTTAAATTACATTTAACAAGAACATTGAATACACGAATAAACGATCGATTCTTCGATCGATCATGTATTGATGTTGTTGCTTGTTTTTATTTTACCATAAAATTAAGCGATTAACAATCAATAAGCAAATTGACCGGCCGGCTCCTTGGTGGTAATATATTTTTAGTTAAGCTTTAATTATATTTCTAGAAAAGAAAGACAAATAAAAGGTTTTTTGGTGGACATCTCCCTTATTTTTCTAGGGCTATTGAATGTTGTTGCCAAGATGATAGCTGGCATTGTGGTTCTTATGTTCAGGCCGGTTGTTTTTATTTTTCGTTTTTTACTTTTTAAGATATTGGTAAAGAGCTATCTTGTTCATTTTTCTTTGGCTAAAAAATTGGGCTGGGATAAATTCAAAGGGAATTTTCTTTCCTTTTTGGTTGGTCGAAAAACAGTGCATATATTCGTTATGATATTGACTGTTTATACGGTTTTTATAGGATTGTCTGGCCGAGGACGAGCGCAAACGGTAACAGAAGGAGTTAAAGGAACTATTATAGCCGAAATGGTCAAAAGTGAGTTTGGGGATGTGGCAGACGATGAATTGATAGAGGAGGGCTTCAATGAAGAAAGTATGAATGCTCAGACCCAACTTAAGTATTTGGGAATGGCCGGAGTAGAGAACAAACCAAAAGCTTCCTTAAAAGAGGAAGAGAAAGCTTTTACTGATAGCGTTATCTCGGATAAAGGAGACCTTGTTAGACCTGATGTGGCCAGTACCAGGGTGAGTCAAAAGACCAGGACCCGGCCGATAAATTACACTATAAAACCGGGAGACACCATCAGTACTATTGCCCAAGAGTTCGGCATTAGTGTGAACACTATACTATGGGAGAATAATTTAAGTTCTTATAGTTTGATACGGCCCGGAGACGAGCTTACTATTTTGCCGGGAACAGGTGTTGGTCATAAGGTTAAAAGTGGAGAGAATCTAAGCTATATAGCTAAAAAATACGACATTACTGTAAGCGAATTAATGAAGGCGAATCGTTTGACCGACTCTTCAAAATTATCTATAGGCAAGGAGCTCTTTATTCCTGGTGGCAGGAAAGTGACCCATGTAGCTTCTAAAACAGAAAAGAAAGAGCCGGCCTACAATCCTATATCGACTATCAAGAAGATAGTTTCCAGCCAGCCGGTCTCTTCAAATAAAATGGCTTGGCCAACAGACGGGTATAAGAGGATCACGCAATATTATTCTTGGCGTCATCACGGACTGGACCTAGCTGACAATACGGGTACTTTGATATTCGCGGCTGATGCTGGTACTGTCACTTATTCGGGATGGTCCAATGGTTATGGTTATAGAGTCGATGTTGATCATGGCGGAGGCAAGAAGACGAGATATGCTCATTTGTCAAAGATATATTTTTCCAATGGCGCCAGCGTGACCAAAGGACAGGCGATCGGCGAGATGGGCTCTACCGGTTGGTCGACTGGACCTCATTTACATTTTGAGGTTATAATAAATAATAGGAAATATAATCCATTGAATTACATCAAATGATATGTGGACAATAATATTAGGTTTTTTTGTAGCCGGCATAGGCGTGTTGATGGTTATAAAGTCAGAAGGGATATATAAAACTTTTGGTTCTATCGCTTTTTTTGAAAAGTATCTAGGAACCGAGGGCGGGTCGCGCTTAGGCTGGAAATTAATAGGAATGCTAGTTTTTTTCATAGGCGTGCTTATGTTTACGGGACTGATAGATGGTTTTATGAATTGGCTGTTAAGTCCCTTGATAAATACCATGGGCGGCAATATCTAGTAGCTTGCAAAAATCAAGAAAGTTTGCTATAAGATAATTAATAAAAGGATCTTGAAAAGTCCTTTTATTTATTTCTAAGCCCTTAGCTGAAGTTGGCTATTTGCCTGCCGGTAGGCAGGGAGCACTTGTGTTCTGAGAGGTAGACGGTTAAGTTGCTTGAGGTATTTAAAACAAACATAATAATATTGGGCCCTTAGCTCAGTTGGCTAGAGCACCTGCTTTGCAAGCAGGGGGTCAAGGGTTCGAATCCCTTAGGGTCCACAAATAAAAAACTCGCGAAAGCGGGTTTTTTATTTGTGAAAAGACCCTAAGGTGATTCGAACCAAGGGGGTGAAGGGGGAAGGATTCCCCCTTTTTCCGGGGGAGTAATGAGGGGTGGAAAACCCCTCATGGAGCGAAAGCGACTTCGAATAGCCGAAGGCGCCCTTAGGGTCCACAAATAAAAAACTCGCGAAAGCGGGTTTTTTATTTGTGAAAAGACCCTAAGGTGATTCGAACCAAGGGGGTGAAAAAAGGGGTGATCTTAGAATAGCTTTTGATGTAAGATAGTTAAAAGACTTGCTTTTTTTCTTTAATTATGGTTATTTAATATAAGCTCTTTTCATAAAGAAAATAAACTACAGGAGGACTGAATGTTACTACTACCCCAAAGATTCGTGGCTTGGCTCAACATTTTTTCCAATTGCAATCTTTTTTGCAACTGGTGCTATTGCCGTGACCAGATGGAGTCAAAGATGATGGATTTGGAAATGGTCGACAGAGCCATGTCCTTTTTGCAGGAGATCGGTGTGAACAGTGTTGTTTTGATAGGAGGAGAGCCAACGCTTCATCCTTACTTTTTTCAAATATTGGACTTGGCCAATAAACATTGTTTGCGTGTTTGTTTGGATACTAATGCCATAACTTTTTCTGATGAGCTTTTTTTAGAGGAGGTTCTGGCAAAAGGGGTTGGGGTTTTTTCAGTGTCCTTCAAGGGACATGAAAGATGCTCCTTCTTACACAATACCGGCAAAGATCTTTTCTTTGAGCATAGAAAAGGAATCGAAAATCTTGTGCAAAAGAAGGCCATGATATCTATAGATGTCGTGGTTACCAAGGAGGTCATGAGGTATAAGGAGGAAACTTTTTCCTTTTTACAAAAGATAGAAGCTCCTCATGTTCTTTTTGAGGCGCAAAAGCCGGCTCCAGGTCAAGTGATGGAGAAAGGGACCTTGAATAAAATAGCTTGCTTCTTGATAGAAGCAAGCGACAAGACCATCAATTTGGAAATTCCGGCCAAGTTTCGGATATCTTTGCCTTTCTGTTTGTTTCCGGAATGGTTCGCGCAAAGAATGGTTGATGACGCTCGTTTTGTGTATTCTTGTTTTGTCAAAAAGGCCAGAGCGATAGTCATTGGGGTTGATGGCGCCGTTTATCCTTGTAATCATCTTTGGGACAGACCTCTGGGCAAGCTGGATAAAGATTTTTCTACGCCTCATGAATATCGAGATTTTATGAGGAGCGGGAAAGCTTTGGACTTTTATCGTTCAGCAACTAAGCCGGCAGATCCCAAGTGTTTGGATTGTCGGTTCTACACTAAATGTCGCTCAGGATGTTTGGCGTACAAAGGATCATTGCAGGAAAATTTTCAGCTTCATCCCTTCTTGTGACAACATAGGACGTTTGATAAAGGCGTCCTATTTTTAATTATCTTTTATTTTTGATATATTTAAGAGAGATGCCAACTAAGGAAAGGGGGTAAATTATGAAGGTTGGTAATCTGCAAAATTTCAAAGATGCTCTTTATTCGTCTTCTTTGGATGACCTCAAAGCTGCGGGAGAATTCTTGAAAAAAATTGAGAATATCCATCAAGGAGATGACAGCCTTAAAACAAAAGCCGGATTGAAGCGTCGTCGTTTAGAGCTTTTGCAAGCCTATCTTAATATCAAAAGCACAAACCTTAATGCTTCAGATAGAGAATTTGTTGACACTGAAGTGCTTAGGCTTGAAAACACGATGAAGGAGGAAAAGTGAGTATGGAAAATTGCTTTTGTACGGTTCCCCTTTAACCCCCTTGTTCGTTTGTTGGCGGATAAGGGGTTTTTGTATGAAAAATAGATTTTTATAGGCATATAAGTGTGATATAATAAAGATATGACCAAGAAAAAAAAGGAAAAATTAATGATAATCGACGGGAATGCTTTGATCCATAGAAGTTTTCATGCGCTTCCGCCAACCATGTCGACCAAGGATGGCCTGGTCACCAATGCTGTTTTCGGCTTCACTTCCGTCCTTTTGAAATCTCTTTCCGAGCTAAAGCCGGAATACGTGGTGCTTACTTTAGATAAAAAAGGCAAAACATTTAGGCATGAGAAATATGAGGACTATAAAGCTACTCGAGTAAAAGCCCCACAAGAACTTTATGATCAGATACCTAAAGTAAAAGAGGTGGCCGAGAGTTTGAATATACCCATATTTGAAAAAGACGGCTTTGAAGCCGATGATCTGATCGGTACCATAGCCAAGAAGACGGACGGTAAGGTGGAGAGCGTGATCGTTACTGGCGACAAAGATACTTTGCAGCTGGTGGACGATGACACAGAAGTGTATACTATGAGCCGAGGTATAACCGATAGTATTTTGTATGATGAAAAAAAGGTCAAAGATAAATTCGGTGGAGTAGGGCCTGAACAAATGGTAGATTACAAGGCTTTGCGTGGAGACCCGTCAGACAACATTCCGGGAGTTAGGGGGATTGGCGAAAAAACAGCCATTCAATTACTGAACGAGTTTGGCACACTAGACAATATATATACTCAATTAAAAGATAAAAAAGAAAAAATAAAAGATAAGATAAAACCTAGAATAGCCGATCTGTTAACGGAACACAAGGAGGAAGCTTATCTTTCCAGGGAACTGGCTACTATAAAATGCGATGTTCCAATAGCTTTCGACCTCAAAAAGGCAAAGGCCGGTGATTTTGACAGGAATAAAGTGGTCAAACTTTTTTCTGAACTGGAGTTCAAATCCTTATTGCCCCGGGTTTCCGAGCTAGAAGATGTTCCGGCCCTGGAAAGCGATAACAGAGAAATAGAACAAGACGATAAGTTTGTCAGGAACAAAAAAGAATTCAAATATAAATTAGTGGATAACGATAAAGACTTTGAAGAGTTTTTTAAAAAATTGAGAAAACAAAAATTTTTTGCCTTTGATACTGAAACTACCGGATTCAACCCTTTAAGAGATAGTCTTCTGGGTATAGGTTTTTCTTGGAAAGATGGGGAAGGATACTATGTCAAAATTAAGAATGATAAAACGAGAAGCAAGAATGATAAAGACGATCTTTTCAATTATAATCTTAAAGAAGACAACAAAGAACATCCTTGGTTAAAGGAATTTAGAGGTGTTTTTGAGGATGAGAAGATAAAAAAAGCGGCCCATAACGCCAAGTTTGATGTTAGGGTGATGCAAGCGGCCGGGGTTGATGTCAAAGGCGTTTATTTTGATACCATGATAGCCTCCTATCTTCTTGATCCGGGATCCAGACAGCACAATTTGGATGCCTTATCTTTTTCCGAGTTCGGCTGGGAAAAGATAAACAAGGATGATCTGCTTGGAACCGGGCGAAATAAGATAAGCTTTTCTCAAGTACCTGATGAAAATATGTATCTTTATTGTTGTGAAGATGCTGATTTTACTTGGCGATTGGTAGATAGACTGGGAAAGCAATTGAAAGAAAAGGCTTTGGACGAACTTTTTTATGATATAGAGATGCCCTTGATCCCGGTCTTGGCCAAAATGGAGAACACAGGGGTAATGTTGGATAAGGATGTTTTGAACAAGCTTGGAAAGAAGGTGGACAAGAAAATAAGTTCTTTGGAAAAAAAGATATATGAAGTTTCCGACAAACAATTCAATATAAACTCACCCTCGCAATTAAAAGAGGTGTTGTTCGAAAAATTAGAAATATCCACCGATGGCATAAGTAAAACAAAGACCGGCTTCTCTACGGCCGCGGCCGAACTTGATAAGTTAAAAGATAAACATGAAATAATCCCCTTGATCCAGGAATATAGAGAGTTGGCTAAACTTTCCAATACATATATTCATTCATTACCCGAGTTGATCGATCCGGACACCGGCCGAGTACATACCAGCTTTAATCAGACAGTTACTGCTACCGGGCGTTTGTCTTCAACCGACCCTAATTTACAGAATATACCGACAAGGACCAAGTTGGGGCAAGAGATAAGAGGAGCTTTTAAGGCCGAAAAAGGATATAAGCTGGTTAGCCTTGATTATTCACAAATAGAATTGCGTTTAGCAGCCCATCTTTCAGGCGATAAAAAAATGATAGAATTCTTTAAAAAAGGTGAGGATATCCATAGCGCTACCGCAGCGGCTATCAATGAGGTGGACATAAAAGACGTGACCAAACAGATGCGCCGAGAAGCCAAGGCGGTCAATTTCGGTATTCTTTATGGACAAGGCCCTTATGGTCTTTCCCAAACAGCTGATATTTCTTTCGGCCGAGCTAAGAAGTTCATTGAAGATTATTTCAAAGTATTTGGGGGTATTAAAACCTATGTAGAAGAATCGATAGAAAGAGCCGGGGAAACCGGCTATGCCGAAACTATGTTCGGCCGCAAGCGTTTTATTCCGGAGATCCATTCATCAGTCCAGCAGGTCAAGGCCGGAGCGGAAAGGATCGCTATTAATATGCCCCTTCAAGGAACCAACGCGGATATGATCAAGAAGGCGATGATAGAGATACAAGACAGGATAAATATCAACTGGAAAGAAGATGTACGGATGATAATTCAGGTTCATGATGAACTTTTATTTGAGATAAGAGAAAAAAAAGTAGCTGAAATATCCGAAGAGATAAGGAATATAATGAAAGGAAAGTTAAAATTAAAGGTCCCGATAGTCGTAGACATGGAAGCAGGTGGAGATTGGGGGGAGCTGGAGCCAATAGATGAATAGAATAAAAAAAGCAGAAAAAATATTCAACCGAGCTACTCAAGTTTTCTTACCCGTTTTTACTTTAGGAGGGTTTTCTTTGATAAGTCTAAAAATGCCGGGTTGGGGACTTTTGGTCAATTTATCGGCTCAGCCATTTTGGCTTTATTCTAGTTGGAGATCGTATAGGCGAGCTGGTCAGCTGGGAATGTTCATTAATGTTATAGCTATGACCATCATCACCGGTTTTGGTGTTATTAATTATTTCTTTTTAAGTAAATGAAGGATCTAAAAAATTCAAGTATTTGCATTCTAGGTTTAGGCATAGAAAACTATGCGTTTCTTAAATTTTTTCGACCCTCAACCATTGATATAACCATTTGTGATTCAAGGAAGTTTAAGGAGTTGGAGCAAAGATTGGTTGATCTGGAAATGGATATTAAATTAAAATTAGGTAAAGGCTATGATAAGAATTTAGATAAATATGATGTGGTTTTGCGTTCTCCCGGCTATCCGCTTTTTACAGAAGAGATCCAAAAAGCAAAAAGAAAGAAAGTAGAAATAACCAGTCCGATCAAGAGGTTTATGGAAATGTGTCCCAGCCGAAACATTGTCGGTGTTACCGGATCTAAAGGTAAAGGCACGACCGCTTCGCTTATATATGATATTTTGAAAAGATCCGGTAAAAAGGTGTATTTGGGAGGCAATATCGGGGTGGCTCCTTTTGACTTTTTAGCCAAAATAAAAAAGAACGATTGGGTGATCCTGGAATTATCCAGTTTTCAGCTGGAGGATATGGAAACAAGCCCCAAGATAGCGGTTTTTACGAATTTGTATAAAGAACATTTGACCCCGGCCGACCCTAAGAATCCTAATTATCATAAGTCAATGAGCTCTTATTGGCAGGCTAAAGCTAATATTTTCAAACATCAGAAAAAAGATAATTATTTGGTTATCAATGAAAGCTTAAAGACCCGGCTACTTAAGAGTGGATGGAGCAAGGGAAAGGTAATATATTTTTCAAGATCAGACATGCCAAGCAAGCTAAAAGGAGAGCATAATAAGGAAAATGTTGCTGCGGCCGTTGAAGTGGCCAAAATACTCAAGATAAAAAAAGACGTAATTGCCAAGGCGGTAAAGGGCTTCAAGGGCCTTCCCCATCGTTTGGAAAAAGTGGCCGTGATAGATGGGGTAAAATATTATGATGACAGTTTTGCCACCACTCCGGAAGCAAGTCTTTTGGCTATTGAGTCTTTTGACAAGCCAGTCATCCTTTTGGCTGGAGGAGCTGACAAAGGGGCTGATTTTACAAAATTCGCTTCTGCTATAAAAAGAACAAAAGCAACGATACTTTTTCGAGGCAAAGGCACTGATAGATTGAAAAAAACTTTAAATGTAAAAGATGATGTTGAAGTGGACAGCATGAAGGAAGCGGTTAAAACCGCCAAGGCCTTGGCCAGGCCGGGCGATGTAGTGCTTCTTTCAACCGGTTGTGCCAGTTTTGGGATATTTAAGAACTATAAAGAAAGAGGAGATCTGTTTAAGAAAGAAGTAAAAAAATAATATATAAAAAAAGACGGACGCCCTTATCAAAAAGGCGTCCGTTTTATTTTTGTTTCAGTGATCAAATAAATGATCACCTGAGAATATCCATATGAACATTGCATTTAATGCAATGGAACAGATAAGGATAATGATGAACATCACCGGCCACAGATCCTGTGGCTCATAACTTCCTTCCAGTGTTCCGAACACTGAAAGGATCAGAGAATTTACCACTACCATAATGGATACAGTTTCCTCAGATAATTTTTGTCGTCTAGGACTGAACACTCTCCCAAAGAGAATGGTGCCCAATCCCAGTATGGCCGTTATAGCCAAGTAGGCTAACCCCAGGATCGCATCAGGATCAGAAGCTTCATTAGCCCTTGCATAATATGATAACTGAAGCCACGCAAACCCCAGCGATCCGGACATGATCATGGCTATTGCGATGTCTCGCAGTTTTTTCATAGTGAAAACCTTTCGTTTTAGTGAAAAAGGACAATGGATAATTATTTATATTAGCATAAAAATGGATAAATGTCAATAATAAAACCGCTTTAAAAGGCGGTTTTATTGGTTTATTTAATGTCAAGATCTTAACTTACAGTAGTTCCTTGATAATTTTTACCTTCTATAATGTTGGATAAATTCTTTAAATTTTTGCCGTCGGCGATTATCACTTTCAATCCCAATTGTTCGCCCTTTTTGGAAGCGATCGGGTCAAAAGGCGTGTTTAGACCTGGTTTCCAAGAGTTGCCAACCACCTTTCTGAATTCTTTCCAATTGACATTCTCAAGTTTTTTGGCGTTTTTGTATTTTTTTGGATCTTTGTCGTAAGCGTATTTTATATTAGAAAGATTGATCACGGTATCAGCTTCGTATTCTTGAGCAACTAAGGTAGCCACATAGTCAGTTGACCAGCCCGGTTTCCAGCCTCCGGCCACGACTACCTTTTCCGGCACCGGCAAGTGGATGGTCGGGTTCTTGATTATCTCTTGATGGGCCACTTCTCGAAAAATGGTTTTTATCAAATGGGCGTTCAACCTGGAAGAATGTATGCCCAGCCAGTCCAGGTCGTCGTCAGCCACTTTGACTATTTTTTGAGCGCTATCTATATATTTTCTAGCTGTTTTGCCACCTCCGGCCACAAGGAAGAATTTGTTGCCTTTTTTTATCTCTTTCAATATGAGTTTCCTGAGATCTTTTAAGAATTTATAGTTTATATCCTTAGGCACTATCAATGATCCACCCAAGGATATGACAAAGGTCTTTTTTTTCATTTTATGTTTTTTAAAGGATTTTTATCTAGAATTCACTTTAACATTTTTAAGAAAAATAAAAAAGCTCTCCTAGTAGGTAAGAGAGCCGTTTCCAGTTGATCCGGGATTTAATCGACGAATTTTAATTGATCGGTGATCAGACCCCAAAAGACAATGACAACGATCAATGTCAGGCAGATGATAAGTGATATGGCACCAACTACGGGCGAGACCATAAATATGGAAGCCCCGGTGAAATACCTTTCATATACCAGAGGCCAAGGCAACAAAGATCCGATCCCGTAGAGTAGAGCGGCCAAGATGTCGAACCAGAGGCAGTCGGTGGATACGCGAGGGATCACCTCTGACCATAGCATGAAAGCTATGGCCGCCGCGCCACCAATGATCCCAGAAGCCAGAGTGACGATGAGTCGGGGCGAGAGTTCCACGAACCAGCGGACAAAGGGCAGATGGATCGTGGCTTTGAAAAGAACGAAACTTACGCAAGCTCCGACCGTTAGGCAAAAAACAGAGAAGACGACCATGAAAGGAATATCTTCTTTTAAGGTAGCCGGTCTTTTCATTTAAACCTCCTTTTTGGGGTGCATTTGATCTAAAGATTACTAATAATGAAAGAATTTGTCAATTTTTTTACTGTAAAAAACGTGCTATAATATAAATATGCCAAAAAGGAGGAATAAAAACGAAACATTGAAGTTCCCCCGGTCTTTTCTTTGGGGAGTTTCCACTTCCGCTTATCAGATAGAGGGCGGGATCACTAATGATTGGAGTCAGTGGGAAACATCCTATAAAAGGGTCAAGGAATTGAAAGACAAGGGTCTTGATTATCGCGATTTTATTTGCGACAAGGCTTGTGATTCTTATGATCTTTATAAAGAGGATATAGATCTGGTGAAAAAGCTCGGTTGTAACACTTATCGTTTCGGCGTGGAGTGGGCCAGATTGGAGCCGATAGAGGGGGAGTTCAACGAAAAAGAATTCGATCATTACAAAGAGGTTTTAGCCTATGCCAAAAGCAAGGGCTTGAAAGTAATTTTGACCATTTGGCATTGGACCAATCCTTTATGGCTTACGGTAGAAGGAGGTTGGGCCAATAAGAAAGTGGTTCGGTATTTTGATCGTTTCACCAAGAAGGTCGTTGAAGAGTTAGGAAGCGACGTTGATTATTGGTGTGTGATAAACGAACCCTTGATACATGTTGGCAACGGTTATCTTAAAGCCAAGTTCCCGCCCAGTAAGAAGAATCCCTGGCAAGCCTACAAGACGCTTAATAATTTGATACACGCTTACAAGAGGGCTTATAGGACGATCCATCGTAAGTATAGCAATGCTAAGGTTGGTTTTTCCAAGGTGGCAACCTATTTTGAGCCAGCGCGTAAATGGTGTCCGACCGAGCTTTTGTTGTCTTGGCTGGCTCACCATTTTTACAACCTTTTCTTTTTGGAGAAGGTTGAAAAAGAAGTTGATTACATAGGAGTGGATTATTATTTTCATAATCGAGTGGTATGGCACCCTCCCTTTGTTAAGAATAAGAATAAGAAAACGAATGATATGGGATGGGAAATATATCCTGAAGGAATATATAAAGTGGTCAAGAAGTTAGCCATATTCAATAAACCGATAATAATCATAGAGAACGGTTTGGCTGATGCCGATGATTCACGTCGTCCTGATTTTATTAAGGACCACGTATATTATTTGCACAAAGCTCTCTCTGAAGGAGTGCCGGTGGCCGGTTATTGCCATTGGTCGCTTCTTGATAATTTTGAATGGGCCGACGGTTGGGGTCCAAAATTCGGCCTTTTTGAAGTGGATCGTGAGACATTTGCCAGAAAACCCCGTCCCAGCGCCAACATCTATACGAAGATATGTAAGAACAATGAACTTGAGATCGATCCGTAATTCGTAATTCGTAATTGGATAAATGTGGTTATCAATAGCTGTTACCGCTTATTTCATTAATGCGGGCGTATATGTAGCTGATAAATTTTTACTTTCAAAGAAGGTACACTCTTCCATAGTGTATGCTTTTTATGTTTGCATTTGGAGTTTTGGTAATATAATTCTTTTAGGTATAGATCCTTGGATTCCTGGAATTCAAGGATTAGCCCTGGACCTGGTAGCCGGAATGCTTTTTTTGGTCACTTTGGTTTTTTGGTATAAAGCCCTTCATCAGTCAGAGGCCACTCGAGTAGTGCCGATAGTGGGAGCTTTGACTCCGGTATTCTCTTTTATCTTGTCTTTTGTCTTCTTGGGAGAGGCTTTGAGCGAAAGACAATTTTTGGCTTTTATTATTTTGATAATCGGTGGCATTTTGATCTCTATTAAGCATACCAAGTTCTATGAGATAAGGGAGGTCCAAGAAAGGATAAAGAATGTTTTCGGCAACACCTTCGGTAAAATAAAGGCTGAATATAATCCTACCAGGCGCCTAATAATCAATTCTGTGGTCTCTTCCTTGTTTTTTGCCGCGTATTATGTTTTGATAAAACATATCTACGACCATCAGCCGTTCATTGGGGGTTTTGTCTGGTCTAGGATGGGGTCTTTTCTGGGAGCTTTGCTCATATTGCTCGTTCCTGCTTGGAGAGCAAAGATATCTAAAAGGACTAAAACGAAGAAGAAGATAAAAAAGACGGCTTGGAATGTTTTCTTTTTTCTTTTTATAAGGTTGATGGCAGCCATTGCTTTTATTCTACTTAATCGGGCTATTAGCTTGGGTAATGTGGCTTTGGTCAATTCATTACAAGGAGTGCAATATGTTTTTCTGTTCTTGATAGTTTTATTTTTATCCTCTAAATATCCCAAAACAATAAAAGAGGAATGGGGAAGCAGTGTTATATTACAAAAAACTTTGGGCGCGTTATTGATAGGGGTTGGTCTTTATATGTTGGCCACGAACATCAATTAAGAATTAAAAGTAATATATGAATTTGATTTTTGTTTTTTTATTCTTGGCAGTATATGCTTTTATTGCCAAGAAAAGGATGGATTGGGCGGTAATGTTGATATTGGCTTGCCTGATAGCATACCTTTGGCGGTTCAAGATATTAGGTATTCCTTTCACGTTTTTGGAGGGCATGGTACTGGTCTCCTTTTTTGTTTGGTTTTTTACTAAGACCAAGTTCAAGGATCTCCTAAAGAGTTCTTACGGCATCAAGGACTATTTCAACAATAAAAAGAAAAGGGTTGCTTATCCTTTTGCTCTTGAGGTGTTTTTGGTAATAACTGTGGCCTTTTTGGCTGCCGGCCTTTCTGGATTTTCTACCGGGGCCTTAGGAATTTGGAAAGCTTATTTTTTCGAGCCAATACTTATTTTTATACTGGTTCTTAATAATTTTCAAGACAAAAAAGGTTTTCGTAAGTTGGTTTTTTCTTTGGCCTTTGGAGCTTTTGTCGTTTCTTTGTATGCGGTCATCCAAAAATTTACCGGGCTTGGTATCTCTAACGAATTCTGGTCGCAAGCTTCGACTCGTCGAGTAACTTCTTTTTTTGGCTATCCTAACGCTTTGGGCCTTTATTTGGCTCCAATAATGATGGTGATCCTAGGTTATTTATATAAAAATTTCATACCAAAAAGAAATATTGAGAACGCTTTTTTTATAGCAACTATAGTTTTGTCTTTGGCAGCTATCTATTTTGCCAGATCCGAAGGTGCGTTGATAGCTGTTGTCGGAGCCTTATTCCTGTTCGGACTGCTATCTAATAAGACGTCCAGGATCATAACCGGAGCATTTTTGATAATAGTGGCTGGAATGCTGTATTTTAACCAACCAATAAAAGAGTATGCTTTTAAAAAAGCGACCTTAATGGATCTCTCAGGACAGATCAGAAGGCAGCAATGGACAGAAACCTGGCAAATGTTGAAAGATGGTCGGTTGGTGACCGGGGCAGGTTTGGATAACTACCAAAAAGCCATTGAGCCTTATCACCAAGAAGGGATATTCTTCAATGATGGTGATCCGGATTTTAGGAGAAAGATAGTTATTTTTGATGATAAGTACAAAGCTGAGCATTGGCAGCCGGTAGAAATATATCTTTATCCTCATAACCTGGTTTTGAATTTTTGGACAGAATTGGGCTTGGCCGGTTGCTTGATATTTATTTGGTTATTCTTAAGATTTATTTACGAGGGGATCAGAGGGTTCTTTAGCTTTAAAAAAGATGTTAGGTGTCGTTTCTTATCCCTTGGTTTAGCAGGAGCTTTTTTTACCATGGTCGTTCACGGCTTGGTCGACGTTCCTTATTTTAAAAATGATCTAGCTATCATATTTTGGGTCTTGGCCGCTATGCTGGGGATGATAAATATAAAAAGACAAAAGGAAAGAGCTAGAAATAAGGTTTTGATAAAATGAAAGAAGTATTACAAAAATTAATTTCTTCCTCGGGTTTTTGTTCCAGAAGGCAAGCAGAAGAATTGATCAGGCAGGGAAAGGTTTTTATCAATGACAATAAAGCCGAATTAGGGATGCGGGCAAGCGAAAATGATGAAATTATGATAGGAGAAGAAAAAATAAAAAATAAAAAGAAAAAAATTTATATAAAAGTTAATAAACCGATCGGCTATACCTGTACTAATCGTAAATTTAAGAATGAGAAAAACATTTTTGAATTATTAGAGGGCGTTGAGGCGCGGTTGTTCGTAGTTGGTCGACTGGATAAGAATACTCGCGGATTAACATTGCTTACTAACGATGGAGATGTGGCAGAAAGAGTAACTCATCCTCGTTATGGTCATGAAAAGGAATATATAATAGAAGCAGGTGGCCTTTATAAAGGGTTTGATGT
This sequence comes from uncultured Gammaproteobacteria bacterium, assembly GCA_964602485.1. Lineage (GTDB taxonomy): Bacteria > Patescibacteriota > Patescibacteriia > Patescibacteriales > WJLG01 > WJLG01. Next base: position 17,036 of record CAZRQU010000005.1, on the reverse strand, counting down.
AAACAATTTCTTAAAAGTTTGTAAGAAAGGTTTCGAGGTGTTGGAGATAGGGAAAGTTAAAATGAAGAATATAGAACATTTAAAAGGAAACAGATTCAAAGTAGTGCTTGCTCAGGGAAAAAAGAGGCAGATAAGAAGGATGTTCGAAAAATTCGGTCTGGGAGTAAAGGACCTTAAAAGGACCAGGATGAATAAATTGGAATTAGGCGATCTGGCAGAAGGACAATGGGTCTATTTGACGGAAAAGGAAATAAACGATTTAATATAGGGAAGGTTTGTAATTGGCCAAGGATAAAATTTTCTGTTCGACAGAAATTTTTGAAAAAGGAGAAAAAGTGGAGAGTTGCTAGAGTGGTTGCTGAAAGTCCTCCGAAGCCTTGGCGAAGGAGGGAATAGGATTTGGACGTAGTCCAAAAAGAACGTTTATAATGAATGCAGGTTTTTAAAAATGTAGAAATATGGAGAGGTGCTAGAGGGGTTTAATAGGACGCTCTCGAAAAGCGTTGTACCTTCACGGGTACCGGGAGTTCGAATCTCCCCCTCTCCGCCAATTTTTATTTTTTGTATTTTGTAATATGAAAGCAAAACCACTTTCTGACAATATAATATTCGTAGATACTGAGTTCACCTCTCTTGATCCTTATAAAGGGGAAATTCTTTCAATCGGAATGGTGAAGCCCGACGGAGAAGATCTGTATTTGGAGCTTGAATATGAGGGGGAAGTGGATCAATGGGTGGTAGACAATATCCTGCCAACATTGAAAGGTGAAAAAGTAAGCCGACAAGAGGCAAAAGAAAAAATATTGCAATTCGTCGGCCCTGATAAACCTTATATGGTAGCTTTTGTTCCTCAGTATGATTCACTTTATATTTATAAACTTTTAGGTATAGAGAATAATCCCTTTTTTCGTTTTCCAATGGATTTTGCTTCGGTGATGTTCGCTCATGGTTTTGATCCCGATTATTTCAATAAAAAGGGCCAAAAATTCTTAATAGATCTGGGGATAGATATAAGCAAGTATCACAATCATAACGCTTTAGATGATGCAAAGGTTTTAAAAGAGGCTTATTTCAAGTTTTTTGAAAAGTGAATTTGTGATAAATAAACGGGCTGTAGTATAATGGTAGTACGCGTGCATGGGGTGCATGTAGCCGCGGTTCAATTCCGCGCAGCCCGACATTAGAGAAGGCTTGCACAGCTTTTTTTAAAACAAAAGAAAAAAGTGAAGAATTAAATAAGATATAAATATGGCAGAGAACAAGGACATAATTTGTCCTAAAAAAATAAATAACAAGGACTACCCTTCAGGTTCGGTCGGAAGAATGATGACCAACAAGGTTCCAATAGTGGAGGAAGAAGCCACTATAAAGGATGTTGAGAAAGTTTTATTGAAAGAAACTTTGGATTTTGAGACCATAAATTATATATACATCACCAACAAAAGCAAGAAACTCAAAGGGATACTTTCTATAAAAGAAGTTTTTTCCCACACGGGGGAGAAAGCCTCCCTACAAGAGATAATGACAAAAGGCAAAGAAGTAGTAACTGTTAGAGGATATTCTAATCAAAAAAGAGCTGCTTTATTAGCGATCAAGAACAATATAAAAGCTTTGCCGGTGGTGGATAAAGATGATAAATTCTTAGGGGTTTTAGATTCGGATTCAATATTGCACATAGTGGATAACGAACATGTAGAGGACGTATTAAGACTTGGAGGCATTTACCATAAAGGACCTTTTAAGAGCGTTATGGATATTTCCATATTCGAAGCCTTGAAACATAGATTGCCTTGGTTGGCTTTGGGTTTGGTGGGAGGATTATTGATCGCTGGGATCATTAAACATTTTGAAGGATTGATATCCATTAGGCCTATTCTAGCCGCTTTTATACCGATGGTCGTTTATATGGCCTCGGCAGTCGGAACGCAGACCCAGATATTCATTATTAGGGATCTGGCTTCGAGTAATGCTGCTAATTCTGAATTTCCATTTTTAAAATATCTATTAAAGCAACTTTATACAATTTCGATGATAGGGTTGATAATGAGCTTTGTTCTTTATTTCCTTTCTTTCTTGTTCTATGGAGTAATGGGAACCAGCTTGGTATTAAGCGTGGCTTTATTCTTTGCGATAGTGTCCTCCATATTCTCCGGCCTATTGGTTCCTTATATATTCTATAAGGCAAATTTCGATCCGGCCGACGCTTCCGGCCCCATTGGCACCATAATCCAAGATATAGTCAGTGTGATAATTTACTTTTTCATTATAATGATATTGATTTAATTTTATTTTGGTTATAATATTAAAAGTCCTTTTTAAGAGGGCTTTTTATTGAAGGGGCTTGTAGCTCATCTGGTAGAGCATCGCATTCGCATTGCGGGGGTAAGGGGTTCGAGTCCCCTCAAGTCCACTTCGACTCAGTATTCCTTCGGAATACTTCGCTCAGTGCAGGCACGCTATAGAATAACAAAAGGTTGTTCCTCCACGTCGAAGTTTTCTGAGCGAAGTCGAAGAGCTACAATAACCAAAGTCGATTCGACTCAGTATTCCTTCGGAATACTTCGCTCAGTGCAGGCACGCTATAGAATAACAAAAGGTTATTCCTCCACGTCGAAGTGCTCTGAGCGAAGTTGAAAAGCTACAATAACCGTAAAAAAAGGGGACGGTATTGAAAGACGGGTTATGGGAAAGAACATTTGAAAAAAATAATTGAGGACAATTAGCTCAGTTGGTTAGAGCGCTGCGTTCACATCGCAGAGGCCACTGGTTCGAGTCCAGTATTGTCCACTAATTCAATATTTTGTCGTAATAAGGCGGGAGTAGTTCAGTGGTAGAATGTCTGCTTCCCAAGCAGAAGATCGCGGGTTCGAGTCCCGTCTCCCGCTCAAAAACAAGTTCCCCGAAGGGGAAAATTGTTTTTGAGGAGACGGATAGACTTGAACCCGCAGTGGACGAAAGGATAGGAGCTGAGCAACAGGATGCTTGAAAGCAATGACCGTGATGATCATCGATCGTTTTCGAATTGTTGTGGGGCTTGGCCCCTTCGAGTCCCGTCTCCCGCTCAAAAACAAGTTCCCCGAAGGGGAAAGTTGACACCCAATAGTTAAAAAGTTAATATTTTGTTGATGCTGGAGTGGTGAAATTGGTAGACACGCAGGCTTCAGGTGTCTGTGGCCTCACGGCCGTGGAGGTTCAAGTCCTCTCTCCAGCACAAGCGTATGCTAAGTGGAGGTTTCCACGACATCGCCGACTCACACGTCGGCGTAGTCTGCCGACAGGTAGGAAATCCTATAAAAAATTTAGCGGGCTGTGGCCTAGTGGCTAAGGCGCGTCGTTCGGGACGACGAGATCGTGGGTTCAAATCCCGCCAGCCCGACAAAAAGTCGATAGAGATTTTTCAAAGGTATAAGAATGGGGCTTGTGGGTTTCGCGCGCGTGTGAGCGCGTGATGCTGGACAGTCTTCGAAGAAGACGACCGTCCAGTGCAAATCCCGCCAGCCCGACAAAATACCGCCAATTAGGCGGTATTTATGTTATTATTAATATATGGAAAAAGAATCAGGCTTTATTCTAATAGATAAACCAGCCGGGATAACCTCTTTTGGGGTTATTGCTCGTTTGCGAAAGATCACCGGCATTAAAAAAATTGGCCACGCAGGTACTTTAGACCCATTCGCGACCGGTCTTTTGATAGTGGCTATTGGCAGAGGTGCTACCAGGGAAATAGATAAATATGTAAAGCTTGATAAGGAATATGAAGCACTTATCGATCTGAGTAGAACCACAGATACTTATGACAAAGAAGGAAAAACAACTTTTGAGTATAAAGGAAAAAAAATAGAAAAAAAGGAGCTAAAAGAAATCTTAAAAGGGTTTATAGGTAAACAAGAACAAATTCCTCCAATGTTCTCGGCCAAGAAAGTGAATGGCAAAAAACTTTATGAACTGGCCAGAAAAGGTAAAAAAATAAAAAGAGAGCCCAGTGATGTGGAGATATATGATATTAAATTATTGGAATATACTTGGCCGGAGGTTAAAATAAGAACAAAAGTTTCTTCAGGCACTTATATTAGAGCTCTAGCTCGTGATGTTGGCAATAAATTGAAAACAGGAGCTTGTTTGAAAGAACTTAGGAGGCTGGAGATAAATGGTTTTACGGTTAAAGAGGCTAAAAGCATAGAGGAAATAAAAGAAGACAAGTGGAAATATTTACTTTTTTGAATTTTTAGAAAAAGGTGTTTGTTTTTGTCTATGATCATTTTTTATTATATAATTATTAATATGAGAAAAAATAAAAAGAACAATAACAAACAAAAAACTTTGAGCTTTTTAAAAGGAATGCTTCATAATGCTTTGATCTTGTTGTTGGCCTTGGCTATTGTAATAATTTCCGGAGAGCTTTTGTATTCAGCAAAAGCCGACTCTTTGAATTATCAGCATTATTATATCGAAAGCCGCTGAAAGTCACGCCTTTTTTAGGGTGACAAGGTCCTAAGTTTAAGGGTTTTCAATTCGGAGCAGTTGACCAAAAGCAAGGGTTTAATATTTTGAAGTAAGAATAATAATTTATATGAAAAAAATCATTAGAATAATGATCGGGGTATCATTTCTTTTTTTTCTGTCTTCTCCGGTTAGTGCATCTCAAGAAAAGAATATTTATTTCTTTTACGGCGATGGTTGTCCTCATTGCGCCAAGGAGGAGGTTTTTTTAGAGAATGAGATCGAAGAGAACTACCCGGAAATAGAGATCAAAGAATATGAGGTATGGAATCATAAAGAAAACGCCAAATTGTTGTCAAAAATAGCAGATGAGCTTGGTACTAGAATTCCCGGTGTTCCGGTTTTAATAATAGGCGACAAGACAGTGATAGGGTTTCATGATGCCCAGACGACCGGATCGGAAATAACCGCCTTGTTGGATGAATATGTAGCCGGAGCTTGCAGCGATGTGGTTGGAGAGGTATTAGGAGAAGGTGAAAAGAAAGAGGAATGCACTCATAAGTGCGCTGATAGCGACGAGGAATGTAGAAGCGATTGCGGATGTTCTGAGGATAAGCAAAGGACCGGCAATATATCACAAAAGATAAACATCCCTTTTTTGGGAACAAAGGATGTTAAGGATTTTTCTTTGCCGGCTCTAACCATAACCTTAGGGGCTCTTGATGGTTTTAATCCTTGCGCTATGTGGGTTTTATTATTTTTGATAACCTTGCTTCTGGGTATGAACGACCGGCGTAAGATGTGGGCCCTGGGCTTGGCTTTCATAATAACTTCCGGTGCGGTTTATTTCTTGTTCCTGGCTGCTTGGCTTAACCTCTTCCTTTATATAGGTTATTTGAAATACGTCAGATATTTGATAGGCGCGGTGGCTATTGGGTCGGGTGCTTACCACTTGAAGGAGTATATAACCAACAAGGAAGGAACTTGTAAGGTGACGGGGGGAGAAAAAAAGAAAAAGATATTCGAAAGATTGAAACAAGTGATCTCGAATCAAAGATTTATTTTCGCCTTGGTGGGGATCATTGCCTTGGCAGCTGTCGTTAATATGGTGGAACTGGTTTGTTCAGCCGGCTTGCCAGCTGTTTATACTCAAGTCTTGGCCTTATCCGATCTGTCCGCTTGGCAATATTACGGTTATCTGATACTCTACATATTGTTCTTTATGATAGACGATCTGTTCGTCTTCTTCGTAGCTATGACCACATTAAGAATGACCGGTATCAGTACTAAGTATACTCGTTATTCCAATCTAATAGGAGGAATCGTAATATTGATCATCGGCATCCTGCTTATTTTCAAACCGGGCTGGCTGATGTTCGGCTAACTTATGAAAAAATTATCTGAATATATATTAGAGATAGTGGTGTTTTTGTCCGGAGCATCAATAATGATAATGGAGTTGGTAGGATCAAGGGTGTTGGCTCCTTATGTAGGCACATCAATAATCGTTTGGACCTCTTTGATCGGTATAATACTTGGTTTTTTAAGCCTGGGATATTGGTGGGGAGGAAGAATGGCAGACAGGAATGCCAGCGAGAGGATCTTATCGTTGGTTATATTCTTGGCTGCCTTTTTTGTTTTTATCGTTATAATTTTCAACTCTTACGTTCTTCTGTTCATTAGAGAGAGAGTAGGAAGTGTTTATTGGGGTGCGGTTCTGGGAACCTTAACCCTTTTTACCATCCCCAGTTTCCTTTTAGGGATAGTTTCTCCTTATGCCGTTAAGTTGAAGATGAAAAATTTAGAGTCCACCGGACGGACAGTCGGCAATCTTTATGCCATTTCCACTTTGGGCAGTATTGCCGGAACCTTTACGGCCGGATTTTTTCTTATCCCCTTTTTAGGCACCACTAAAATACTTTATCTTATAACCATAATTTTGGTCCTTTGCTCTCTATTGGTCTCCTTTAGATATTTTTTCAAGATAAAAGCGGCTGTACTTTTTCTTTATTTGGTTTGTGCCTTGATCCCTCTCTCTTTCAATGCTACGGCTCACGCTGATGACATGATAGATATTGATACCAAATATTCTAGAATATGGCTTTATCCCTCAAAAGCTCCTGATGTGGCCCGGCCGGTATTGCGCCTCACCACCGATCCTTTTTCCATTCAGTCGGCCATGTTCTTGGATAACGATGATGATCTGGTCTTTAGATATTTGAAGTTCTATCGTTTGGCCGAGCATTTCAATCCCGGCATAAAAAACGCCTTGATGCTGGGGGGAGCGGCTTATTCATACCCAAAGGACTTTTTAAAACATTATCCAAAAGGAGAAATAACAGTAGTTGAGATAGATCCGGGCATGACCGAGATCGCTCGCCAGTATTTTAATTTGCCCAATGACCCCCGTCTTAAGATAGTTCATAAAGATGGCCGAGTGTTCTTGAACAATAATGAAAAATTATTCGACGCCATATACATAGATGCTTTCACTTCTCGTTTATCGATCCCTTATCAGCTTACTACCAAAGAGGCGGTAGAGAGCATGTATGAAAGCCTGTCTGATGGTGGAGTGGTCATAACCAATCTAGCCTCTTCCTTGGAAGGGGAAAAGAGTAAATTTTTAAGAGCTGAGCTAGCTACCTACAAAGAAGTTTTTGATCAAGTATATATATTTACAGTAGACAAGACCACTCCAACAAGTGTTCAAAATCTAATATTGATATCTTTGAAAAGCAAAGAAATACCGGAATTCGAAAGCGATAATAAAGGGTTCAATGATCTTTTGGGGTCGCTTTGGACCAAGGAGATAAAAACCGATCTGCCGGTGCTTACCGACGAGTACGCTCCCGTGGATCATTATGTGAAAGATCTGATAAATTAATATGAAGAAAATAATACTTTTTATATTATTACTTTTTCTTCCCTCTTTTTCTTATGCGGCTGAGAATAGCGAAACAGAAGATCAGGTTTTTAAAGCTGAGGTTATCGAGGTCGTTGAAGAAAAAGAAAGCGAATTTGCCGACGGTTCGATCTCTAGGCAACAAAATATAAGACTTAAAGGCTTGTCCGGCGATTTTCAAGGGCAGGATATATTTTTTGAGGGGATATCGGATCTGGCTGTCGTGGGCGAGAAAATATATCAAGAAGGAGACGAGGTTCTAGTTGTGGCCAGTCCTGATGAAAAAGGCAACACTTCTTTTTATATAACCGATCACGCAAGAGGGGATGGGCTTCTTTGGCTTTTTCTTTTGTTTGCAGCCGTTCTTTTAGTGATCGGTAGAAACAAGGGCTTGCGGGCCATAGTTTCTTTGATCTTAACCTTTTTTATAATAGTGAAATTCATCGTACCGGCGGCCTTGTCCGGAAGTTCCTTGATATTGCCAACACTGATAAGTTCGATAGTGATCTTGGCGATAATAATCTATCTGACCGAGGGTTTTGGCCAAAGGTCGCACGTGGCGGTCATAAGCACGGCCATATCATTGGTGATAACGGTGGCGATATCTTGGATATTCGTAGAAGTTTCCGAATTGGCCGGTTTAGGCAGTGAGGAGATAGCCCATTTGGTGAACATTGGTTCAGGGGTTATTAATTTCAAAGGGCTTTTGCTTTCCGGTATAATCATTGGCGCTTTGGGGGTTATGGACGATGTTATAATATCTCAGGTAGCGGCAGTGGAGCAGATATATAAGACTAATAGAAAACAATCGAACAAAGAGGTTTTCAGCAAAGCCATGGATATAGGAGTTTCTCATATAAGCTCAATGACCAACACTTTGTTCTTGGCCTATGCCGGCGCTTCTTTACCACTTTTGATATTATTCTCTTCCGGCCAAAGCGCTTTTGCCAGCTGGACAGACATAATAAATAATGAAGTTGTGGCTACTGAGATAGTTCGGGCGCTTTCCGGAAGCATCGGTCTTATATTGGCCGTACCGATATCGACATATTTGGCTGTGTGGTGGTTTAGGTCGCATAACGCATAACTCATATGAATTACCAAGTATTATGAAATTGATATTTGCTTCGCACAACCCAGGAAAGATAGTTGAAATGAAGAGTATATTGTCCGACCTTGATATTGATATATTGAGCGCAGAAGAGGCGGGCGTTTTTGAAGATGTGGAAGAGGATCAATATACCTTTTTTGATAATGCTTATAAGAAGGCTAAATTCGTTGTTGATAAGACCAGACAGTGGGCAGTGGCCGATGATTCGGGCCTGTGCATAGAAGCCATAGATGGCGCTCCGGGTGTTCATTCTGCTCGTTGGGCCGGCCAAGGTAAAACAGGTGAAGAGATAATAGATCTTACCTTGAGAAAACTGGAGTCCGTGCCTAATGAAAAGAGGGGGGCTTATTTCAAAACAGTGGTCGTTTTAGTTTCTCCTTCCGGTGAGAGTTGGTCTTTTGAAGGCAAGATAGAAGGCAGGATCATCAAAGAGAAAAGAGGGGAGTTTCACCCTAAACTGCCTTATGACGCTATTTTTATTCCAAAGGGCCACAAAGAGACTTTTGCCGAGATCGGCAATGAAAGAAAGAATAAAATGAGTAATCGCGGACAGGCCTTTAGCAAAATGAAGGAGTTTTTACAGAACAGATGATCAAGGCAGGACTACAAATATTTACTTCCATTTATTTTAATTGGTCAATTCCTTTCAGGTCTTGACCAATTTTTATTGAGTTGATATTATTTAGACAGTTATCTAAATATCTAAATATGACATTATCCAAGACATTCAATGCCTTGTCAGACCCAACCAGACAGAAAATACTTGAGCTTTTGAAAAAGAAGGATATGAGCGCTGGCGATATCGGGAAACACTTTGACATAACATTGCCTTCTCTTTCTCACCATTTGAATATACTCAAAGGGGCAGACTTGGTCAGCAGCAACAGGCAAGGCCAAACCATGGTTTACTCCCTTAATTTGAGTGTGTTCGAGGAGATCTCCAAAGCCTTAATGAAATTTTTTAAGAAATAATTATTTAAATATATGAAAAATCCTATCAACCCAAAATTAAAAACAGAGTTTGCACCTTTGCTTATGATAGCGGCTGCGGCCATCGCTTCCGTTTTCTTTTTCAGGAATTTTCCGGAGGTGGTGGCCACTCATTGGAATTTTTCCGGAGAGCCGGATAATTTCTCCGGTCGGGCCATGGCCGCTTTCTTTATGCCCGGCTTCATTTTTTCCATTTATCTGATGATGACCCTGATGCCGATCATAGACCCCAGAAGAAAAAGATATGAGCAATTTGCCAAAACCTATTTCATTTTTCGGGATCTGATAATATTCCTATTGGTTTTGATATATTTTGTTGCCGGTTTTGCCAATTTGGGTTATGATTTGAATATAGGAGCTTGGGTGGCCACAGCTGTCGGAGCCATGTTCATCATATTCGGCAACTACATGGGCAAGATCAAACATAACTGGTTTATGGGCATCAAAACCCCATGGACGCTTTCTTCTGAAAATGTGTGGAACAAGACCCATCGTTTTTCCGGACGTTTGTTCATGCTTTCCGGGGTTATGATAATCGCTTCCGCCTATGTTCCTATATTTTTCAGAGTTCCTTTGTTCGTGACAGCCATCATCCTGATGATCTTCGGATCGACCGTATATTCTTACATACTTTATTCAAAGGAGAAAAAGAACAAAGGTTAAAATAATTAAAGATCGAAGATCTATAATTTAAAAATATGCCTGATAATTTCATAACAAGCCCAAGCAATCCAAAGATCAAGAACGCGGTCAAATTGCGCAAAGCCGGTGTTTCAAAAAAACAAGGATTGATCCTGGTGGAAGGAGAAAAGGAAATAAGCTTGGCCATTAAGGGCGGATTCAAAATAGAAGAATTGTTCTATTGTTCCAGCTTTAAAAGAAAGGCCAAGGTCCAATTAGGCGTTTATGACAAGGATATAACCCGGGTTTCCAAAAAGGTCTTCGAGAAGATCTCTTATCGTGATCGGCCGGATGGTTTTTTGGCTTTGGTAAAGAGAAGGGAAAAAGCTTTTTTCGAGGTCAAGCTTTCCAAGGACCCTTTGGTGATAGTTTTGGAAGGTATAGAGAAACCGGGAAATTTGGGAGCGATACTTCGTACAGCCGATGCCGCCGGAGTGGATGCCGTTATTTTGAATGATTCCCACATAGATATATATAATCCCAATGCCATTCGTTCCAGCATCGGCACTATTTTCATAAAACAGGTCGTGGCCTCTTCCCGGCAAGAAACAGTCAAATGGTTAAAAGAGAACAAGATCAAAACTTTTGCCACTTCCAAAGCCGGCAAAAAGGACCATTCCAAAGCCAGCTACAAGAAAGGTACGGCCTTCATAATGGGTTCCGAGCATGACGGCCTGTCCGCCGCTTGGAAAAAGACAGCCGATGAATTCATCAAGATACCGATGAAGGGCCAGGCCAGTTCGCTTAATTTGTCTGTGAGCACGGCCGTGTTGGTTTATGAAGCCATATCGCAAAGAAATAAATAGCAAAGTGTAAATAGCAAAACTTGACTAATATTAACATTTCTGATAAATTATATTTGTAATAAATATTGCCGCAAGGCAATTTTTGTTTATTGATATCCAGACACTATGTACCCGTAGCCCCGACGCAAGGTCGGGGTCCCGACACCAGACTTGTCTGGGCGTCGGGACTCAGTTGAACAACTTGTTTTCAAAAGTTTCTATTAAAATAAAAAAGTAAAGTGTCCAGATAATATGTACCCGTAGCTCAGCTGGATAGAGCAACAGCCTTCTAAGCTGTAGGTCGCAGGTTCGAATCCTGCCGGGTACGCATATTCAATTACGAATGATCAATTAAGAGTTACGAATTGATAGGAATGGTGGCTATAGTTCAACGGTTAGAACACCGGTTTGTGGTACCGGTAATGAGGGTTCGATTCCCTCTAGCTACCCAAGTAAAGGCGGGCGTTAGCCCGTTTTTTTGTTGTAAAATAAAAATGAACATTGATCATAAATTAAAACGCTAAAAGTAAAGATCTGACCCCAATAGTATATGAATTTAAAATTAATTTTATCCCATTACTAAAGGGGTAAAGTTTAAATATGAGTAAAATATAGCTAAAATTAAATAAATATAGTTAATTGTTTACAATATAGTTTACAACTTTTTTTATTTATGATATAATAAAGTTGTAAACTAGTATGTAAACTATGGATATAAAAAAAATAATATTAGAAAAATTAGATAAAAATGATTTTATAAAAGCTTCAGAGGTTGCAAAAGAGCTTGGTTTTTCTCGTGTATATATCAATAAATTTTTAAAAGAATTAAGAGAAGAAGGCAAGGTTGTTTTAATGGGAAAGGCAAACAAGGCTAGATATGTGAAAGCTGACAAAGAAAAGATCTTAAAAGAAAGAAAAAAAATATTAAAAATAAAAAAAACATTTTTAAATGATGGAATTTCTGAAGACCCTGTATTTAAACAGTTAAAGAGCCAGACAGGAATATTTATAGATATGGATGAAGAGTTATACAAAATTATCGCTTACGCCTTCACTGAAATGTTCAATAATGCTATTGAGCACTCAAAATCTAAAAAGATAGAGACTACAATAGAGAGAAATGGGTTGGTAAAATTTTCAGTTATTGATAAGGGGATAGGAATATTTAAGAATATAAAGGAAAAAAGAAGTTTAAATAACGAGATTGAAGCGATACAGGAGTTATTAAAAGGAAAACAAACTACTGCCCCAAAAGCACATTCAGGAGAGGGTATCTTTTTTACATCTAAGATTGCAGATAATTTTATAATCGAGAGTTCCGATAAAAGATTGATGTTTAATAATAATATAAATGATATTTTTATAGAGGATATAAAAGAAATAAAAGGAACCAAAGTTATTTTTGTTATTTCATCTGATTCAAAAAAGAAATTAGAGAGCATTTTTCAAGAGTATGCAGGAGATTCTTTTGAATTTAATAAAACAAGGGTTGCTATTAGGCTTTATAAGATGGGAGATCTTTATATCTCCAGGTCTCAAGCCAGAAGGGTCGTTACTGCCTTAGACAAGTTTAAGAATGTCGTTTTGGATTTTAAGCATATAAAATCCATAGGGCAGGCTTTTGCAGATGAGGTTTTTAGAGTTTGGCAAGGCAAGCATCCAAATATAAAGATTGAGACAGTAAACACCAACGAGAATATTGATTTTATGATCAACAGAGCTATCGGCGGGAAACAGAAATCTTTGTTAAAATAGTTTGCTAATTTATTAGAACAACCATCCAGAAATAAAAAACCGGACTTTGTTTTTACAAGGTCCGGTTTTTTTGGTGAATTTTTCAGTGCTATATGAGAAGCTTAATGTAAAGACCTTAGGCATTTATGCTATAATAGAGATATATGGTGGAAAATAATAAAAAGATGGTGGTCTATAAAGCGGATGACGGCGGTATAGAGTTGCGGCACGATCCGGAAAAAGAGACCATAGTGGCCAGCTTGAATCAGATAGCTGATATTTTTGGCGTAGGCAAAGCGGCCGTTTCCAAACATTTGAAGAATATATTTAGCTCTGGCGAGCTTTCAAAAAAAGCAACTGTTTCCAAAATGGAAACAGTTCGCTTAGAGGGGAAAAGGAAGATAAAACGCGCGATAGATATATATAATTTGGATGCCATCGTCGCCGTGGGCTATCGGGTCAATTCCAAAAGAGCTACTCATTTTCGCGTTTGGGCAACCGACATCTTGAAGAAATATCTGGTCAAGGGCTATGCGGTGAACGAGAAGCGCTTGCGCCAAGCTCGATTGAAGGATTTTGAGAAGACCGTTTCGCTTTTCAGGCGGATAATGAACGAGAAAAGATTATCCCTTAAGGAATCAGAAGGGCTTTTGCGCGTTATAACCGATTATGCCGATTCTTGGGCGATTTTGGAAAAGTATGACAAAGGAGAATTAAAAAGGGAGGCCAACGCCAAGGAAAAGAAAAAAATAGAATATGAAAGATCGATGGAAGAGATATTAAGCCTGCGTTCCGATCTGATGAAAAAAGGACAAGCAAGCGAAATATTCGGACTGGAAAGAGAACGAAGCTTCAAGGCGGTGGTAGGCAATATCTACCAAACCTTTGGTAAGAAGGAGCTTTATCCCAGTTTGGAGGAAAAGGCGGCCTATCTTCTATATTTCACAATTAAGGACCATCCTTTTTCCGATGGCAACAAAAGAATAGGTTGTTTCTTATTCGTTCTTTTTTTAATGAAGAACAAATATCTTTATTCCAAGAAAGGGGAGAAAAAGTTCAATTCCAATGCTTTGGTCGCCTTGGCCTTGTTGGTTGCGGAAAGCAAGCCAAAAGAGAAGGATCTGATGGTGGATCTGATAATAAATCTTATTTCCGGAAAGTGATAGTATGCCCAGAAAAAGAAAAAAGACAATTCGTGTAAATGACAAGATGCAAAAAGGGTATTCTTATGAGCTTATCGAACCGGCCGGCCGTAATTTCCATCCGGACTTCAAGCCGGAGCTAACGCCCAAAGAGATGCTTGAGCTGGGTGTTTTCTGCGGGCGTTATATGCGCGATTGCGAAAAGGAATTTCCCAAGAGCTGGTTCGCCGGAGCCAAGTTCGCCAAGCACAGCCGTAACTGCGACCTTAATTTTTACGGTATAGATGCCAGTCAGCCGTTAGAGGTCTGGCAAAAAAAAGGTTGGATACATCCGGATGATCCTCGGGGCTGGTTCCAGTGGTATTGTCGTTACTATTTGGGCAGAAGACACGAGGACGATGAAAGGCAGATCAAGCGTTGGAAGGCCTTTGCCAGACATGCGGCCCAAGTAAGGAAGAATTGCCAGAAAGGCAACCCGCATTGTCGGACGCGCCAAAGACAAGCCCTGCTTCATTGGGCTTATGACGCCAGGAGTATATAGATCTCGGAACAAGAAATTTAAAAGATCGCGAGATGATACTCGCGATCTTTTTATTTGGAATTTTTTATTATCATTTTGGCGGATATGCGTCCGGATTCGTAGATGGTGGGCAGTCCGGAGCCGGGATGAGTGCCTCCGCCGACCAGATAGCAATTCTTTGTTCCTTCAAGTCGGTTGTGCGGCCGGAACCAGAGCATTTGGCCAAGATTATGGGCCAGATTGAAAGTGGCGCCATTGAATACGCCATGGTCATTCACCCAATCGTCCGGAGTTATTATCCTCTCTGTTTCTATATTCTCTTCTATGTCAGAAAGACCCATTCTTTCTTTTAATAGCTTTAGGACATCATCTCTCATATTCTGTTTTATCCTTTTCCAGTTTATATTCTTCCCTACTTGTTTGTTAGGAGTAGGCACCAGTATATAAAGCTGGGATCTTCCTTTGGGGCTGACCGTCTTGTCTTCGGCAGTTGCATAGCGAACATAGAAGGACAGGTTGTTGCCATCGGAAAGTTTTCCGGAAAAAACCTCTTCCACATTCCGTCTGTATTCAGGGGCGAATATTATATTATGATGCTTTAGGTCGTATTCTTTTTTAAGGCCCAGGTAAAGCATAAAGGTAGAGCAGGAATATCTTTTCTTTTTTAATTCTTTCTCCGAATATTTAGTTACTTTGCCTTTTGGCATCAAAGTTTTCATAGCTTGGCCAAAATCAGCGTTGATCACTATGTTGCCGGCTTCTTTTCGCTTCTTTCCTTCCAGTTCCACCCAGCGAGCTCTTTTGCCTTCGAAATGGATCTTCTTTACCGGTGAAGAATAGTGTATCTTACCACCTTTTTTTTCGAATATGGCCGCCATCACCTCTGATATCTTGGACAGTCCGCCTTTTACGTGATAAATACCCATATCATGCTCCACGAAAGGTATCATAGCAAAAGCTCCCGGGCATTCCCAGGGAGACATACCAAGATACTTGGACTGGAAAGTAAAAGCTATTCGGGCATGCGGATCCTTGAAGTAGCCGCCCAAAACCCCGAACAAACTTCTGGGAAAGGAAAAATGCGGTAGGGCTTTTAGGAATTCCGGTGAGAAGAATCTTAAGAAGCTGGAATAATCCTTGAGCAAACAGGGCATCATATATTTAAAGCGGCGAGATTCCTTTTTATGGAATTTATCCAGGGATAATTCTTCTCCGGGAAAGGTTTTTTTCAGCTCTTTTTTCATTTTACTTTTTTCTTGGTAGACATCCATTTTTCGGTCATGATAGTAGAGCCGGTACATAGGGGAAAGTCGAGTGAATTCCAAGTAGTCCTCGCTCTTCAAGCCGATCTCCGAAAAGACTTCGTCCAGAACGTATTTCATCATTAAGAAGGTGGGGCCGATATCGAATTTGTGTCCCTTGTCCATAAAGAAAGAATTTCTGCCTCCGGGACGGGATCCCTTTTCATATATTTCCACTTCAAAACCTTTGTTTTGTAGCATCAGTCCGGCTACCAGTCCGCCGGGACCGGCGCCGATTATTATTACTTTATTTTTCATATATATTTATTATAACATAAAAAATGAACATAGTTTTCATCTGTATATTTTTCAAATATTTTTATAATTTGCCAAAAACACTTAAACGTTCTAAGTTAGTATAAAGAAAATAATAATATAACAGGTTATGAAGAAGATAAAGGCTATCGGACTTTTTTCCGGGGGACTAGACAGTATGCTGGCTGTAAAGCTGATCGAAGAGCAGGAAATCGACGTTCTGGCGGTTAGTTTTGTGAGTGCTTTTTTCGGTAACTCGGAAAGATTGAAAAAAACCGCCCTTAAAAACGATATAAATTTGAAGATAAAGGATATTAGCAGATCCTTTTTGGAAAAGGTGGCCATAGATCCTAAGCATGGTTATGGCAAGAATATGAATCCTTGCATAGATTGCAAAATATTTATGATCAAAGAAGCCTTTAAGATGATGAAAAAAGAAAAAGCGAACTTTGTCTTTACCGGCGAGGTTCTGGGTCAGAGGCCGATGTCGCAGAAAAGCAGTCCCATTAGGATGATCCAAAAAGAAAGCGGATCTAAAGAAAGACTTTTGCGTCCGCTTTCCGCCAAACTTCTACCTATTACCGAGCCTGAGAACAAGGGGTGGGTCAAGCGAGAAGAACTTCTTGATATAGCAGGCCGCGGTCGGCGCAGGCAGTTGGAATTGGCCTCAAAATACGGGCTTGAAGGGTACAGTTCTCCTTCTGGAGGTTGTCTTTTGACCGAAGGGGGCTATTCGCGAAAGTTCAAGGATCTTTTGGACCATCAACAGGCCGATCTTTTCAATGCTTCTTTACTTAAGACAGGCAGGCATTTTCGGGTCGACAAAACGAAATTGATAGCAGGTAGGAACGAGGATGAGAACAAAAGACTTGAAAATATCAAAAGGCCGAAGGATATAGCGTTCAAAAGCAAGAATCACAAAGGTCCGGTCGTCCTTTTAGCGGGGCCAAAGACCAAAGAAGCCAAAGAGGCTGCCGCCCGTTTGGCTTGCCGGTACACCGATCCCGGCCCGGGACGAAATATTATAACATTCGGAGGCAAGACCATGGAAGTAGAGCCGATGGGAGACAAAGAACTCAAAGAAAAAAGGATAATTTGACCCTTTTTGCTATCAGCGCTAATATAAAAATATAATTAACTAATATATCAATAAAATAATATGTTAGGGATCGATA
>CAZRQU010000004.1:945-63587 GCA_964602485.1 uncultured Gammaproteobacteria bacterium | reverse complement strand
GCTTGGCTCTGCACAGGACAACGAAGTTCGAGCGGAAGCGAGAACGAGGCGGAATCCCCCTAGGACATAAAATAAAAAAGCTAACGAATGTCAGCTTTTTTATTTTATGTCCTAGGGGGATCGAACCTTCCTCTTCTTATTTTCTCTTCTTTTTCTTATTCTTTCCTTCATTAGGTTCATAAACATTATACTCTTTCCACCAATCAGTAAAACTTGTCTTCTTCGCTTCAGTTAATATCTTTTTAGCCGACTTTGTCTTTAGAGATTTCTCTACATTCTCCACCCAGACCTTGGCCTCTTTATAACCTATCTCGATCAACTCTCTGGCAGCGAAAGCCAACTCTAGCCAATCAGCATCTTTGGCTACTACCCCTTCTTTGGTCGTTCCTTCTTCCGTCTCCTCAAAATATTTCCTGAAATTATCCCTAACCGTCTTATCCAAACCTTCGGTTTGCTCCTTTATTGCTTCTTTCTCTCCCTTCTTTTTATTTATATATCTGGAGCCAACCTTGTCCTGGTCCATTATCCTAGCCTCGGCATTATCATGAACAGCCAGCATAGTGGTAACCCTTTCCGGATCCACTTCTTCCATTACCGCCAAAATATAACCTATCTGACAAGCGCGGGCCACATGTTGCCCGACCGTATCAGGATATTTGACCCCGGTCCTGTAAATACCGGCATGAGGTATGTACTTAAGCTGTCCGATCTCATAAATGAAGTCAGTTATTTTTTTTATCTTTGACATAAAAAATAATGGTTATGATTTAATCGTCTTCTTAAGTTGAATTATAGCACAAATTCCTTTCTTTAACTCCCTTGTGGATTACTCTTAAAAAAACCTGATCAGCTGCTTAATAAAATAAGTGATAAACTGATATTTAAGTTATATATTTTACTAAAATTAGTTCAATATATTGATATGAACTTGAAAAAAACAGCACTATATGTTCAACCCCCCTTAAAACTGCTATAATATTAAAGTAGTGGATAATGCGTGGATAAGCTAGAACAGGCAAGTTCTTCCCTTTTCTAATGAACGGGGAATATTTGTTCTTTTTACAACCGAATTCGAGCAGTGTTGAATTGTTAGAATATATATATTTCATATATATTAGCGAAGCACACACAATTTTACCCTTATCCTATAGATGCACACCCCCTTGTGTATTTATGGGGAGAGGGAGTAAAGCATAAAACAGAAACAAAACCCTATGAATCTATTGAAAAGATACTCTGTGGTGGGGTTGATCCTCGCCGTATGTTTTGCTCTCGTTTCTCCTTTCGCTGCTCGCGCTGATTATTTCCAAAGCGTAGAAGATACGCTCAGCGACTCTGACGTTAGCGCCACTAATGTAACTCACACCATTATAGCTTCAACTACTCAGGACATACCGAACAATGGCTATTTTCAAGTCGTCTTTCCGGCTGATTTCACGAATATAGCCACCAGCAATGTAGGTTGTCCTTCAGCAGGAACGGCTAGCGGTACCGGCAACACGATCGAATGTCACTATGCAGGCGGATTGACCGCCGGCTCTCACACATTCACTGTCGGAACCACCACTAACCCGTCTTCCGGAGGAAGCTATGTGATAGATGCTTACACTAGGCAGCAGAACGGAACCGAGATCGAAAAAGGTTCCTTTGCTGTGGCAATAATAGATCATGTCGTTGTCACCGCTTCAGTTGACCCAACCTTGATATTCGATGTTGACGGCCTAGCTACCTCAACGGTCATCAACAGTGTAACCACCACAGGTAGTTCAACTTACGATACTTTGGCTTTTGGCACTTTGTCTGTGAATTCTTCCAGTACTTTAGGCCAACGGTTAGAAGTATCAACTAACGCGGCTTACGGATATTCCGTAACCGTATTCCAGGATCAGGATCTAACTTCAGATGCCGGTGCTACTATCAATTCTTTTGTTGATGGTGAAGCGGCCTCTACCACCGCCCAGGCATGGGATAGTCCTTCTGGATCATTGAGTGATCCGGACACCTATGGACATTTTGGTGTTACTGCTGAAGATTCAACCCTTTCTGGAGCTGCCTTTGGAGCAGGAAATTACAAAGGCCTCTACGGAACAGATCCGCTAGAGGTCATGTACAACAATGGTCCAGCCGACGGTTCAACCGCTGGTGTCGGTTCTTCTACCGTGGCTTATACCATTGAGATCAGCGCGTTGCAAGAAGCAGGTGAGTACACTAATACTCTTACGTATGTTTGTACTCCAACCTACTAAGCTTCTTTTCTCCAGCGGAGAAAAATGAGATGCAATTTGGATATGTATCTAAATACAAAAACCGCCTCGAATTTTCGAGGCGGTTTTTTTTGGACAAAAGCATCAAATGCTCAAAAGGAGAAACTTTTAACATAAAATAAAAAGGGGGATGATGTGTTCGAATCACCCCCCAACGCGTATTTTTAAGAATACGCCCGGCAAGCCCTGTTGATGGCTGCCATAGTGGCATGTGTGGCTGCCTGGTCTATACTGGTGCCCAGACCAGCTCCCCAAAACAAACCATTGCCATTAACCTTTACCTGAACATAAGCAATGGCCGAGGCATCCTTGCCTTTGGAAGTGGAATACTCCTTGAGGCCGGACACTTCGAAAGAAAGATCAACCTCGCCCGATATGGCTTGCACAAAAGCATCTATCGGGCCATTGCCTCTTCCGTAAAGGATCTTTTTTTGACCATCCATAGAAATGATCGCTTTTCCGCGAGTGATATTATCAGGGTCCTCTTCGTCCGGATGAGGCCAATAACGCTCAAGTTTGAAAGGTCCTTCTGGGTCAAGGTACACCTTTTCAAAAACCTCAAAAACTTCACGACTGCTTATTTCAGCCTTCTTGGAGTCGGCATTAAGCTGAATTGCATCCCTCATCTCTTCAGCGATCTCGTCCGGCAACTCTATTCCATGGTCTGCCTCCAGTACATATCGAACTCCTCCTTTCCCGGACTGGGAATTTATCCGGATCAAATTCTTGTGGCCGCGGCCAAAATCTTCCGGACGCCCGAAAAGATAAGGAGCCTTCCAAAGGACAACTCCGTCCTTTTCTTTTCCAAGCTCTTTCAATCCCTTCCTGATAGCGTCTTGATGCGATCCGGAAAAAGAAGAATAGACCAATTCTCCCACATAAGGCGCTCTTTCCGGAATAGGAATTCCGATTAGCTTGGAAGCTCTTTTAGCTACTTCTGAAAAGGAGCCTACCTTCAACCCGGTATCAATACCTCGAGAATGGAGATTACCGGCCAAAGTGATCAAAGAAACATTGCCCGGACGTTCACCGTTGCCCAACAGGTCGCCTTCTACCCGATCAGCTCCGGCCAGCAAGGCCAGTTCAGTGGCTGCCTCAGCCATCCCCTGATCATTGTGACAATGTACCGAAACCACAACTTTTTCCCTGGCTGGAAAATTACGGCAGAAATATTCCACCATATCAGCGAACTGATTAGGCATCACCCTCTCGACAGTAGCCGGAAGATTGATGATCATCGGCTCGTCAGAAGTCGACCTACCCCAAGCTTCAAAAACCTTAGAGCAAAGGCGAATAACAAAATCCACATCCGAATCAGAGAACTCTTCAGGAGAGAATTGATAGTGGATATCAGATCCTTTTTGCTTCTGAACCAATGAACTGATCAAGTCGGTATAGAATACTGCTTTATCGATCACCTTATCCCGGCACGAGAAAAAAACTTTCTCGATATGCAGATCAGATGAAGCGATATAAGCATGGACCGTCGCCTTTTTTACCCCCTTAAGGGAATTGAAAGTGCGCTTGATCAATTTCTCTCGACACTGGGTCAACACCCCGATCCTTACATCGTCAGGAATATGACTTCCTTCTATCAAGAGTCGAACCAGCTCATAATCCTCCTGACTGGCGGAAGGAAAACCAACCTCTATCTCCTTGAAGCCCAAAGCGACCAATATTTGGAAATACTCCAACTTTTCTTCTACGGTCATCGGCTTGGGTAAAGCCTGGTTGCCATCGCGCAGATCGACCGAACACAGAGCAGGACAAGAAACGATCTTTTCATCAGGCCATTGTCTTTTAAAGTCAGGTATTGGCCCTGGGTTTGGGTAACAGTAATGCAAAACAGCCTCCTTTTTTGGTTTTAATATTGACAAAGAACATATTTCACACAAAAAAAGAACCGCCTGATATATCCCAGGCGGTTCTTTCTCTATATAAGATCTTTTAGGTATCAATAAACAAACCACCGGGACTAGGCAGGTCCAACAACAAGCTCAACAATAATTCTTTTTTGGCGATTTGTATCATATGAATATATATTAAACCTTAAACAAATGGTTGTCAATAAATAAAGCCCGAAGGAAAGATTCTCCTTGATGGTAACCTTTCCTTCGGGCTTTCACGGGGTTAGTATTTAAGGCACGACATTGCTAATTGCTTATCGGCTCTTTCTTTTCTTCAATGTACAGAATAAAATGTTCTCTTGCAGGATTGATATCTATCTTAAACCATATGATAATTTTTGTAAAGAGGATAAATATCCAAACTTTTAAAGCCCGCATAAATGATGAAAATAAAAAACCGGAAGTCTCGTTTATTCAAACGATGACCTCCGGTATTCTTTTGTAGAACTAACTCCTTCTGCAGCGACCATTGACCAGCATGCCATAGAGATAGCCGTAATAAAGAGCTTCCCAACTAGCCATTATTTGGGCTTTGTGAACCCCCACACTCGTCCAAACGCGCCGACCGTCGGTAAACGTACAGAATACACGCACGGAAGCTCCAGATCCTTCAGAAGAGACCAATACCCGATGATCATAATTCAAGAACTTGATACTTTTAAGTTTCTGCCTCCTTTTGGAATTCTTTTTGCAGTAGCGATACCAGGCCTCGCGCAGGATATTCTCCGAAGCGTTGACCTCTCCTTTCCCCACTTGGCGGAAAGTCTTTTCTTCAGAACCGGGAGTAGTGCTCAAATGAGCTTCGCTCAAAGGCTCATAGTTGGCTTTCATTTCGGTCATCGTCCGAAAGAAGGTCACTTCGAACGGACACTTTATCCAACCGAGGCTTTGTAAAAGCTCGGCATGGAATCCGGCGCTGGCATCAACAGCGTGGGTTCGATAAGCCTTACCTCTTTCTATCTCTCTTCGGAAATGGCCGATAACCGACTGTTTCTGGTCTTTTGGTATGTCAACTCCCAGATTATTGGCCCACTTCTCTATGTTAGATCCGCCGCCAATGTCGTCTAAGCCGGTCACCAGCTCATTGCCCACGTCTTGTGGATCGAAATGCAGATAATTCCTTATTCCTGATTTACGTATCCCGGAAGCATGCATGCCAGCCCTCACTATCATTAGTCCCACATAAGGAGCTCCGGGGTCCGGATCCATGCCTAAGGCAGCGCAAACCGAATGGTAAAGAGGAGTTAAGGTTCTCATGGCGCTCTTTCTGAGTATCTGCTTTTTCTTTCTGTTCTGGTAATAAAGATTGAGAATGAAGGTGATCAGATTTAGATTGCCTCCATTGTCACCTATCTTCTCACCAAAAACACCTTGGATGTGCCTCACCCCCAGAGAGAACGCCATCTCCGTGTTGGCCAAGGCATATCCTCGACAATTATGGAAATGGACTCCCAACTTACCGGCTTCGAATCCACACCGAATAAGATCCTCGATAGTCTCTTTGACATCAACAGGATCAACTTCCCCGGTAGTGTCGCAAAGCACCACCCACCTGGCTCCACCTGCCAAAGCGGCGCGAAGAACCTCCTGGGCATATTTCCTGCTTTTTGAACCGCCCAGATAAGCAGTGAAGAAATGCTCGGCATCAAAGATCACCGTGGACCTGTCCCCGCTCTCCTTATTGAAGACGATGTTGCCCAAGCGGGAAACATTCTTCTTGATAATGGAAAGCTGGTCATTTGGCTCTAAACAATCTTTGAGCTTGGCCGCATCCTGAGGACGCGATTTTCCAACTAAAGTGACCGCCGGAGGACAGAGCTCCATCACTTGCGCGATATCATCCTTGTTCGAACGGCAAAAGGCCGCCACTTGTGAATATCTGCACACCTCTATGGACCGCTTGATCCGCTTCAGGTCAAACCCTCTGGTGCTGTTAGCAAAGCCTGTCTCCAAGAACATCTCCGGAAAAGCGAGGCGATCTATCATCCCTACGGCCTTAATGGCGGCTTCGAGATTGGTAGACTCAGCAAACCCTTGGGTTCCATCTCTGAAAGTCGTATCAAGAATGGTCACATCTTTGAACAACCTTGGCATAAAGATCTCCTTGTCTTTTTGATTGGGTTTATGAAAAGATCGATTTTCAAAAGGGCTTGTTAATTGCTCCGAAGGTCGGAGCTTTTGATATAAATAAAAGATCGCCTCCCTGCTTTGAAGACGATCTTATTTATATGAACTTTCTTTTTTCTATCAAATCTTCTTCAAAGCGCAAAACGAAATAGCATTAATGTCAATAATGCTAATAATGTCTATAATGTTGGCGCTTTGAGAAAAATTCATATGTTATGATTATATAGCAAAATATCAGTGATTGTCAAACCAATTCAGCCCAGTCTTCTCTTGAACCAATCAACCCAAGGTATCTGTGCCGGGTCAACACCGTTCAAAAGCCCCAAATAGAAACTGAACCAGCTTCCGAATTGTAAAACCTCCAAAGATTGAGCCGATCTTATACGAGAGGATAATTTTATATTTTGATAAGGAATACCTTTCTGTTTCAAAAGTTGCTTTACCAAAGCATTCCTCTTTTGCGTACGCTCATGATAAAGTTCGGAATCGAAGAACAAGAACATAAGATCATCCTTAAGGCCTTTTGGATTTTCCATTCCTTCAAGAGCATAATGGTTCATGTCCGGTGATATCAAATAAAGGGACATATTCTTACCGCTTTCATTTATTTGATTCCTTAAAGTATGTATATTGCCTTCCAAAAATTCACTGCCAACCAGAACTATACTCTTGCCGTGGAACCTATAAGCCATTTTTTTAGGAAGATTCCGTCGAGTTTTAACATTGACGTTCCAAAAAGGATTTCTTCCCTTGATACCGGCCACTACTTCTCTGGCGGTCTGGCTGGTCATCTTTAGTAAACCGGCCTTGGAAAGAAATCTGATAGCTCCAAAAATAGCATAACCCAAGCCCATCCTAGGCTGTCTTGAAGGATTGTTCTCCGGTTCGAAGACAAACCCGGGTATCTTATCTTTTTCCATCAGGTCTTCCAATTGATTATTTATTCCCTTGGCGGTTATGGCCATTATTTTGGCTTTCTTCTTCTTAGCTTGCTCGTAAACACTTAATGGTTCTTCTGTATTGCCTGAATAAGAAGATATTATATACAAAGTGTTCTTGTCCACGAAACCAGGAACCTCATAACCGGGATCAATGATCACCGGCACCTTCAATTCTTCCTTAAAGACCGATTGGATGATGCGGAAACTAAGATTGGAACCGCCCATTCCGTTCACAACCACTTTGTTGATGTCCTTTTTATAAGAAGCGGGCAATGAAATGACCTTGGAATCCACCCAAGTCTGTTCTATTTGATCGGCCAAAAGACAGATAGACTCAGCCACTTGACTCTGGTCGAACTTCTTATAGACATTTATATCATTCAAATTTACCATATATCTTTTTTTATTTTTATATCCTTAATAGAATTATAACACAAAAAAGGCCTTATTAACATCTAAGATTTGCAAAAAAAGCAAAATAGCCCTATAATTATATACACAAAAAAGATATGATAGATTTTCTTCACAATTATCAACCATCCACCACCGTAATATCCTTGGGCCCGGTCCATATATATTGGTATGGATTATTTATCGTGGCCGGCATTCTATCCGCTTTAAGTATTGCCTTAAAATTAGCAAAAAAAGTTAATATATCTCAAAATGATATATTTGATCTGGCCTTTTGGCTAATAATATTCGGCATTGTCGGCGCTAGGGCTTATCATGTATTCTTAGAGACGGGTTATTATCTTAAACACCCGTTGGACATCATAAAGATATGGGAAGGTGGCCTGGCTATTCATGGCGCAATGATCGCCGGACTGATCACGGTGTTCATCTTCTGCAAAAAACAAAAAATGAATTTTTGGCTCACTGCGGCCATTATCGCTCCTGGACTAGCTCTAGGGCAAGCCATTGGCCGTTGGGGCAACTACTTCAATCAAGAACTTTTCGGATATCCAACTAATTTACCCTGGGGCATACCGATAGACATACTTAAACGGCCCCACCGCTATATCAGCAGTGAATACTTCCACCCTACATTCCTTTATGAATCATTGGGTAATCTGGCAATATTCGCTGTATTGCTTTTCTTGCTCCTGCACTTCTTCAAAAAAAGCCGAAAGGACTACGATATCATAATGGTTGCCTACTTGATGATGTATTCCATCCTAAGATTCTCAATGGAATTCATAAGGATAGACAGGACTCCTCAAATGTTAGGCTTGCGTTGGCCGCAGATAGCCAGTATCATCATAGTGATCGCTTGTATCATTTATATCTTTTGGAAAGGGAAGAAAAAAGGGGTTGAACCAGAAACCGATACCGCCTTAGAAAAAGAGGCAGGAGTAAAAGAAATAAAAGAAAGTTAAAAACTTGATTTTTATAAAAATAATTGCTATATTTATTCTTAAGATTGCTTATTTGAAGCGATTTTATTTTTTATCAAAGTTATTTAAAATTAAAAATTCATTTTGCGGGTATGGTATAATGGCTATTACGTCAGCCTTCCAAGCTGAACATGGGGGTTCGATTCCCCCTACCCGCTCAAAAAGAAACGCCCCGATAAGGGGTGTTTTCTTTTTGGAGTGGTAATGGATTGATCGAACCCGAGGTGGTAGAACTATAATTTAAAACAAAAGGTTGCTTGAAAGCAATTATCATATATAAAAAACTAACGTTAATCGACTTGTCGTGGGGCTCCCGCCCCTTCGATTCCCCCTACCTGCTCACGTAAAACAAACTGCCTCTCAATGGGGCAGTTTTGTTTTGCGTAAACGGATGGTGGATGAAAACCTTGAAAAACTTAAACGATAAAAATGTATATCAAATATATCAAACTAAGGTTCTCGGCCAGCGCCAAGGGCGCTCCTAAGGAAAAATATATCTTCCTGGTCTTGTGCCTAAAAAAGCTCATGCCCAGCCAAACACCCAAGGCGCAAAAACAAATGGAAAGGAAAAGCAATTGGGCTTCTGGGATCCGCCTGCCTTTATTTATGGCCTGAGCCTTGTCCAAACCCATATAAATGAAAGCGGCCATATTCATAACCAAATAGACCGAAGCCAATATCAATGTGTTCGTATCAAAGATCATTTCCATTTTATTTGTTTCTTAAAACCGCTATGCGGTTTGAATTTTTTTATTAAATTTTTTGGATCTTCACCTACTACCTCTACCTCGCTAGGATATTTAACGCCTTCGGCCAAAGACAGATAACCTATATCATCTATATTAAAACCCATCAGACAAGCACCTAAAGTATCGATAGCCAGCCAATTAACTCCGGCCGCCGTCCAGCCGGAATATATAGGCTCTCCATCTCCCGGCCCCTGTCCTTCCATACCGACGGTACCGTCCAATAGACACAGGTGAGGCGGACAATTATCCAAAATGGAAACTAAACTCCTATGAATAGCCTTGCCTTTATGTATCCTTACTTTATTGTCCGGATCGATGATCCCGCCAACTGCCACATTCTTGCCGGACAGGGTCGCTACCACCGTATCATGGGTCTTGGGCCTGGTAGCCGATACTAAAAGATCCGAATCAAGCATGGTCTTGGAAAAAGGCACGGAAAAACTTTTCATTTCCCGGTCATATATCTCAACCGAACCTCTATCATCATTTTTGAGATCAAAAAGCTCCACTCCAAAATGATCACGAACCAGGTCCGAATAACCAAATCTTTCCCAGCCTTCAAAAGTAGATCCGCCAACCACCGCTTCTTCGACTATCAATATCCTCTCGCTATTATATTTCCTAATAAACTCCACTATCGCCCTTACCGACCTTGCCGGCGTAGTCGCCAATTCATCTTTTATAGAAACAAAGTTTATCTTGATGACCGGACGTTTGGCCTTCTTTATCTTGGGTGCCAATTCGTCCTCTATCATCTCCAAAGCGGTCAAGCTTCCTTGATAATGGTCTTTGCTCCTTGTTAGACTTATTCTTTCTCTCATATAAATAGTATAACAAAAAAACCGGCCCTCCTCGAGACCGGCTTTTATTGTTCTATTTATATTCTGATTCCACTTCTTCCAAGGCGTCTTTCATTTCTTTCAAAACCTTGGTCTCTTGAGTGGTCAGTTTCTTTTTTCTTTTTTTAGCTCTTTCCAAATATCCCACTTGATCGAAGATTATGGAATAAACACTGTTCAAAACCTTCTCAGCCGTTCTCATCTTTTTGAAGGCTGTTTTTCGGCAACCATCAAGCTTTCTCTTGAGTATCAATATCTTTATATAGAAGATAATAGCCAAAGCGGCCAATACTATGGAAACTATCTGCCAAAGTCCGAGATCAAAACGTTTGAATTCAAGTCCCTTGAAATTATTGACCACTACCGCTCTTTTTTTCTCTACTTCATCTTCTCCGGCCTTAACCGTGCCGGAATCCTCGCCTCCTTCCGGCAGAGCGGGCAGATCATTTTCTAAAAACATTTCAAAAGAAGTGCTGGCCTGATTCCCGGCCTTATCATAGGCGGTAATATAAAGAGTATGTTCACCGGCCTTAAGGTCGTAAAGTTTTAAAATATCTTCCCCGCTGCTTCGCCAAACAAAGGTGGATGTCGAATTGTCAGTATTTATCTCATATCTATCAATGCCTGATAATCCGTCCTGAGCGCTTATCATCAATTCTCCACTCCCGCTAGCTGTTTCCACTTCAAGGTCGGCCGGAGAAATGGTATCTATCTTGAAAGGGAAATGGACAATATCTCCCCAACCGGCATCATTCTTCAATTGTATATGAAAATACCACTTGCCATCTGCCACTTCCTCCAGTGTTTTGGAGGCCAAACGGTAATCATAGTGCACCTTAGGCGAACTGGTAGAGAACATATTGGCCAAAACCTTGACCTCCTTGGCCTTATCCGGCATATCCCAAAACAATTCAACCGTATTATTACTGTACCATTTTTCCGGGTCCGGATGGCTGGATGATCTGATGGCAACCGCTCCCGGAACCTCTCCTAGCACCTCTTCTTCAATTTTTTCTTCTTCGTTCTCACTCTCTTCCTTCTCGGTCGTAGAAGCTATTGCCTCGGCTTCCGGATCACCCCCGATCGGCCCTTCTTCCTCTTCCACCTTTATAAAAAACTCTGCTTTGTGAGCATCTTTTAAAACATTCTCATCCTGGCCGTCGTTTATCAACACCTTAGGATAAAAATATTGCAAGATAGCTTTACCTTCCTTGTTGGCCTTGAAATTAACGGTCAATATCTCGCCGGCTACTCCTTTGAATCCCGGATCCAAAACCACGCCCTCGAAATCCACCGTGCCATAACGATTGGAAAAGCTGGGACCGGTGGTCCAAAGATCTATTATGGAACCTTTTTTGGAAACGGAGACCACTTCCATCAAATTGGAAGGAAAATCAAAAGTAGCTGATATGGAATTAACGGCTTGGTCGGAAGACTCTATCATTAAAGTGACCGGGAAAATGTCTCCCGGTTCTCTATCCTTATCATCTGGATCTATAAAAAGATCGGCCGCCAAGACCGAATTAGGCAAAATAAAAACAAAGCCAATTAATAAAGCTAAGAGAGAAAACCGGAATCCTTTGATCGATTTTATTTTTGTTTTTTTCATGTGAAGAAGCTATATTCCTTATTCATTATTATAACGCAAATTCGTTTTTTTTCAAAATGAAAAGCCCCTTCTAATAAACAAGATTTTTGCGGGTAACCGAAATAGGTCCTCTATCAGTGATAGAGATCACACAAACGGTGCCTGCCGAGAAGATCCCGAAAAGGATCGTTCATGTGAATTTTCCCTTAAGGTCCCTCACTCCCGGGCCTCAGCCTGGAAAAATTTTGGGGCCAACATGTGAAATTAGGCAAAAACTTGTTCAATACGGGCTCTCTTTAGAGCCCTTGTAGGAGCTTCTCTAAGGGTATTATAGCAAAAATATCTCAGGTTGCCAAAATCATCTTTTATGGATATAATGGAAATATATATAACACTAGCGAATTCCCCCCTGGATCCGATCAATTGCTTTCATTCGCGCCCTAAAAAGGACACGGCTTTAGAACGGCTTTCGATATAAAACAGGGTATTTCGTGGTTTTTAAGTATCAAAAGGTCTAGCTCATGGAAGTCATAAACCTAAAAGAAAAAAAACAAGGATCACAAACAAAGCCTGAAGAAAAGAAAATGGAAAAAAGAGGAAAACGGAAACTTTTCTTGAGGTTCTTTTCATATCTGGCCATATTTGCAATGGTCGGCTTTGTATTATTCTCAAACAAGATCATTTCCTCGGATCAAGCTGATTCTTTCTTCTACAAGATACCTTTCATAGGACAGATAAAGCAATTAGTGGAAAGTTCGGACAAGAGTCTGAAAGGCGAAGATGATGACAGGATAAATATGTTGCTTTTGGGAATGGGAGGAAGACAGCATGCCGGCGGCTACCTGACCGACACTATAATGCTGGCTAGCTTGAAAGTTTCCGAAAAAAAGGTGTCGCTTCTCTCTATTCCCCGTGACCTAAGTATTCCGGTGGAAGATGGACAATGGACAAAAGTGAACAACATAAATGCTTTTGCTGAATTCAAGGAAAAAGGATCAGGCGGAGTGGCCATTTCACAAGCCCTTTCCGACATTTTAGATATCCCAATAGACTATTATGTCCGAGTGGATTTCGAAGGATTCGTTAACATAGTGGACAAACTTGGAGGATTGGAAGTTGAGGTCGCTAACACCCTTGATGATTATCGCTACCCTGTCCCGGGGCAAGAGGATAACGAGGATTATGAATCCCGCTTCGAACACTTGCACATAGAGGAAGGCTGGCGGGAAATGGATGGAGAGTTAGCTCTAAAATACGCCCGTTCCCGACATGCCTTGGGCAGAGAAGGCTCTGATTTCGCCAGGGCGGCCAGACAACAAAAGATAATTGCCGCTGCCAAAGACAAGCTTCTCACCACCAACTATCTGCTCAAACCGCAAGTCCTAACCGGGATCATCGGCGAGTTAAAAGAACATATCAGTACCAACCTGAAAATATGGGAAATGATAAAGATATATAAGGATTTTAAAGATGTAAAAACCGCTGATATAGAAACCAAGGTTTTAGACAATAGCCCTAATGGACTTTTGTACAACACCATTAATGAACAGGGAGCCTATGTCCTGCTTCCCAGAAACGGGGATTTCGAAGAAATAAAATACTTGGTTCATAACATATTCGAAGAGGCTCCGTTGGAGAAGAAAAGCGATGTTTCCGTAGAGAACGCCACCCTGGAAATACGCAATGGAACTTGGGTGAACGGACTGGCTAATCGCGAAGCGGTCGATCTGGAAAAATACGGATTCGATGTCATAAGGATCGGCAATTCCAGCCGTAAGAACTTCAAAAAGTCAACGATCTACGATCT
Source organism: uncultured Gammaproteobacteria bacterium (assembly GCA_964602485.1). Taxonomy (GTDB): domain Bacteria; phylum Patescibacteriota; class Patescibacteriia; order Patescibacteriales; family WJLG01; genus WJLG01. The sequence goes on along the minus strand of CAZRQU010000004.1, from coordinate 49,971 downwards.
CTCTTTTGGAGAAAAGATAAAATCCCTTAAGATACTTAAAGAAAAAACAGGTGCTTCGGTCTCTTTTGAAGTGCCACAATGGCTAAGAGAGGATATAGAAGGCGATGTTAGTCAGGAGAATGATCCGGAAATACCGGATTTCATATTAATAATAGGCCGAGACGCCGACCCGACCAGATCGGGTATAGAGAATACTGAAGAATAAAGATAAAAATATGCAAGAAAAAAACCTGCCACTAGTCGTGGTGTTCGGAAGGACCAATGTCGGTAAATCCACTCTTTTCAACACCTTAACAGAAAAAAAGAAAGCTCTAACCTCAAAGGTCCCCGGAACCACTCGAGATAGCAATGTAGGTACCGTGGAATGGGGAAGAAAAAAATTCGAAATAGTGGACACTGGCGGAATAATGGACGAAGTTCAAAATGCCAGCCGAAAAAAGATAAACAAACTACTTAAAGGGGAGCAAAGCAAAGAGAGTTCGATAAACCTCAAAGTGCAAAAACAAGCTCTTGCTTATATAACCAAAGCTGATGTGGTTTTGTTTTTAGTTGACGGGAAAACAGGCCTCCTGCCTCAAGATAAAGAAATGGCCGGACTCTTGAAAAGAATGGTCCCAAAAAAAGAAATGAACAAAGTGATATTAGTGGCCAACAAAGTCGATGGACAAAAGATATCCTATGAAGCAGCTGAATTCAACAAATTAGGCTTAGGGGAACCGGCTACGGTATCTGCGATCACCGGCAAAGGGACAGGCGACCTGTTGGACGAAATAGTAAGCACCCTAAAGAAAAGGAAAGTGAAGATCAAAAAGAAAAAAGAAGCTCAAAAAGAAAATATATCAGTCTGCATTCTTGGAAAGCCAAATGTAGGAAAGTCCTCCCTTTTCAACAAACTTCTAGGGAGTGAAAAGGTTATAGTCAGCGACATTCCCCACACCACCAGAGAGCCGAATGATATGGAGATAACCTATAAAGACAAGACCTTAACCTTCATAGACACAGCCGGAATAAGCAGACGAGCGACTGTTGGCAAAGGGTTGGAGAAATATGGGGTCAAAAGATCGCTTTCGTCATTGAAAAAATCGGATATAGTTCTTTTGGTGATAGATGTCAGCCAACCGATAACTCATCAAGATGCTCGTTTGGTGGAAAAAATAACCAAAGAAGGGAAAAGTCTGGTCATAGTAGCCAATAAATGGGACAAGGTCCTGAAAAAGGAAACAGAAAAATACAAAGAATACATATATGCCAAACTTCCATTCGCCACCTGGGTGCCGATACAATTCACCTCGGCCTTGACCGGATCAAAGGTGGAGCAGATATTAAAACTCTTGGAAATGATGGAAGAGCAAAGAAAGATAGAGCTAAGTTCATCCCAATTGAACAAATTCTTGAACCGAATAGTAAAGATACACAAACCAGCCAAGGGCGGAGGCACGAAAAGGCCGAGAATATATGAGATAATCCAAACCGACATAGACCCGCCTAAATTCAAAGTAAGAATAGGTTCTAAAGACAATCTTGATAATTCTTATGCTCGCTTCATAAAGAACCAGCTGAGAGAAAAATACGGATTTTTAGGTACCCCAATAAAAATAAACGTGGCCAATAACCGCAAGGTCCACGGTAGAGCAGGATAATATATGAAAGTAATGATCGGCCTGGGCAACCCCGGGGAAAAATATAAAAACACCAAACACAATGCCGGATTCATCTTCTTGGACAAGGTTATAGAAGAAAAATGTTTGCGCTGGGAGAACAACAAGAAATTAAAAGCCGAGATCGCCAAAGATGGACGAACGATCTACGCCAAACCGCAAACCTTCATGAACGATTCCGGCCGATCAGTGGCAGCTATACTTTCATATTATAAACTGATGCCTAAAAGATTGGGAATGATCAAAGAAAAGAACGCCGATCTTTCCGAATCCTTAACAATCATTCATGATGATATAGATATCCCTCTGGGAGAATACAAAATATCCAAAAACTCAAGAAGCGCCGGCCATAGAGGGGTTGAATCGATAATCCAAAATTTGAAGACCAAAAACTTCCAAAGGATAAGAATAGGCATATACAATAAAGAAAGGGGCAATGTGCCTACCATCAAAGCCGTATTGGAAAAGTTCAACCAAGAAGAAAGAGATATATTGGAAAAGACCATAAAAAATATGGATCTGCCAACATAAAAACGCCCCATCCAAGGGCGTTTGCTTTTACAAGATCCTGCTCAAGAAGTTAAGGGAAATCCCTTTGGCCGCAAATCAGGAGGGTGATTTGAAAGCCAATACAGCTTGAGCAGGATTTTGTATATTATCATCCGGTCAAGCCGGTGATAATGTCCAAATTACTACCTGCTCTCCTCTTATAAATATACAAGGAGGAATATATTTATGAAAAGAAAGAACAAGTAGTAAACCGGACACTATCTCCTTTTATTGAATGATATGACACCTTATCATAATATTTTTCCCTAGTCAACACCTTTTAAAATGGACCAATATTTGCAAAAATATAAGTATTTGCTCTATTTGAACCAATTTTACGGATTTGGGCCGAAAAGATTACTCAAACTAAAAACACACTTCCCTTCCTGGCAAGATGCCTTCTTTGCCGGGTTCAACCAAATGAAAGAAGCCGGCATCGAAGAACCGACCATTGAAAGGTTTCTTGCCTTTAAAAAGGAATTGAACGGCGAAGAATTGCTCAAGTATATGAAAGAGCAAGGCATAAAGATAGCTGTTTTGGGCGAGCCGAACTATCCCGATCTTTTGTCAGAGATAGCCGACCCACCGCCTCTTATATACTACAAAGGCGATATAAACTACCAAAAAGAACGTTCACTGGCTGTGGTCGGGGCCAGAAAATACACCAAATACGGACAACAAATAATAAATACTATAATATCTGACCTGGCAGACAATGGATTGGTCATCATCAGCGGCCTGGCCATAGGCATAGATTCCCTGGCTCACAAAAAAGCTCTGGAATCCAAAACAAAGACCATTGCCGTGTTGGGTTCTGGTATAAACAAAATATATCCGCAAAGAAATTTTTCCTTGGCAAAAGATATCCTTGATTCCGGTGGAGGCATAATATCCGAATTCCCCTTGAACACTCCCCCTTTAAAGCAAAACTTCCCGCAAAGGAATAGAATAATATCAGGAATGTCCCGCGGAACATTTATGGTGGAGGGGAGGAAAAATTCCGGATCATTGATAACCGCCTATCTGGCCCTTGAACAAGATCGAGAGATATTCGCTGTTCCCGGAGATATAGATCGAACCATGGCTGCCGGGGGTAATGGCCTGATAAAAAGAGGGGCAGTTGCAGTGCTTGAAGCAGACGATGTTCTTCAAAGCTTAAACTTGGAAAAAACAAAAAAAGAATGCAAACTTCCCGACGACATATCTGAAAATGAAAGAACTGTTTTGGGATCATTATCTGAAAAACCCCTCCATATAGAAGAGCTGGTCAATTTGACAAAACTTGACACGAAAGTTATAAATAGTACACTAATTATATTGGAAATAAAAAAATTAGCGAAGAATATAGGTAATAATCGCTATATAACCACCTAAAATGGATCTAATAATAGTCGAGTCGCCGACCAAGGCGAAAACTATCAATAAATTCCTGGGCAAAGATTATCAAGTAGAGTCATCTTTCGGCCATATTCGCGACCTTCCTAAAAGCGAAATGGGTATAGACATAGAAAATAATTTTTCTCCCCGCTACATAATACCTTCCAAAAGTAGGAAGAACGTGAACAACCTGAAAAAACTCAGCCAAAAAGCTGAAAAGGTCATACTGGCTACTGATGAAGATCGAGAGGGAGAGGCGATCGCTTGGCATTTGGTAAAGGCTCTTGATCTACCTGAAGAAAAGACCAAAAGGATAGTCTTTCACGAAATAACCAAAGATGCCGTTTCCGAAGCTTTGAAAAATCCTCGCGACCTAAACAAAAAAATGGTTGACGCTCAGCAAGCTAGACGAGTACTGGATCGCTTGGTTGGCTATGAACTCTCACCTTTCCTTTGGAAAAAAGTGGCCAGAGGCCTATCTGCCGGAAGGGTGCAATCGGTGGCAGTTAAAATGATCGTTGAAAAGGAAAGGGAAATACAAAAATTCAAACCGGATGAATATTGGGATATAACCGCTAATTTCCAGCCAGAGAAAAAAAATGAATTCGAAGCCAAGTTGAACAAAATAAAGGATAAAACTTTGGGCAAGCTGGATATAAAAGATAAAAAGCAAGCAGAAGATATATTAAAAGATCTGGACAAAGCATCTTACGAAGTGAGTAAGGTAGAAAAGAAAAAGAACAAAAAGAATCCTCCGGCGCCTTTCACTACTTCCACCTTGCAACAAACAGCTAATCGCTGGCTCGGCTTCTCAGCCAAACAAACAATGATGATAGCCCAGCAACTCTATGAAGGTATCGAAATAAAGGGAGAGGGATCTCTTGGTTTGATAACCTATATGAGAACCGACTCCTTGAACCTTTCACAAAAATTCCTAGAAGACGCTCGTGAATACATAAAGCAAAACCTTGATAAGGAATATTTGCGTGAAAAACCAAGATATTTCAAAACTAAAAGCAAGGGCGCTCAAGAAGCTCATGAGGCCATCCGCCCCACTGAAGCCATGCGTTCACCCGAATCACTCAGATCATCCTTGAACAATAATCAATACAAGTTATATAAACTCATTTGGCAAAGAGCAATGGCCAGCCAGATGCCAGAAGCTGTTATAAATGCCACCATCATCGATGTTAAGGCGCAAAGCACTGATTATCAATTCCGAGCTAACGGCCAAACTATAGATTTTAAAGGTTACCTGAAGATATACCCGGAAAAAAGCACTGAAACCCAGTTGCCGGAAGTAAACGAAGGTGAAAAAATAGATCTGCTTAAGATCAACAAAGAGCAACACTTCACCAAACCTCCAGCCAGATATTCAGATGCTAGTCTGGTCAAAGAACTGGAGAAACACGGAATTGGCCGACCTTCAACATACGCTCCGACTATAGCTACCATAATCGCCAGACATTATGTGGAAAGGGACGACAATAAAAAATTACAGCCGACCGAGATTGCCATGGTGGTCAACGATCTATTGACCAAGCACTTCTCTGACATAGTGGATTACGACTTCACAGCTGAAATGGAGAACGATCTCGACCTTATCTCCGACGGAGAAAAAAAATGGCAACCTATAATAAAAAATTTCTATAAACCCTTCCATATGAACCTGAAAAAAAAACAAGAAGAAATAAAAAAAGAGGATGTTATGCCGGTCAAAGAGACCGAAGAGGTTTGCGACAAATGCGGCAAACCAATGGTAATAAAAACCGGCCGCTTCGGACAATTCCTGGCCTGTTCGGGCTTTCCTGAATGTAAGAACGTAAAATCTTTGGACAAGAACGGAGATATCAAAGAAGAAGAAAAAGACGACAATCTGGAAAAACTGAAAAAGAAATACCAAAACGAAAAATGTGATAAGTGCGGAGAGGCAATGGTGATAAAAAATGGTAAATACGGACCATTTCTAGCCTGCTCGGGCTTTCCCAAATGCCGAAACATCAAATCCATTTCGGAAAACAGCAATAGTTCGACCGGGGTAAAATGTCCGGTTTGTAAAAAAGGCGACATAATCGCCAAAAAAAGCCGGCGAGGAATATTTTACGCCTGCAATCAATATCCGGAATGTAAAACAGCCTTCTGGGGCAAGCCGAACGGAGAAAAATGCCCGGACTGCTCATCACTCCTGATAGAAGACACCAAAGGAGAGATAAAATGCTCCAACAAAGAATGCGGATATAAAAAAGATTAGATAAAAAACACCCTACTTTTACAGCGGGGTGTTTTTTTGACTTCGATATTATAATTCAAATCTTAAAATTCTTACTTATTCAATATCCAAGTCGAATAGTTCAAGACAGAAGCAAAAGCGACCCAAAGAAGATAAGGCACTAATAGATAAGCGGAAATTTTGCGTATTCGAGAGAACAAAATAATATTAAACGCTATCATCAACAATAACAGGATTATATCCAAAAAAGCTAAAAATCTAGCTCCCTGTCCAAAATAGAACAAGCTCCAGAAGAAATTAAGGACAAGTTGGGAAAAATAAACAGCCAAAGCCAAATTAACCTCCTTCTCTTCCCTTTTCTTCCAGATCAAAAAAGCGGCCAAGCCCATTAATATATAAAGAATGGTCCAAACCGGGGCAAAAACCCAGGAAGGCGGAGAGAAAGAAGGGAGCTTAAGCACTTCATAAACTCGTCCGGCCGAATTGAAAGATAAAAAAGAACTTAAATAACCGACCGCTAAGGGTAATAAGATAAAAAATAAAGCTTTTGTCCGATCTTTTGATCTCATAATATTTTATGGTTTAATAATATCACTATCTTCATTATACGACTTACAAGAACATATCACAAATAAAAAAGCGCCTTGATCGTTCAAAGGCGCTAGAAGCAAATGATCAGCCCACTGTTACTGTCTTGGCCAAATTCCGTGGCTTGTCCGGATCCAGCCCCAAGAACAAAGCAAAATGGTAAGCAAACACTTGCAAAGGGATTATCGAAAGGATAGGCGAAAGATATTCAAGGGTTGATGGCACTAGAATGATATCATCAGCTAACCCTTGTTCAAAACTCGGGTTATCAGTGATCACCAAAACTTTGCCTTTTCTAGCCTTTATCTCACGGATGTTACCGATCGATTCACTGTAAGTAGAATCACGCGGAACCACTACCACACAAATGAACTCTTCATCCACCAGGGCCAATGGTCCATGCTTCATCTCTCCCAAAGGATAGTCCTCGGCATGGACATAGGCGACCTCTTTTAGCTTAAGCGCTCCTTCGGCCGCAACCACTGAATTGAAATACCGACCCAGAAAATAGAAACTCCTATAAGAACTGTATTTCTTAGCCAAAGCCTTTATCTCATCGCTTCTATCAAGGATGGACATGGCCTTTTCCGGCAAATTTTCCAATTCTTTCATTATCTTCTGTGCCGTATCAGCAGTCATTTTCCTTTGTCGAGCCAAATAAATGGCCAACATGGAAATGGCCATCAACTGACAGGTAAAGGCCTTGGTCGAAGCCACTGCCCTTTCACTACCGGCCCGAATATGGATGCCAGCGCCGGTCTTTCGCCAGATCCGACTCCCCTCTCGATTGATTATACCGAATACGGGATTACCTTTTATCATTATCTCCTCTAAAGCCTTTATGGAATCAGCAGTTTCGCCTGACTGACTGATAATGAAAAAATTGTCTGGATGTTCGAAACCGTTATGTTGATGGCAAAATTCGGAAGAAATATGAGCTTGAGCCTTGATACCGAAACGATTGAAAAGAAGGACCGCATAGCGACAAGCATTGTGAGCCGTTCCGCAACCAAGAAAATGGAAACGGTCAGCTGAACGCAAGTCTCGTATATGGCTCTCCAATCCCCCAAAGCGAGTAGTGCCCTTGTCCATATCCATTCTGCCTTTTACCGCTTGCTCAAAGGCCGCCGGTTGCTCGCTGATCTCCTTTTCCATAAGGTGATCGAACTCCCTTTCTGCCACTACTCTAATGGTCTGTTTGGCTCCGGAAAAGAATTTGAAGGACTCCTCCTTCTTTTCCGTGATCACTAGGATCTCATTGTCCCCGACAGAGGAAAACTTGTCCTGATTGAGCATCTTCTCTAAGGGTTCCGGATCAGAAGCCACCAAAAACTCATCATCATGGCTTCTGGCATATATCAAAGTTCCGCCTCGATTGGCAGCCGCCATCCTCTCCGGATCATTCTTGTCAACGACCAGAATAGAGTTGGCGCCCTCTATATCCAGCATTGTCTTTTCGATCGCCTCAGAAAAAGAGCTTCCCTTTTCCATATACCTCGAAATTAGGTTGGCTATCAATTCCGTGTCCGTTTCTGAATAGAACCAACCCTTGGCAAACCCTTGCTTCAATTCATCAAAATTCAGGACGTTACCGTTATGAACCACCCATATCCTCTTGCTTTTATCACAATGAGGATGGGCATTGGTCTCATTGACCACTCCGTAGGTCGCCCACCGAGTATGGCCGATCCCTAAACGACACTCCTTATCCACCCCATTCAACTTGTTAGCCAGATCCCTGATAGAGAATTGCGGGGTTTCATGATTGGATATCTTGTGTGAACTAGCCTCTCCCTTAGGGAAGAAAAAACAACAACCGGCCGAATCATAACCGCGATGGTCCAAATTCTTAAGGCCGGCCAAGACTTTTTCGATCGCTTGTCCCTGCGAACCAATATAACCGATAATACCACACATATCTATCTCCTTTCGTTCTTTGTTTCTTTTAAAGTGCAATATTGCATTTTAGCAAAAAAGGGTAAAAAAGCAAATAGGTTCGCTGCTTGCAGACAATTAAAAAAGGGATACCTGATCAGGTACCCCCCCTTGAAACGATGGGCTCTTTGCTTTCTAGAAACCGTTGGGCGGAATATCGGTCTTGATATTGACCCTCTGGCCCTGCTGCATGCCGGGAATTTCGGTGGTTTCGTGAAACTGGCCGTTCTCGTGGGTGATGTGGGAATTACCCGCGCCCTTGAAGGTGGCTCCGTCACTGCCGAAACGATTGACGATCGGCGCCTGTTCGATCGGTCCCTGCTGTCCAAAGTTTTCCATTTAACGCTCCTTTGATAAAGGTTCGAAATACAACGTGAACATCATTTGATCACGTGCGACTATAATAATATTGAAAAAAAACATCTTTGTCAACTACTATCAATCCTTGTAATAAAAAACGGTGTTAAAAAAACACCGTTCCAACAAGACGAATCCTATTATTGGATCCTTCCTATTGGTTTTCCCATAAAAAGGAAGTCTGGAATATTGGGAGGTTCTACCGCTTTCATTTTTGATCCTTTCTCGCGATATTCATCTCTCAATTCCATCAGCAAACGACCCAAGGCATTCACGCCGACCAAGATATTCTCATTGTCTTTTTGCGCGATCGTACCCCAGTAGTCATCACCCTTGGAAGATTCCTCCACTATCGGTTTATTGCCGGTAGACTCCAAAAGGCTGCCAAGATCAACGAAGTTCTGGGCCAGCTTCACTCGAAGAACCCAGCGCATAACCTTCAAGCGGACGTTCATCCAATCATTGCGGATCATCCATCTGGTCTGCTGACGCCTGGCCTTCATCTTGGCTGATATCGGCGATGCTTGATCGATTATCTCCTGCTGGACCATGGCGTATCTGGGGAAACGGCAGGCCTGATACAAAGCCTCGGCTGTCCTGATACTAGCTCCATTGACCTTTAACGAAAATCCGGCTGCCATATTGGACAGGCCGCCGAATACCTCTTTGGTCCTCAAAAAAACAACAGACTCTTCCCTATTGTAGGTCCTGGTATTATCTTCTCTACTCATTAATATCCTCCTTTTCTGGGAAACAAAGGGAACCACTGACCAAAAGGATGATCTTGCGGATAATTATCCGGATCGCCATACCAAAGGGCCAAAGGACAATTATTGGCGATATTGCGCCAAGTGACCGTTAGGGCCCCGAATCCGAAACCTTCAAGAACTTCAAATCCCATCGGTCTCATATTCTGACTTGGACTGGCAGCGGCGTTCACCAACTCGATACCGCAAGCCAAGAAAGCATTTTCCAGAAACACTCTTTCCTCTGAGGAAAGAAGATCGCATTCAACTGCATGATCGCGAGCTATGATCGGGGCAAATCCGAATTTGGACAAAGCCCTGGCTTGCGACCTGCGGATATATTCCTGTACTTTCGGATCATTGATCGCCCGAGGCCACAAGGCTTCATAGGTTCGAAACTTCTTGTTGTTGGAAAAAGAAGTTTGTTTAGCCGAAAAAAAGGCCACCTCCTTGCTCTCGGCCACTTTTCTTATTTGACCGATGGCGTATTGGGCGCCTTGAGTGTGCATTACCATATGGCCGGAATAGATCCTGGCTCCTTTAGGTGCTTGATCATTGATCCAACCGCTCAATTCGTAGCGAAAACGATTGCCGGAATAAACGACATCATCCATATAAAGATAAACGTCGGAACCTCCGCAATCCCCAATGCTCCTTCCCAATACGTACTCCTCGGTTAAAGCCAGCATATCGGACTGGCTCTTCCCTTGTTTCTGTAAAGAGAGAAAATTGATATGATGTTTTCCCACTCCGGATCTCTTCTCTACACGCTTCACCAAGCGGATAAGGAAATCTATCGTCCTTTCCCTGGAGATATAAGTGCGTTTAAGAACACTTGAAAGGGATTTGAGTATCCTTTTCATGCCATCCTGGGAAAAACCGTAACGCTCGAACTGCCTTACCCACCGACTCACTCGGCCGGGTGTGATGACCGTAATATCATCTTCTCGCCTGTAATCGCCGACCAGGGAACAAAATTCCCCTACTAACTCCGTCCATTTTTCCAAAACATTCTCCTTTTCTGAAAATTCCTGTTTTAAAAGTGCGTTCTATAAAATACCAATAAAATTAAAATATGTCAACTAATAATTTGACAAAGAACGCTATATAAAGTATAAATAAAAAATAAATCGAACCTTTAAAAACTCTTAAAAGGAGGCGCTTATGCGTTACAAATTGTCTTTGTCCGTTCTAACAGGAGTCCTGATCGGCGGACTTTTGGGCATTATCTATTATGCCTGGGTAGCCAGAATACTGCTTAAGGAAACAATTCCCATGGATGGTTTTCCGCCGACCTTCTTCTATGTGAAAACCTTGCGTTGGGGCGTTATTCCCGGAGCCATAGTCGGCTTTTTGGGAGGACTGAACACCAGTGCCGAAATACCCCGGGGGCTCTTTTCCAGAACCATAAGCACTATGTGCTTTCTGGTCTGCACGCCCATCGGCTGGATAAATAATTTCCAAGCCGCCAAAGAGTTATCTTTCGGCTGGATCGCGTTGACCATCCTTTTGAGCATCGTTCTCTTCTTTATGAGCTTAATGCTCGGACAAGGTATATCGTTCATGGAAAAGATCAGAGAAGCGGGAGGGCCGGTATGAGCATTGGAGAATTATTCCTTTTAACTGTCGCTTTTATCTGTAATTTGGTCATAGCCAATGAATGGGCCAAATACGGACTTTTGGAGCTTGGCCTTCAAAGGCCGCCAAACACCCGGGTAATGAAAGCCGTGATGGCAGGTGCATTAACCCTGATCATTGCCGGCATAGCTCAAAAACGTTCCGGGATCGAATTCGTATATCTGGCCAAGGATCCGAGATGGGAACCGATCGCGATCCTGATAGGAATTCCTTTTGCCTGGATATTCTTAAAAGGAAAGTTTTTCCTTCCGCCGGGGATAAAAGATTACAACCGGGCAATATCCAGGATAAAACATTGGATGACGACGTATTATGATCCGGGCAAGCTGTTTGAGGAAAGGGGTAAGGAGCTGCGCGAATTCGACATGGCACAAAAAACCCTCGATCTTTTCAAAAGATCGATAGAAGGGCAGAAAAAGGGAGTTGCCAAGACATCCATCCGCAAGGTCATAGACCTAACAACAGTTGACCTGATCGGTTATGGAAACTCTATCAAGGCCAATTGCTTGAATTGCGGAGCACCGTTCGGCATTCCGGCAGAAAAGCTTGATGGAGGCACAGCCATGTGCAATAGATGCCACACTGTGACCACTGTCAAAAAAATGGATGGCAAGCTATATCTTAATTGCTTCGCCAAACATCGGGAAATAACCGACGGAAACAAAAAGAACGTAGCCACGGCCTATGAAGAAATGGCTCTGCTCCTGCGAATGATGAACCGTTTCGATCACGCCCTTGAGGCTCTGGATGAGGCCGAGAAGATCACGGATGAGATCCTGGGATCAGATTCAAAAAACGCAAACGTTTGGGATCTGAAAAGCTTAATTATCTTCCGTCGAGGCGAGATAATGCATGTCCGGGGTAAATACCAAGAAGCCAAGAGGCTTTATCAAGAATCGCTGGCCATAGATCAAAAGTTCAACCAAGGAAAAGATTCCGCTTTCTTAAAAAAAATGATCGAAAGCCTGCCAGTCTAGCCTCACACCCGTTAGTTTTGCTGATCAGCAAAACTAACGGGTTTTTTAATATTCAAAGGTCGTCACCTGCTCCAAGGTTAAGATCTTTAAAAAAGGACTCAACTTTAGAACATCTTTCGAAGTAAAAATAAAAAGCGATGCATTTCTAGCATCGCTCATCGATCAATAATGATATCTTTCCGGTATCAACTGAGTCTTGCTCCAGGCCCACTGATAGACATTGACCACCTCTACTACATCCCGAGGCCTGATCACCGCTCTTGGCTTGTTCAGAAATTCAGCCACAAAACCATAGACATCGTTATTCTTCACGAACTTCACCGGGTCCGGCTGATAGTCTTTGGGAAAACGATTTTTGGTGATAGTTGCCAAATTCACATAATGGAAATTGTATGAGGTGTAACCCATGCCGGCAAATATCGCCGCCCGCTCAGCTACGCCTTCTTCCATTTTGGTAAAATAAGTATCCTCTCCATCTTTGGTCCTGATCAATAGATTCAAACCATGAAAACCAACAACTGTATCTTGGCCGAGTAAGAATCTTCTTTTGATCAAGGTCGGCTTATCAGGCTTGCAGGCATGGGTCATGGAATGAAGGACCACGCTCTTGATATCGTAGCCACCGCCATAGGCTATCCATCCCGGTCCGGCCTCCTCTATCACGTGCGCAGAATCCGTATCAAGAGGTATCAACTTTATCCGCTTCTTACATCCGTAAAGGCCCCTCCAATGAGCAGCCGCTCCTTGAGCTAAAAGTTTATGGCCTTCCTTGATGTCCATATCTGCTTTTATTGTCAAGGATTTCCTGGAAGCACAACCCACAAGTGCCAGCAACATCAAAAAAATAACCTTTTTCAAAGTAAGGCTCCTTTCTAAAAAAGAACAATATCATCTCAATCTAATACATCGGCCCTTTATTGTCAAAATTCTAAGCTCTTTTTTCCCAGCCGGCCATCTCCTCTTCATATTCCTTGTGCACGACCCCTTTATCAAGATCCTTGCCTTCTTTCAGCATCAGTTCCTGCTCAGCTTCTGAAAAATAATCCATAGAGGCGGGGAACATCCGCTTATCTTCTTTTTCTATGTGAGCCGGATAGAGTTCTGCCAACACTTTTAGCTTGCTTACCACCTCTTCCTTGTCACCGGCTTCCGAGGCTTTTACCAGCCGACCTACGGTCTCCCGGGCCAGCTTGTGCTCATTCATCAACTCGTCCATCAACTGTTCGTCTTCCGGTCTCAGTTCCTTTTTCTTCATCCTGGCAAAAAGGATCTTCTCTTCTTTGCCATGATGAACCATATCCGCATAATAATGGAAGAAGTCCCGCACTCGCGCCAAAAAGACCCGGTTAGGTTCTCCGCCGGCTTCCAAATTATTTATCTCTTTTTCAAGCACCGGCACTATCCTTTCTATTAACCGGTGCTCTATCATTATTGGCCCTATCGGTTGCATAGGCTTTAACTTACTTTCTCGAATTGATCCTTGCCGGCTCCGCAAACCGGACAGACCCAATCTTTAGGCAGATCGGCAAAAGCGGTGCCGGGAGCAACGCCCGCTTTTTCATCTCCATTTTGCGGATCATAGATATATCCGCAAGGAATGCATTTATATTTGTCCATAGATTTCATTATTGATCATCTTTCTTATAATTATAAGGAAATTGTAACATAATACAAATAAAAAGAGAGGGGCTTTAAAACACCTCTCCCAAAACGGACCGGATCATCTTGCGGACCGCTTGTTTGAGCAAATATTAACTTTCAATGAAAGGTACTATTTTTTACCGATCTTTCTTACTCTTAGCACGCGAGAATATCTTGACCGTGAGCAAAAGATCCGATTTCCGATCGTAGGAACCTTTTAATCTTGACCAAAACAAATAAAAATGATCAAACAAGATGAAAAGAACTGATTCTCCCCGGCAACAGCCTTAAAGCCATTGCCGGGGTTTTTTTATCCAATAAGAAAGTCCTTCTAAGCAATGCCTAAAAGGACTAAGCGAAAACGGATCGGGAAATCAGATCATCTTTATATCCCCGAATTCCTGGTCCTCTATAAGGTCCTCTATAAGATCGGCTATCTTGGAAACAGCCGACTGAAGACTATAACTATGGGTAAAAACGATCAGCTCTTCCTCGTGTCCGATCTTCTTTGAGATCAATCTCACTATGGACCCCAAGGAGTTGATGCTATTATCTTTGAGCCGGCGAATGAATATATCATGCAATCCGCCGAACTCTTGCGCTATGCTCCAAATAGCGGCGAGCGGATAGGCCCACAAACCTTTCTCACTGGCTACCCTGCACTTGGTCTGGAAGATGATCTCTTCACAAGGTTCTTCGTAGACAAGAAATGCCCAAGCACCGACCACTTCTTCGCCCAGCTTTATCAAACGCCCTTGGGAACAAGCATGTCGCTTATTCAGATCATTCTCCAAATAGATCTCTTTTCCCGAGCATAGCGCCCTCTGAGCCAACAAGATGGCTTTTTTCATCGAGGTGGCCACCGCGTCAGCATTGGAGCTTTCAATAGAGCTGACAGCTTCCACCAATGCCCCTTCCGTGTCCACTAAAACAGCCAACTTCGGTTTGCCTCCGATGACCTTTTCTACGGATGTCTGAAAATGATCGTGCAAAAACTTACGATCTTCGTCTTTCATGATTGCCTCCTTGGATTTGAAATTACCGTTATATAAGAATGTTCAGTTCAGATAATCATAGTATAAAATTCCAAAAAAGTCAAAAATTTCATAAATAAAAAAGGCTCACTGCTAAGCGAGCCTTGTTTTCTGGTTTTAAAGATAGATCATGGTCCGCTGTTCGGCCTTGGTTGGATCTCGCCGTCAACAACGACCGTTCCTACTTTTCCGATAACAACAGAGATGTCAGCGCCACCGACCTCCGGACCAACCCAATTCAAAACGATCGTCTCGTTCAGATCGGATCCCGAGATGACATCAAATGTCTTCTCGCCGGTCCAAAGTAATGTATCGGCGTCGATCCAATCACCCCTGATATTCATTTTGATCGTTACCGAAGTTCCCGGGCTTGGAGATGCCGGCAAATAATCAAAGAACATTTTCACCGTGTCGAGTGACGAACTCTTCCCAAAGGTCGAATCAACAACTAATTCTCCGTTGACCAACACCTCAGCGTTTTTGGCGCTGTCGGATATTGGGAATATCCTTGCTTCGAACATCGAGTACTTGGCGCTCAAGTTGAGATTGACATCAACTGTGTCATTCTCAACAATGGTGAAAGTTGTCGAATCTTTATGAATGATCGAATCATTCTGATCGACAGTCCAAGCAACCGCCTTCCAGAGCTTGACCTTTATATCAGAGAATATCTTGTTCATATTCTGCTGAGAGGACCCGGAAAGATCCATAGAATCAAGCAGATCGTTCTCGCCATCAGCGCTGATCAGTAAGTAACCCTTACTCAAAGATATGGCTGATGTTTTTCCCAGGGCTCTGGCTTTCCCAAGAGAACCCACCTTTTCCAAATAGACCGTTGCGTTAACAGACCCGGTCAAAGTGGCCTCTTCTGAGACAGGATTGTTCTTGGAACAACCAGCCAGCAAAGCCAAGAACGAGACGATCAATGAGCACGCAATAAAAGATCTCATTTCTCATCTCCTTGTTTAGGGTTTGGGATCTGGCGATGGATCGTCGGGAATGACCGGTGGATCACTGGAAATATCACCATCAACAGTTATCAAACCGACGCTTCCAACTGTAACTTCTATTGGAACTGTGCCGGTGGTAGCTGACGGACCGATCCACCCAAGGGTGAAAGTGTAGGCAGCGTCCTGCCCGGCAACGATATCGGGAATATTCAAAGTTCCCCAATAAAGGTCGGTGTTCGGTTGGCCTTCCCAGTCACCGCGGATCAGTACCTGGATATTGGTTGACATCCCAACGTTGAGCCAGTCGTAATACAATTTTACCGTATCAGTGGCCGGCTTTTCTCCCTTGGAATAGGTTGTGTCATCCCACAGGCTCCAAAGTTGCGACGGATCATTGCCTTGATACAAGGCCATAAAGGTCGAACTGTCAGGAACGGGATTTATCCGAACCATCAACATTGAATACTGAGCGTCTATCGACATTGTCACTGGTGGGTTAGACCCCTCAACAACATCGAACGATGTACTGCCATAATGGACATTATCCATTGGCCTCTCATCATCATAGGTCCGAACCGTCATAGACCAATTCTTACCGGCAGCCAATTCAAGCGAGGTGTTCACCACCTGCTGCGAATTGCCGGAGATCGGTATCATGTGGTGGACCGGGGTTTCACCAGTGGCCGTCAGATCAAAGACGATCGAATCCAGGCTTATGGCAGCTGTTTTTGTTGCCTTGGCCAAGGATCCAACCTTTTCGAGGTTAACAACCACCGGGACATCGCCCGTTGACCTGTTCTCCACGGACATGGGTCCGTCACTCTGAGAACATCCGACTACCAGCGCGGCCATGGATGCGACCACAAACAGTTTAAGGAAGCTACCTTTCATAACAACACTCCTTTTGGTTTAGGTTGAAAGGCTTTCAAACGACAGAAAAGATACTATCTTCTATATTATAAAAGTGCATCTACTTTACTAGAACACCCGTAATATACCATTAAAAACAAAAAGTGTCAAAAATATCCACCCCCTTTACAAATTATTTTAATTATGGAAATATACTTTGAAAGGAGGTTTAAAATGCTTACTCTATTTTTGATCTACCACCTTATATTCGTTCTTTCTCTTATCCCAACCATTTTTCTACTCTTCCGTACGAGCAGATTGATATTCGTCTGCATAAAAATGAAGGGGTACTCCGAGCTGGTGCCAACTGCCTGCTGGTATCTAAAAATACCATTTTTTCTTTCTCTGGCAAGTTGGTCAATGGCGCTGATAATTATCATTTGAACCGTTTTTCCAAAAAACGGTTCTTTTATTCTTTAGATATTGACATAACTGCTAAAAAATATTAACTTATATAAAAATTACACTATCAAAAAAGGGGGAAATATGTTCATTGACGACAGACCAAAGAGAATGACCATGCTAGAGTCATCGCAGGCGCAGCGTATTATTCGGGGAGATCGTCTCCGAGAACAAGAGAAGGGTCAAACGGCCCGACAAGAGATCTACACCAGAGCTGACCCCGGAAGCTGCGAACTGGCCACAGCCAACTGATCATAGCGGGCTATCTTTAAAAGACAAAACCCATCGCCTAGAAATGCGATGGGTCTTTTATTATCTATCTACTATTTTCTTTTACCCATAAGCCTCCTTTTATCCTTCTATGATCGTTCTTAACCGCAGTCCAGGCGGCTCTAGTAGCCGCTTCCTCCCTGCTCATCCTTTCATCTTTTGTCTTTTGATGAATTCTCCAAGCATTTCTCGAAACTTCCAAAAATAGCCTCTGTGCTGATGGAGATAATCTCTTCCTGACATCCAAAGGGATATCTATCTCTTTATTATATGGCATAGAGGGGGTTTTTAATTATCTTGTGAAGTTATTCGAAATATATGGGAATTTCCAGACCATCTGCATTCTTTGGTAGTCCGGAAGGATTACTCTTCCTTAGGATCAAATTCCCCCTAGGCATGAAGTTGTTATCTGTAAGATCGAAATCCAGCTCAGCTCTAAAGGAATGCATTCCTTCACTCATCCAATCTTCACTGGTCGTTGCCGGCGCCTGAGCCATTATCCGACCATCCCAATCAGTTAGAACAACCGGAAAGCTCGCTTCAAAGAACCAAACATTCTTAGCTTGTCCTTCTACCACTAAGGGAGATGACACGCTTTGTCCTATTTTTGGGGAATGGATCTCAACTAATCCATCTTTTTCAGAAGAAAGCTTGCGTTCGTCTGTTATCTTAAAGCCCTTCACCATTCTTTTGGCTATATGGTCATAATCCTCTTCGGACACAAAATAACTGACATCAAAAGCCTCGCCCGGATACACAAGGGCTATCTTGTGCTCATACTCCCCTAAACTGCTGACCTTAAAAGAATAAGTGAACTGATCATATTCAGTCTCTAGCGAAACTTCCCTTACCACCTCTCCACCGGTTCCTTGCGCCGGCTGGGATAATTCTTGACTAAATTCCTTTAAGGTCTGTTTTTCAGGATATTTCAATCGAGACACAACTACTCGAACACCATCGTAAAGCTCTGTGCCAGTACTCTGTTTAGGACCGGTAAAAATGAACTCTATACTATTCCTTCTTTCTGCTCCGACTTCCATGCTTTTGATGTAGGGGATGGAAAATCCTAATTTCTGATCAGTGTATTTCTTCCATATCAGCTCCTGGTCATCATCACCTTCAAGCAAGCAAGTGAAAGCGCAAACTTGAGCGCAGAGATCAGCATCCTTTGGACAAACATCTCCGCACTCATTGAAAGTTCCACCTCTTTGCTCGCAGTCTTCTCGATAGATATATTCATTTGCATTCTCCACGTCAGTGGTATAAACCAGCTTATTCTCGTACCTCTTCTCTATCGCCACCTCATCCTCTTGTTCATCCCTAACGCCTGTACCGTTACGATTTATTATGAACCCTAGATACAAAACGGAGACGAACAAGAGGACGGCGGCCAATATTATACTCAATTTTATTTTTTTGTCGCTATTTATCTTCATTTATCTTATCTTTAATTTTCTTAGCTCCAACCAAGGCGGCTATCATGGCCACAGAGGCCCCAACCCCGGCCCATAGCCTTTTTTTCTTCTTGTCATCCATGTTGTTATACTTTTTTTTCATCTCTTTTATCTTGTCACTTAGCAAGGCCACCTTTTTCTCCATTTCATCTATGGCCTCTTTGCTTTTGTCTGCCACTTTGGCCACCTTGCCGTCACGGCTGTCTTCTTTAACGTTCTCTCTGGACAATGATCCCTTCATATCATCCAGCATAGTTTTCATTTTATCCAATTGTGTGTTCACATTTTCCATAAGGTTTGGCGTTAATTATTATTTATTGAATTTGTTATAAAACCAAGCTAGCAAATATCCTCCTATAAAAGCGTCTATAAACCCATACGCCAAAGCCAGCAATGTTCCGGCAACCACTGATATATTGAATGCCGGATAAACACTTCCGATCAAACCGGTCATTTCAAAAGCATATCCGGTAGTAGCCGCCAATAGGGTCATTACAGAAAATACAATTCCCCATAATACACCGCAAGCTGATCCAAAAGCTTTTGCGTTAAGTCCTGTCATATGATATTACCTCCCTTCATATATATTTTTTAATTATCAGCTTCATCTTTATTGTAACTCTATTTAAAAAAATGTCAAGTTTTATATTTTTGTACACTTTTATACTATTTACATATTTATATTATTTTGATATACTGTCATTAAGATAAATAAAATTACGAGTAAACCATGAAGAGTAAAAAGGTCACAAAAAAGGTCAATGAAGAGAAGGCGACCCATGTTCGCCAAAACTTCCAAGAGGTCATAGACCAAGTGCATTATACTCGCGAGGCCCTGTTGATAACCAAACATAACAAACCATGGGTCATGATAGAGCCTCTTGAGGAATAATATACCGATAAAAAAAGCGCCCCTTATGGCGCTTTTTTAGTATGTGTCCTACTATTGTTGAGAAAACTCCTTTTCTATTTCACTAGCCACTTGGAGGTCCTTTTTCGTAAGTTTCCCCCCTACGCTGTGTCTGGTCAATTCAAAGGTTATCTTCTTGTAGGCTATGCTAATATCCGGATGATGGTCCACCTCCTCGAAAAAAGGAGCTAAACCGTTTATGAATTCCAATCCAAGGGGGAAAGAGGGAAATTCGAATTGCTTCTTTATCTTGTTTCCTTCTCGCTCCCAACCGGGAAGATCATTTAACCCTTCTTCTATTTCTTCCTCGGAAAGTATTTTTATATCTTCTTCCATAAGAACGAATTTAATTATCTTGTTCTTTAATCTTATCTCTTTATTTAAAAATGTCAAATATTATAATTTTGTACATAATAAAAAAGAGTGCAGAAACATAGTTTCTACACTCTGGAGCCATCTTCCCTCGGATCATTACTCGGATTCAGGCACGGTACGAACCACCGAGATCTCGGCGATTATTTTATCTTCGGAAAACAAAGACATTCGAGAAGGAGGATCATACCCGGCAACCGTTAGTATGGCCCGATATTCAGTTGCCTGAGTATCATAACCACCGGTAGTGACATCACATATCCAGGTGCCGTCCACATTTATGCGCGTGACCGGCGAAGCATAGGTCGGTTTTATCCACCAACGACTGCCAACTTTGATATAAACCACCACTCCATGATCCTTTGGTATCACATGAGATACCTTACCCTCCAGATTATCGCGAGTCCCATATTCCGGAACAAAAGTGAAAGCTATCTCCGGATCACCGGGACCATCAAGCAGGGTGTCGCATTCCCAGTTGTTTTCCATGGTCTGGCCATCGAAAACCGGTTGCATCCCATCTTTCATAACACCGGCGGTATCAAATATCCCCCAGTGCGGTCCAACTGTGCCTTCTCCTGTCTTCCAGGCTTCGTCAAAAGCCTCAAAATAGAAAACATCCACACTCTCGGCCCTAGACCAAGATATCAAATTGAGAAAATAAAAATTGGCATTCTCAAGGGATGGCTCGGCTTGCCCATAGACAGCTCCTTCGCTCGGCCAACCGGCTTCGGATATCATTATCTTCTTGTCGGGATAGAGCTCAAGCAAGCTCTCATAAGATGAATGCAGGTTTGCAACCGCATAATCTATCTTCACCCCTTCCCAATAAGGATAAAAATTTCCAAAAACGAAATCGCAAACAGCTATGAGGTCAGGACGAGAAGCTAACTCTCCATAAACATCGGCAGTGGTAACGGGTACATTAGGTACTGAATCACGGAAGCGCTCTATCATATTGATAAGTTCCCCTTCCGTAACATCGCCCCTAAGCATCGCTTCACTGCCAATAATGGCTGTGTCTACCTCTCCTCTTCTGCACATAGCTATCAAACTGTCGACCTCAACCGCATTGGCACTGTCATCCCTGCCTATCCAGGCTCCGATATAGGTGGTTAGGCCATAGTCATGAGCCACTCTACCACAAACCTCTAACCCATGCGTGGTAGAAAATGTCCTGATCACCTTGGTGTATGGAACCACCATTCGCATACGCTCGGCTATCTGATCTTCGGGAAGAAAAACTCCCCTGTTCGGATTCTGCCCGTTAACATAAGGACTAAAGTTCATCTTGACCGAACGGTAATCCACATAGGGCGGTAGATCCATTAAAACCTCAAGATCAGAAACCTCGCTAGACAAACCAACTGTGTCATTCACATATGACCTTTTTTCAAAGACCAAAGTGAATTTACTAGCCCTGGCTTTGGCCAACGCCCCAGTAGAGGAGACATTATTCTCATAAGACCTTCTTCCTTTGTTAAAAGGAGAAAGCATCTTGCGTCCATTGTTGATATACAATTGAGAAGCCAAGTCTCTCGACATTGGCGCTCGCATATCCTGGCGATGGACCAAACGTCCTCTAAGGTCATAAACCTTTGAGGGCTTATCTTTGGCCACCGAACGAACAATGGTTCTTGGACGAGTCATCACCGGAGTTGGGGTTTCAACACTGAACTCTCCGGAAGAATCAGTGAAAGTCGAATCGTAAAGATCGACATCAAACAAAGTGACCTTGGCCCCGACAACCGGCTTCCCGGTTATCGAATCAAGGACAACACCAGAAATGGAACCGGCCGTAGCGGAAAAAGATGAAATAATAACCGCCAAGAAAAAAATGGATGATACATGCCTCATAGCACCCTCCTTTGTTTAGTTGAAAAGAACAAAATATCACTATAGACTACCACTTTTTTAAATATTTGTAAACAATCAAAGAGAAAAATTCGCAAACAAAAAAATAGACCAAAATAAAAAAGCGCGAAAATTATTTTTCCGCGCCCGCTTGGTTCAATCATCAAAAGCTTCAACCGGATCGCCCATCTCGGCCAGCATCTTGGCAATATCATCATCCGTAGGCTCTGCGTCCGGCTCCATCTCGCTAGTCCTCGGCTCGCGTTCCTCTTCTGGATGATAATTAAGGCTATGGTCGTAAAAACCTAAGAATATCTCCCAAGCCTCCTTTTCCGTATGCCCCAGAAGCTTGCCCGGCCAATCACCGAAGCTTGTTGGATCAACAGAAAAAGCTGGTATTTCCTCGACTATCTTGGTGAATCCCTTTTGACTACGAACACCCAAGGCTCTTACTGCCTGACTCATCTCGGCCGCTGAAGAGAATTCTCCCCATAGCTTGAAGAAATCGGTATTCTCAAAGATGCCGTCATCTGTTCCATAGAACCTCGGATATATCTGATCCGGATGAGTTGGATAAAACTTCCTTTCTTCGTCCGGCAAACGACTTCTTGCCTTCAGATATTGCACCCGAGTAAGAATGGCGTTCGTCCGTAAGAAAAGTTGATATTCGGCCAACTCATAATAATAGATGTTTCCGGCCTTGATCAGCGGACCAGACCTCCGATAAAGAAAAAGCTGATCCGAATTCTTGCCGTTCTTCCGCCAGAACCCGGCCGGATCCCAAGGAAGACGAGGCTCGACTTTCCGTAACCGCTTATAATCAGAAACGAAAACCGCCTTTCTCTGCTCTAAATATTCTTGAGCCTCCTTAAAGCTCATCTTATCCTTCGGCGGCCGATAAAAGAAATCGTCCGGATCGAATTGATCGTAAACCTCGCGCGGCTGCGAAGGCCAACGCCTCCGTTCAAAAGGATCCTTGATATTCTTCTTCCATTCCCGATACTGCTCCCTGGTCCTTAGCCGGAAACTATGAACCTTGCGCTTCATGGTCTCGTAAGGATAGAAACGATCTTCAGGAGGACGATTGCCGAAAAAAGCATAATAATTGAAGTCAGGATAAGCCTTCTTCAGATCTATCGGCCATTTGGCCCGCTCTTGATCATCCTTGATAGCACTTCTCATCCGCCTGTAAGACTTAATGCTGGTGGCGCCCAGCTTTCTGGCCTTGCGTGAAAGGACTGGTATAGGATGATAACCGTTGACCTCCCAATCTTCTATGTTGTAGAAGGCTCGGGAATAAGCGATGCCATAGGTCTTTTCCGGATTTGACGGCCATCTCCTTCTCTCCCGCAAAGCAAGCGACATCCGATGGGCGTGATAGGCCTCCTTGCCCCTGATGCCGGCTTCGCGGATCAACTGCCTGAGCTCTATCTGGCTGTACACTCGAACTTTGAACAAAGCCTTGGCACAATACTCAGGATAATAAGAGAGGCGATGAGGGTACCGGCTTTTTTTCTTCTCCGGCAACCTGGACCGATAAGCCTGATATTCCTCATGGCTTCTCAAGTCCTCCCGCTTGACTATCCGCTTGATCATCTCGTACGAGTGATAAGGCGATCCTTTTATGAAAACCTTGCCGGCATCATAAAGGTCACCAAAGGCTTGTCTCGGACTCTTAGGGAATTTCTTCCCGCAGACCGCTGAAAGCCTACCCAAACTGCGGGTGTACTCTTCATACGATCCGATGCCAAGCTCCCTCACGCCCTTTAATAATTCCTCAAGATCGCAAAGTTCAAGCCTCTTGGTCTCATGTTTGGGTACCCCAAAAAGATCCTCAAAGTCATATCGACTTCCATAAGTCCTGTGCGGATCGCATGGCCATCTGGCCTTTTCCTTATCCGGCAAAGAATCTCTGTAAGACCAATACTTCTCAAAGCTCCTTATGCCAGCTTCCCTGACTCTCCTTCTTAGGATGGCATAGGAATAGATCTTAACGGGCTTGAAGAAACGCTCTCCATAGACCCGATTCGGATCTCCGGGGCACCTGGATCTTTCGTCTTCCGGCAAATTCCGACGATATTCCAAATATTGCTTCATTCGCCAGATTCCGAGTTTTTTCAATTTGACCCGCAATTCCTTGGCTGAATACTTCTTAGAATAGATGAAAACCGGCTCTTCGTAAGCCCTGTTGGGCTCCCTGGGCCAATTAGCTCTTTCCTCCTTGGCTAAAGAATCCCGATATCTTTCATACTCCTTTTGACTGAATATTCCCAGCTGTGACAACTTTTCCTTCAAGACTTCACAAGGATATATAGCTCTCTTTCTTGGCAAACTTTGCCTCCTTAACGATAAAATATAAATGAGCTTTCAAAAAACAGTAAAAAAATATTACGATAATTACAAATAATTGTCAAATGATGTTAAACTAAATATATGATCAATATTAAAGATATAATATGAAAAAAATAAACATCCTAATACCGATAGTAGTTATCGCTGTCCTCGTGGCTAGTGGATACTACTTCAAAGACCGCTTATACTCTTTGTTCTTCTCACCCACCAAAACTGAAATAGGATCCGGTTTGCAACTCAAAAACCTAGAAAGACCTAAAGGAGAAAACAAACAAAAGGAGGATGAAACATCAAATGATGAACCGAATATGGAAGTGATCGCCCAAGATCTAAACATTCCTTGGGAAATAGCTTTCTTGCCGGGAGGCGACATACTGGTTACGGAAAGGTCTGGCGACCTATTGCGCATCAAAGATGATGCCGAGAAAAAAATAAAGATAGAAGGGGTTAAACATATTGGTGAAGGCGGACTGCTGGGGATGGCTTTACATCCCAATTATCCGAAAAATGGATACCTCTACCTTTACCTAACCGCCGAGATCGAGAATGGTCTTATTAATAGAGTAGAAAGATACCGCTTCAATGAAGAAAAGAACGAACTTGAAGATAAAATGGTCATACTGGATAATATCCCGGGTGCCAAATACCATGATGGCGGACGAATAGAATTTGGCCCCGATGGATATCTTTACATTACAACCGGCGACGCCACCAATGAACAATTAGCGCAAAATAAAGACTCTTTAGCCGGAAAGATACTTAGAATTAATGACGATGGTTCAGTACCGAACGATAATCCCTTTGGCAATGCTGTTTACTCCTACGGTCACCGCAACCCTCAAGGTTTAGCCTGGGATGATCAAGGTCGTCTCTGGTCTGCAGAACACGGGCCGTCGGTTACCGACTCCGGACAAGATGAGATCAACTTGATAAAACCGGGCGCCAATTACGGCTGGCCGGAAAGTCGGGGCGAGAAAGTAATTCAAGGTACGACCGGACCGGTTATTCAATCAGGCCGGGACGACACCTGGGCGCCGGCTGGAGCTGAAATCATAGGTAATAAGCTGCTCTTCGCTGGACTTCGGGGCGAAGCTATCTACGAAGCTAACATCGAAGAGGAAAGTTTAACCGAACTTAAAATGAACTTCCGCCAGGATCTTGGACGCTTAAGAGCTATTCGCCAAGGACCGGACGGCCGGATATACATCACCACCAGCAATCAAGACGGACGCGGCAGCTTGAACGAAGGAGATGACAAACTGATAGCCATCAAGGCTGAATTATTTGAATAATTATCTGGATATCGAAAATATAAAAAGGCCTTTTCCATAGGATGTCTCCCGGGAAAAGGCCTTTTGTTCATCAAAAGGATGTTCTTTCTAATCCTTTTGTTTAGAAATAATGTCTAACATAGCCTTGGCTGTTTCTTCCGGCCCTTTCATTTCCCAGCCGGCAAGACCCAGCCTGGTTCTGATCTGACCCATAAAGATACCTTCTTGAAAAGCGGCTTCAAGATGCTTTTCAGCCAGCTCGTCGTGCAGTTCTCGGTATTGCGGCGCTCCGAAAATATTTGCCCAATACTTACTAACAACACCAGTGTCGGTCGTAGTCCCTTTGGCCATCACCTTGCCTTCGGAAAAGACCTTTAAGGCAGTCTCGGCCGAATCAAAGCGCTCTATTATCGGGCGACTATCGCCAATGTCCTCGTAATTATTAGCATAGAAGATGAAGTCCACCCTCCAACCTTTGAGAATGTTGGCCAATGTCGTCACTGGCAATACCACTCTGGCATTCGTCTTGTGAGCACTCATCACGATCGCCCGATCAATTTGCTCAAGAGCAAAAGAGCGTGGCAGATCATCCAAGCGAGCAAAGGCTCCGATCTCCGTGCCGTAGCCAAGCAAGCCCCTTTCCTTATCTATTTTGAGCGATCCCATATCATCGGCAATGATAGTCATATCCCGAATATGTTCCTCACTCAAAACACGAAAGGCTTCCAGGGTCTCGGATTTGCCGGCACCGGTATCGCCGATCAATAGAACCGTGGCCGAACTTCCATTCTTTAGAGTAATGTTGACCATTGCTCCGTGATAAGGCATATGCCCGCGCTTCATCATAACCACATTGTGCAGAGTAAGGATCATCTTCTTCAGATACCCGAAGTATCCGAATTGAGGATCGCCCGGCACAGCTGCCACCAATAGATCGTTCTCCTCGTCATCGAAAAAGACCGTTGGCAATGAACCGTACCTGGCCAGATCATCTCCCGAAGCCCCGAAAACGTAAACCGCATCCGGCGCTTTTGCAAGATCCTCTTCATCTGCCAGTTCGAATAAATTGGCCAAAGAACAACCCAAGTCAATGACGCTCTGGTTGAAAAAGACATGGATCAAAAGCTCTCCGACTTTGGCCGGATAGCAAAGCCATTTGTCTTCTTCAATGTTCAAACCTTCCAAAGGATTGGTGCTCACTCGAGTGAATTGCCCGGTCCGTTTGTTCATTGACGGATCAATGATCAAGGGCGGATTCAAAAGTATCTGCCTGATCATCAGAACCTCTCGAAGAACCGCATAAGGGCCATCCGGACAAGGCCAATCCTTTGGCTCAGCGATCAATCCCACCTGAGCGCTGGCGCAAACTTGGCGATACACCTTGCAACCCCTGCCGATGATATTCCTTTGAACATCCCGATAAACAGCCCGCACCAAGTGGTCAAGCTGTTCAACCGTATCAGCAAAGATCCGATAAGGACTCTTTCCGGGATCTCCCTCCTTCGAATCGCAGACCAAAAATCTTTCAAAACTGCGCCAGTAGTTATAAAGATGTTCCACAAGATCATTGAGTAGCTCCGGATCCTGCAAAAATTCTCTCATTTCCGGATGCTCGGAAACGACCTCTTCGATCGGCGTCTGATCCAAGGCCTGAAAGACCTTGATCAGCCTGCCGATCCCATCACCATCCGCTCCCACCGCGCCAAAAACTGACAAAAGCCTTGACTCGCGTTCACGCAGATGCCGAACGAATTTACCCACGACCTTGGCCAACAAAGGGCTTTCCAAAAGGTCGTCAGGCGTCCTGCAAATACCGCTCCCCGTTCTCATGACACATTTTCGGCCAACGAAATTAGCTTGGTTGAAAGACATTTTCTTTCCTCCCTTTCATATTTAAAGGTACATTAACTATAGTTCCGATCTTTTAAAAAACCGCCTCCTTTTTTGGAAGCGGTTTCTTTTATGTCTATTTGGATCTATCTCCTATGTTTTGCATATGAAACCACTCCCGGACGTATCATCATCCTTGGTATTGTTCTTCTTGGTAGTGGTAGTATAAGCAAAAATGGCCGTATTGACGGTCTTCATCAAATTCTGGTTTGATCTATTGCTTATTATCATATAAATGTATTATACCAGAAATATTCAAAAATACAATCCTAAAAACAAGCTATACAAAACTCATTATCACAGGTTGTATCTAGATAATCTTATTGATCTATTTCCTACCTTCTCGTTCTTTAGACCTCTTTTATCATCTTCACTATCTCTGGCAACTCAGAAACCTTGAAGTGCCCCTGAACATGGTCATATATTTCAAAATTAGCTTCTGGTAATTTCTGTTTATATTTATAGGCATGCTCCAGGGGTACGCAATCATCGGTAGTAGAAAAAAGTAAATTAACATCCTTGCAATTCTTTATTATCAAAGCCAGATCGCCCTTCAACTTGAACCCACCGACCAAAGCTTCTCCTTTCAAAGAATTATCAAATGGCGGGGCCACTAAAAAAACTTTTTTTATCTTTTTAGGAAACCTGTTTTCCGAAAGATACTTAGCCAGAAAGGTGGCCCCCAAAGACTCACCTATCAGTATCACGCCACTCTTAAGTAAGGGGATGTACCGTTCGAAGTTTATTTTCCATTCTTCGTATTTGGCATTGTCAGCCAAGGGCATTCTCGGTCTTATTATATCAAATTCCTTGCCCAGCTTCTTATCCAAGAATCCACTATGCCAACGTTCGAATTTATGAAGTTTTATATCTCTTGTTTTAAGATAATTGATATATTCCTTTTTGTTCTTGAATGTCATCCCACCATGGATGAATATTATTTGTTTTTTTGCCATACTGTAACAATAAAATGTTTACGATACTAATTATAAAAAATTATTGGTGAAAAAATAAAAAGCGCTATCATCAAAAACAAGAGTAAAGAACTAACAATAAAAGATGCTTTGATCATTTTACCTTTTTTAACAAAATATCGCAAAACAATAAAAAGAGGCCAAATTGGAAAGGGTGATAATAATAAAAATATTTCTGTTTCTTTAGATATTGATAATAAAAACAAAAAAAGAAGGATAAACAAGCTGAGCAAAACCCATCGAGCCCATTTTCGACTGAAAGCTTTTTCTACAAGCAAGCCGAATATATAAGCTATTATGCAAAAAGAAATAAGACTAATGATAATATAATAAATGTTAGCCAAACGAAACTCGACCGAATTAGAAAAAAAACCATCCAATACTTTGTTATAAAAAAATTCTCCCGCTTGATATAAAAAAAGAAACATCAAAAGGCTTGCAAAAAAAGAGGGCAAAATAACAAAAAGTTCATAACAAAAAAAATTTCCGCAATGCATATCAAAAAAGAAGGTATACAAGAAATTCAAAATCAACCAATAGATAATTCCAAAAAACGGAAAGAATAAATGCAAGCCTTTCTGTAAAGAGAATACTTGATAAAAATATTCTTTGTAATCTTTTATTTTACCTCTAATGTCTTCTTTCATAATGTTTTTATAAACAATTCTCAGGATATATCCTTTTTGCTTGTCCTTCATTGATATCAAGCCAAATTGCTTTTTCTTCGCCGGGGGTATCCAAAATATCAAATTCTTCTTTGTCATAATTAAAGCTATCAGCAAATTCCGCCTCATAAACAAAACATATCTCATGTCCCTTGTCCCCATTATACTCAAATATATTCTCAACTACTTTTTCAAGGCGAATATCCTTCAATTCCGCTGCCAACTCCTCCTTGATCTCTCTTTTCACGGCCTTGAGAGAAGTTTCTCCAAAATCGATCCCGCCTCCGAGCAAACGATAGAATTTTTCCTCTTTAACATGATCATAGCCCGGAAACACCAACACTTTATTTCCTTTTCTAATAACAGCCAAAGCTAATGGTCTAATAATATCTTTTTTCATTCCCATAAATTTTATTCAATATTTTTTATTCTTTTACATTCAAGCCGAGCAGGGCGGCAAAATATAAGGTTTGCGAAGAATCTATAGTTAAATGTTTAAAATTATTAACCTCTATCCTAATGCCATTTATATTAGAGCCTCTAAGGTCTACATTTTTCAATTCTGCCTGAGAAAGATCAAGGTTTAAAAGGCTTGAGTTAATAAAAGAAACATTATTCAAGTTAGCTCCTTGAAAATTCGCATTATCAAGAACACAGTTATTAAAGCGAACATTTTTTATCTTTGCTTTATAAAGATCTGCTAAGTCTATTTTGCAATTCTTAAATTCAACATCTTTAAATTCCCCTTCGGAGAAATTTACTCCGGTGGCCTTGGTTGATAAAACTAAACATTTTTTAAAATAACACTTTTCAAGTTTAGAATTGGAAAAATTACATCGCTCCATCTGAGAATCCAAAAACTCAAAAACATCCAAAGTTGATTCCAAAACACTTATGTTAACAAGCTTGCAAGCATCAAAAGAAACATCTTCCAAATTCAACCCAACAAGAGATATATCTTTTATCTTGCTATCTTTATTATTTTTTTCATTTACGAAATATATATTATCCATAATAGTTCATTATCAAAAAGTATAACAATAAAAAAGCTATAACACCAACAAGCGCCCCCAATAAAATAAATTTATCTCTTTTGAACCTAATAAAAAAAGATCGGACCAAATAAACCAAAGATGAAAACCAGGCTATTGAAAAAATATAGTCGAATATTACAAGTTTGATATCTGAATAAGCATAAGCGCAATGATCTGAAGTAATCCTTTCCTTAAAGAAGCAAATGTATATCTCAAAAAATATTGGATAAAAAAAGACAGTGCTAACTATCAAAAATACAAAAAGCAAAACTGGTAATATTATATTAAACTTATCTATTTTCATTCTGCTTTTTATAATATTCACAATTCCCTTCCGGCAGGCAGGCAGACCTGACCCCCTTACCAATATATTATTTGTTATCTAACTCTTTTATTTAAAAATAGAAAGTATTCTTTTTGTATCCAGCATATCAATAAATTCCTCAAAGGCATTCTTATACTTCTTGTCATAACCTTCATAGAATTCAAAGTTCTCCGGCACCCCATCCACTATTTTTATCTCCATTTCTTTTTCTGGCGTATGCATATTAAAACCTAACGGTGCCGGTTTGATATAATAGGTGTCATTCTCTTTAGTAATTACTAAAGTACTTACTTCAGATGTTGTCGTGCCGGTTTGCAAAGATTCTTCCAAGGGCACATCACGCAGATCACCAAAAGGCGCCGGATATAATTTACCATCTCGCAAATAAGCGGTTCTTGTAAAAATAGTATCCATGGCACAAATACGATCTTGAATATCTTGTGCTTCAAATTGATCGGCGTATTTTTGTAAAAAAGGCTTGGCGTAAAGCCAATAGCTATAGCCCTCCAGCCAAACCGAGGCCGGAGCCATTTTCTCAAGCAGTTTATTTATCTTCTCTTCGTTCTTCTTCTCACCTCGTGCCAGGTCAGCAAGAGCATAATGCCTAACAACCAAATTGCTCGGAGCTAAAAAGTAAGACAGAGTGACCCACTGATTAGATTCCAGGCGTTTAACCTCTTGTTCAGTTATCTCCTCGCCAGAATTGTATTTTTCAAACAGCTCGTCCTGAAAGTTCGCCAAAGAACTACCATATTCAAAGTTGGTAGTAAAAACTACTATTAGTATAATGAAAATTATTGCGACTAGCGCGGTTATTTTTTTCATGATACAAAATTTATGTATTCAAAAAATTCTCGAGTTCTATTTTTACTTCTTCTAAAAACTTTACGGGTAATTTATTTTTATAATTTTCAACGTATTCCACCACTTCATTCCTATTCATAACAGCGGTCCAATTATACATACTAATACCAGGCCTTCTTTCGGCTATAACTAAAACCGGTCGAACATAAAAGTTATTATCTTTTTTCAAATGCTCCAATATATCTTCTCTTAAAAATCTTGCATCTCTAGCGATTCTGTTCCTAGCTTTGTTAAATTTATTCTTTTCAAGCCAGTAAGATTCTTTTGTTTCTATAGCAAATATACCAGTCGGGCCCATAACTATAAAATCTATATTGGCTCTTTTTCTGTTTATAAAAAGGCCAGGTATTACATAAAAATCATCTGAAAGCTCACTTAGTTTTCCTTTTAAAAATTTCTCCCCCCATCTTCCCTTGTTATAAGACTTTCGCTCTTTATTAAACTTTTTTGCAAGTTTATAATATATAAAATAAACAGGTGCGAACATGAAAATAAACAGAAAACTTATTACTCCATATTCGCTAAACTCTTTCATTATCGCAGCTATAACGATTATAGGGATCAATAACAAACCAACAAACATTAGGTAGTAAGCAATTCTACTTATAAGCTCTGAAATATGAAGATAGTTCTGTTGAGAATAAAACCTATATTCTTTTGGTTTAATGAATATCGCCATTTTACTTAAACACAGTCTCGCGAAGCGGACTGCGGGCTGATTTTTAAAATTTTGGAAAACAAGACCTGCTCCCAATATTTATTCTCCTCTTATGTTTTTGATACTGTTATCATTGTTGATGCATTTTTTACCAGACACCTCTTCTGGTATGCCTTCTTTTTCTATTAAACTACAAAGTAAAAGATCTTGACCTCTATATAGCTCTCTAAAAGAATTATTTTCCTTTTTCAATACTGCGTAATGACCAGTTCGTCTATGGCTAACACTAACGTTGTAGAAATCTCCGACCTGAGCTTTTACCGTACCAACAGAATCTTCTAAACCTAAAAATTTAATAAATGGTAATTGTTCTTGGCGACTTTTTTCTAATTTTTCTTTACTGGCACAAACAAAGGTTAAACCATAACACATTGAATCACAATAAACCGAGCTGGAGTCAGGACTAGCTTTTGCAATGCAAACATTCTTATCATCCTCATAGGCCTGGATATAGTCATAAAAACTATCATCATCCAAACTCTGTGAACTGTTTCTTTTGTTCAATGAATAATTGTTATTTTTTAAAATTCTATCAATAACATATAACTCATCAGAAAAGTTGTTTTCTTTTTTGGCCACGACCAAACTTTCTTGATCTTGGATCAAAATATTATTATCATCACCATCTATCCACCAAAGAGCATCTCTGCCTTCTTTAATGTCTAACCCATTTTCCAAAGAAACCAATTTTTCTTTAATCTCTTGATTAAGACTTTCGTAATCTTTATTAATGTCTATCAATTCGTCTAACGCCTCAGATCCTGGAATATTATCTTTTTCCTGAACAGGGCTTTTTTCCTGAGAACAAGCGGATAAAAGCAAACTTAAAGAAAGAACGAATATTAAAGATAATTTAGAGTACTTCATATTATTATATATAATTATTAGTCTTTTATTTTACTCTCAATATCTCAAAAAATCAATTTCTTTACTTAAAATATAAAATAAATTACCGCCCGCTAAAAGCGACTGTTTTTTATCATACCTGCTACGCGGGCGATAGCTTCAAAGCGGAGGTTTAGGCATTTTGACCTGATACTTTTTACATAGTTCCTCACGGCTGCTTCATCAAGACCGATAGTTGGAACAAAATATCCATCACACCAAAAGCTTCCATTGGGAAATTTTTACCTAACCGCAGTCTCGCGAAGCGAGCTGCGGGATGATTTTATAATATTTAAAAAGTCTTAATTCCCTGCCTACCGGCAGGCAGGCAGACCTGACCCCAATAAAGCTTATCCAGCTATTTTTTATAACTAAGCGGACTTCCTATGTTAATCCACAGAAATTATAAAAGACTTTCCTACTTTTTCAGATGTTTTATCCTGTATTTTTTTATTCTTGGGTTTCTGTGGTTTTTTATTTTTCTCTTTTTCTTCTTTTTTATTCATATGTTTATTTTTCAAATTTTTTCCTAGCCACAGTCCGCTTTGCGGGACTACAAGCTGTTTTATAAAATTTACAATTCAAGCTCTGCTTCCAATATGTAGTTTGTTTTTGCTAACATTCATTTCACCAGCCTAAATGGTTATCCCTTATTTTAATTATTTTTCTATTTTCAGTAACAATTTTTTTAATTTTATCTATCTTTATAACTCCTAATGTTTTCTTCATATGACAATTGGGGCATAAAACCCATAAATTTTCTAACTCCTCCGTTCCACCTAGGCTTTTATCAATAATATGATCCACCTCAGCATATTTTTTTATCTCTCCTTTTATATTTTTATAACTAAAATGAAATCCACATACTTGGCAAACATAATTTTCTAATTCCTTTACAATCTTTTTCTGTTTGACGTTTTCTATTCTAGTTTTATGTTCACCCTTTTTCTTTTTATAATTTTCATTAGCGGGATGATAGTTTTTTGCTTCTAAAAGAAGTTGCTCTTTTGTTTTGCCTTTAATTTCTTTATTTATATCTTCTTCATAAAAAATTTCTTCCAAAAAATCTTTTTGTGTTTCTTTATTATTTTCTGAAATTTTTCTATTCAATTTTACTTTATTTTGAACAAATCTAAATTCCTCCCCTTCTCTCCTTGCAACGTCAAAAATAAAATCAAAAGTCCCCCAATTAAATGAAGAGTCTTTATAATCAAAATTCTCAACTATCATACTATGCACTTCCCTAAAATAATAATTTTTTTCTAGTATATTTTTTGTAATAACAGCTAAATTATTCATTGATTGATATTTTTCTCCTTGTGAACCTTTTATTGATATGTTATATCCGACCATTTCTGCAAATTTTTTATATTCTCGTACTTTTACATAAAAATAATTAAATGGATCCACAGCTGCTAAAATAAAACTCAGAAAACGAGCATCAATATAATAATTTTCATCTTTTAAAGGAAATTTTGTCTTAATATTTTTAAGAAAATTGTCTATTCTATATATTACCGAATCTTTATTATAAATTAATTTTTTTAATTCCTGACGTACATACTCTTGATCAATGGCAATAAATTTTATTAACATCCCTTTTGGAAAATAATTTCCTGACTGAACTAAATTTTTTGTATCTGCAAAAGCTTCTTCTATCATTTCCTTTAAATCTGAGGCGTTGAGGTCAAATTTTTTCTGAAAAGTAGCTACTGCTCTATATTTATACGCCTCATCTTCTTTATAAAAATCTGAGTCCTTAAGTATTCTTTTAGAATAATATTTAACATATTCATTTATATTATTCTCCAACAAATGATAATCAATATAATTTTTTTCTTCTTTTTGCATATTTTTTTGCTTAACCGCAGTCTCGCGAAGCGGACTGCGGGCTGATTTATTATTTATCTAAAAAGTCAAAAAGCAAGACCTGACCCTAATATAAAACCCATAAAACCTAAAACATAAAAAACTCAATAAAAAACTAATAACTCAAGGCTTGGTTGCTATGTGAAAATTCTCTATATTTTTATCTAAAATAATATCTGAAAATTTCAAAGGTTGTTTTAAAAAAATATTATTTAGACTAACACAACGACTAAAAGCCACATATGCCTGCCCATGGGAAAAAGCTCCATCCCCCATATCAATTACCACTTTTTCATATGTCTTTCCCTGGCTCTTGTGAATAGTAAAAGACCATGCTAATTTTAATGGATATTGACTAAAAGAACCTTTAATATGTTTTTCTATTTTATCTTTGTTGTGATCATATTTATAATCAAAAATTTCCCATTTAAACCTTTCTACTTTATATATTTTATCTTTTACCTTAACTTTTATATAACCATCTGAACATTTTTCAATCACTCCCAAAGTTCCATTAACCCATCTTCTAGGTTGACCTATATCATTTTTTATAAACATAACTTGAGCACCCTTCTTTAATTTCAACTTTTCATCAGCTGGATACTCACTGGGTTTAAAATCTCCCTGAATGTGGGCTCTGTAAAAGAAACCCTTGGAATCGATTTCTGTCAACTTTGTTAAATTTATATTATCAGCAATACTATTTGTGGTAGCAAGAACTATGGCAGGATTATTAGCATCACTATATTCCTCTACTCTTTTATTAATTTCATCCAAATCACCTCTTTCTATATCGTTTTCTCTAATTTTATTTAATATATTTTTAAAGCCATCATCTCCTTCTTGTCTAAATATCTTGGTTAAAAAAATTTTTTCAAATTTTATGTCTTTTATTCCGTTAAAAAAATAAATTCCTCCATATCTATTATCTAGACAGTTTTTAACTTCACCTTTAGCAACAGGAGGAAGTTGATATAGGTCCCCGAACATTATAAGCTGCACTCCACCAAAGGGAGTGTCTTTTTTCCCAGTATTCATACGAAGCGAAAAATCAATAGCATCCATCATGTCCGCCCTAACCATAGAAACTTCATCTATAATAATAGCATCTAATTTTTTAAAAATTTCTCGTTTATTATACAGATACTTAACATCTTGTTTCTCTATAACGCCAAATGGAAATTGAAAAAAAGAATTTAATGTAACTCCCCCTACATTTAAAGCTGCTACACC
Source organism: uncultured Gammaproteobacteria bacterium (assembly GCA_964602485.1). Lineage (GTDB taxonomy): Bacteria > Patescibacteriota > Patescibacteriia > Patescibacteriales > WJLG01 > WJLG01. The sequence continues at coordinate 14,040 of CAZRQU010000004.1, read as the reverse complement.
GGTGGGGGCGAGAACAACTATATTTTTTTGAGTGTTTTTACAAAAATGTTTAAGTAAAGTTGATTTCCCTGTACCAGCCTTACCAGTAATATAAACACTATCATAAGTGTTTTCCATCTTTTTTAACGCTTCAATAATTTCATATGTGGCTTCCATGTCTGAAAATTTAAACATATTTCTTTCATAATTTTCTTTTTTTTCTTCAATATCAAATTCCACATTTTGATATTTATCTTTTTTTTCTTTCGACCCCACACCAAAGCCAACGATAAAACAAACTACACATAAAATTAATATTTCCATAACTATTTTTGTATTATTTAAATTTGACTCCGAGTCCCAAAAAAATAATTAAAAATTAAACTACCAAAATTTTGCTGCTTCTTCGGTTGCTTTTTCTTTTGATGGCTCAATTTGCTCATTCCAACACGTTTTAACATCCCATCTTATCGGCCATTCCCAGATACAATTTCTGACATAGCTATTTACAAAAACAGCTACAAAGACAATAATAAACACCACTCCAACCACGATAATCTTTACTAAAAATTCCTCATCTTGTTTATTCCCTCTCCTGCTCATAAAAATCTCATTTCTAATTTCTCCTTTACCTTTTCCCAATTAGGCATTTTAGATTCTAGCAATCTATAAAATTTATTGCTGTGATCTCTATATTTAAAATGACATAGCTCATGAACAATTACATAGTCTATACATTCGCGCGATGCTTCAATTAGCTTTGGGTTCAGAATAATTTTCCTCTTGGCGGTAAAACTTCCCCACTTCTTTTCCATTTTTCTTATTACCAAGATCGGCTCAAATTTAAAATCAAACTTTTTTGCCATTTCCAAAAATCTCTTTGCAAATATTTCCCGGGCTCTACCGTAATACCATTCTCGCAAAATCGTCTCATTATATCTCTGACTTCCTTTGCCGTCTTCAACAAATATGTTTAAATTGCCACCCTTTAAAATAACTCTCTCCGGCACACCCTTCTCAATTACCAACTTGTATTGCCTGCCCAGATACAAAACCGCTTCCCCGGAAATATACTCTTTCTCGTTCTTTTTTTTAAACTTCTTAAAAAAATCCAGCTGTTTAGCGGTCCAGTTATATTTTCTTTTCAAAAATTCATTCAAGTCTTTTTCTTTTATCTTTTTTGGACATTTAACAATAATTTTTAACTTTGGAGTTACGCGAAGACTGATAGTTTTTCTATCCTCCTTAAAAATATGATAATGAAAATTATATTTGCCCCAGGCAAAACATCTCTCTTCCATTTTTTTGTCATTCCCGCAAAAGCGGGAATCTATTTTATTTAATACTCTGGATTCCCGCCTTCGCGGGAATGACACAAAACACAAAATTTAAAACATTTCATTATTCATAACAGCCAATTCAATCACCCTCTCATTAATCTTTTTCATATCTTCATTGCTTAAATCAACCCCTTTTTCTGCTTTTACAACATCATACAAGTAGTCATCAACTTTATTCATAATCTGCCTTTTAACTTCCATATTCTTATGCCAGTCTACTTTTACCTCTTTCTTTAGAATATCAAATATACTATTTATAATTTCAACATACTCCGCCTCATCAATGCCCCTAAAACTATCATGTAAATTTCTATAAAAAACATCTTTTCCGGAATTTACCTCAATACCACTCGGCAACTCCTCGTCCTTTTTATCAAGCATTTCATCACGCAAAAGCTTAAGCTGATTAAAGGCATCCAGATCCTCCATTTTTTTAAGCTTCATCTTTTCCAAAATATCCGCCACCTTTTTGGAAAACCTGTCATAATACTCCGGATCGCTTTTCCAATTATCATGTATAACTTTATCTGTTTGAGCAGCGATAGCTTCAGCCTTAGAAGCATCTGAATCCAAGCCCTCAACTACTTTATTAAGAGATTCCTTATCGCTCAAGTCAATTGGCATGGTCAAAACTTCCGCTTCCCTGGCATCCACATAGCGATCAAGTATCTTGACCAGCTGTTTCTTATAATCGGAATAATCATCCACATCTGTATAGCGCACCCTGACATTCTTTTGAATTTCTAAAATCTTTTTTATATCTTTCTGATAAGTATCCAGCTTATCAAACTCTTTGGAAAAATCTTCCAAAGTCATGCATTCATTCAAGTTGCGCAACAAATTATTTACAGAGGCGTAAAAGTCTTTCCTTTCCTTTTCCTCAGCAAACCTTTTTATATATTCTTCCTGATCTTCTTTATTTTTAATTGCTGTAAAATAATCCGAAATCTCGGAATAAGACTTCTCTAAATCAGAAATTTTATCTTTTATGTCAATCAAAGTTCCGCGAACATCTTCTTCATCATAATTGCCAAACAGCTTCATCGCTCTATCTAAATTCTTGGCATTTTCCGAATAGTCTATAATATATCCAGCAGTCTTAGGTAACTTGTCTTCTTCATTGTCAAAAAGCCTGTTTACTCTGGCAATGGCTTGCAGCAGGTTATGATCCCTAAGATCTTTAGCTAAATAAAGAACGGTATTTCTAGGCGCGTCAAAACCGGTTAAAAGTTTATCAACCACGATCAAAAGCTCAACGCCGTTAGGATCTTTTTTAAAACTTTCTATAATATTTGTTTCATAGGATTTCAAATCTCTGTATTTATGCTTCACATTAGTCAAAAAATCCACTACTTCCTTTTTCTTGTCATCTTCCGGGTCTTCGCCGGCACCGATGTCGGAGATAATCACAGCGGTATTCAATTTTGTGCTTTGCTCAAAATACTTTTGAAATAAAACAGCTGAATGCTTGCTGGGCGCCACCACTTGGCCCTTCAATCCTGTTCCTTTAAATTCTTTTTCATAGTGTTTGCCAATATCATAGCCGATTTCCTCTATTCTTTTAGGATTGTTTTTAATAATCCCCTCGGACACTTTATTTTGATACGCCTTTTTCTTTTCTTCTTCTATATCACTATCAATTCTATCAACATGCACATCAACTTGAGCTTCATTCTGATACATCTCAATAAACCTGCCCTCATATATCAAGGGCAATATAACCCCGTCAGCCAAAGCATCGTCTATGGTGTATTTATCAATATAATCGCCAAACTTGGAAACAGAAACATGTTTTTCATTTGTCATTAATGGTGTGCCGGTAAATCCTATATAGCAGGCATTGGGAATAACCATATTCATTCTAAAATTGGCTTCGCCTGTTTGAGTGCGATGAACTTCATCTATCAATACAAAAATGTTTTCATCAGTATCAGAAATTTTATTCTTATCACTTCCGGCTTTAATAAATTTATACACCAGAGTGGTAATAACATTTGGATTCTTTTCTTTTATCAAATCCAATAAATGCGTTCCGGTACGCGCGGTAATAACATCTTTTTTAATGTTGCAATTCTTAAAGGTGGTAGCAATCTGTTTATCCAAATCAATCCTGTCTGTCACCACTATAATTCTCGGGTTTATAATACTTTCTTCCTCTATCAAAGCCTTAACCAGCATTACCATTGTCAAAGATTTTCCGGATCCTTGAGTATGCCAGATAATACCGCCTTTTCTCTTTCTGCCGGTTCTTGTTTCTTTGAACTCTGAAACTCTTTTTAATATTTTATCAATCGCAAAATACTGCTGATATCTAGCTGATTTTTTGTCGCCGGCATCATAAAGGATAAAGTTCTTGGCAATATCCAAAATCCTGTCCGGCCGAAGCATATTATAAACGCCTCTGTCTTGCTCGGTTACCTGTCTGTTTAACACCTGTTTGTGGCCAAAGGTTGAACCGTTTAAATCCAAAAGCAACTGATTATACACTTCCGCAGATACCGGTTTAGCTATATGTTTTAAAATCTCATTATCTATTTGTTCTTGTTTAACATCTTTTTCTTTCCACGAAGTATAGAATTTAGAAGGCGTGCCGGTATTGCCGTATAGGAAGTTATCACAATTAGCTGCGATCAATAATTGCGGATAGACAAAAAATCTTGGGGCGTAATCAACTCCTTGATTTCTCTGCATCTGATTAAGCGCTTCTTTTATATTTACGCTTGATTTCTTGTTCTCTACCACAGCAAAAGGAAAGCCGTTTACAAACAAAACAATATCCGGGCGAATATTGCCCCTGCCCTCTACCGGATATTCCACTGCTACCTCGAAAACATTATTATTAATGTTTTCAAAATCAATAAACTGCAAAGACTTAGATACTTTTTTGCCATCCACAATATCCACTACAGTCTTACCGCCCTTATGCATCAGGATATTATAAACTTCCTTAGAAGTATCTATCAAACCTTCCAGGGGAATGTTATCAAGCTCGTCTATGGCATCAGAGATATTTTTTTCCGATACTTCTGGGTTTAATTTTTTCAGCACCTCAAAAGCGGTTTGCTTTAAAACAAACTTACTTAAATTGCTGGCTCTTTCAGTTAAAGCATCTTTGGCAGAGATATATTGATAGCCAAGATTAAGAAGAAGCTCAACAAAAGGCAATTGCGATGCCCGAGCTTCATCAAAATCAGCCTTGATCATTTGTTCGTTATTTGACATAATATTCAATCTTTTAAACTCGCAAACTTCAATTTGCAAATTATATTTTATTCCCCTCTTGAGAGGGGTGGCCGAAGGCCGGGGTGTGTTATCGCTTATCAAACTTAACGTCCAATAATATTATTTAAACTCTAACACCTCTCGCTTTAATCCAAAATTACTACATTTTTTCGGGTGTTAAAATTTTTCCGGTTACTAAATTATTCAATAAAAATTTCTTTTGAGATTCTATAATTTCTTTCTTCTTTTCCAGGGCTTCAATTTCTTCATCAGCTTTCATAAGGATTTCAGCAATAACTTTTTGTTCTTTTAATTTAGGAACAATAATTTTTAGCGGATATAAATCTTTTCTCGTTATTTGTGGTTGTGCTAGCCCTGATATTACAATTTTTAAATTTATAAAATTTAATAAATATAAAAAGAAAAACTTATCATTATTAACGCTCGGTCTACAAACCATAGCATTTCCGGTAACCCAACTTTTTGGTTGTGAAAAATTAATATTACCACATGTAGCACCTCTGCAAGTTATCAATATTTCAGATTCTTCATGATTATATTTATCATAAAATCCAATTACACCATTAGCTCCAAAGACTAAATATTTTCCGCTTCTTGTAATCTCATCAGACGATATTGTTTTTGGTTGGTACAATTTACAAGCTTCTCCAAGCATTAATTTTTGCCATTCACCACTAAATCCAGTCAAGCGTTTTTTGCCTGTAAGCAATTGTTGCATTAAGCCTTTTTTAATATTTTTCTTGATCTCAATTTTCTTATCCAGCTTTTCCAGATATTCATCCCAACATTCCAAAACCCTCACAATCCTCCCCTGCTCCTCAATCGGCGGAAGATCTATTTTTAGTTTTCCAATATCTTTTTTTGAAAATTCTAAAAAAGTACTTCCAGAACTAATTCTTTTTAAATAATTTTTGCTTAACAAAATTTTATAATACAAAAACTGAATCAATATTTTTTCATTTGGTATTAAGTTTTTAAACCCCTGATTAGTGGTGATTGGCCCAATATTAATAGCGCAATCACCAACGGTAGCTCTCGAACATAAAATTAAAGAATTTTTTGGAATCAAAGTAGCTGAACTATTTTTTAAGCCTTTCTCTGTAATTTTTCTTCCCGTATCACCAACAATAAACTTCCCTTTTATTTTGGTAATTTCGGTTGGAGTTATCCAATTGATATCACCTCCCCAAAATTCATCAATAGTAGTATCGGGAGTTCCACCAGAAATAATTTCAGCCACATCCTTAATTTTTACTTCTTGCCAATTATTTTTCATATTATTTTATTTCCGACCTAAAATCTTTTCAATCTTTAATATTTGAGATTTATTTATAATCAAGCTCTTATTATTTTTAAGGATTCTAATATTATCACTGTTTTCCCGAACAACCCGACAGCTTTTTACTGGGGAATTCTTTTTATCAATAAAATAGATATTTACTTTAACAATATTCTTTTTTGTTAAAGACTCCACGGCAGCTAAGCCGAAAAAGGAAACAAACGCCAATAACAGAGAATAAGTAAAATAAATCCAATCTTTAGTTAAATAAACAACATACAAAAAAGCGATAATAGCAATTGGTATCAGTCTAATAAAAAATTTAATGGCAGCTTCTTTGTAGAATTGTTTCCAATCTATTTCCTTCCAGATTTTTTTTGAGTCCTTTTTTGTCTTCATTTCAGCAAATGACCATAGTCTAAAAGAAAAAATTGTAAAAATAATAAAATAAATTGCAAAGAATATAAACAAATAAAGATCCTGGATAACAAATGGATTATTGAAGTTAATTAAATTATTCCAGAAGTTATTTAATGGCCAAAAATATTCCTTCTTTTGAACATACATCATTACTACAAGAGCTGGTATAAATATTTTATTAACAATAAAAAATACTCCTTGAACATCTGCTTCCCATTTTCTGTCATCAACAAGAGGTTTTTGATCAGATACTGCTCTACCAAAAAATCTAACTAAAAATACCAGCAGGGCAATAAATATTGCCGGTGTTATAAAATTATTTAAATTTTCAGAAAAAAACTGATTCATTGTTAAATTATATTAAATATTCACTTGCTTAAATTAAAAAATTTCCAATTATTTTTCATTATTTTTTTAATAATTAATTATTCAATGTTTTTTGTTTCACTATCTTCAAAATCTATTTTTACAATAAACACATTATTAAAACCTAATTTTTTTATATTTTTTATAGACCTTCTCAAAGATATTTTACTTAAAATTGGCAATAGGTCACATAATTTCCCTTTTTTCTTGTGAGCTATAGCAAAAACTAAATTAACCTTACTCCTATTCTCTATATCCAGATTCATATCACCTCCAACAACCTCATAAATTGCCTTACTATAAGCATCTTCATTTTTAGCCCACAATTCTGCTGACGCGTTTAATTGCATACAAAGATGGCTAATTGAAGTTGATGATCCCTTGTATGTTTTTACGGCTACAAATTCATTTTTATCGGTTACTAAATCAGCTATTTCAATTTTACCTCCTTTACCAGTATATTTTTCTTTAAAAAAGTTTTTATCTAAACACTTAATATTTTCACTTTCCGCTCGCTTATTATATAATCCTTCATTCTCAACAATTAAACTAAAGCCCTTCTCCCCTTCTTTACGACAATGCTTAATTGGTGGCAATTCGTAACTTATGCTTTCCTCAGCATCTTCTAAATCTTTAATTAATTTTTTATAATAATTATCTTCTATTTCATATATTTGATTGTTTAAATATATATATTTTTTACTCTTATATTTAAAATCAAACACTACATAATTTAAAAGGCTATATTTCTTGTTATTGTTCCCCTTTTTATAAAAAATTTTTCCATCCTCGTCCAACAATTCTATATTAATCTTATTCAAATCATCTATTTCAAGTTTTTCTAATTTATTTTTATCTAAAAATCTAAACAATATAGTTGCGTCTATGTCATCACAAAATTTCTCAAACTTACCAAATGATATTCTATAATTTGAAAAACTATATTCCTCTATTTCTGGGTAAGCTAAAACAAGTTTTTTTTGCCTACTGTTGATAGCATTTAGAAGTTTATTATTAAAGTCTTGTTTAATTTCTTCGTCATAAACTTTTTTAAAATGATCTATAAAACCAAATCCATTATCTATATAATATGATTTATTATAAGATTCTAAAAGCTCTGAACATAATTCTTTTATATTAGTTATGTCAAACCTTTTAACCATCTTTAAAGAATCACTACCAGATATTTTAGCTGCATATTTTGTATTTTTTAATTTTCCTGATATAGATTTTAAAAAATCTTCATCATCATCAAAATCAAATTCATTTAAACTTGAATTAGAACTAGAAACCTCTCGTTTTTGATGAGAGGCTAAAGTTAAATTTCTAGTATCAATTGAACGCAAGGAGTCTTTATCAATTTCATTTAACACAACTTTTAGACCAAAATCATTAACTACATACTTTTTCGAAATCTTTGAATGACCAAAACTAGAAGTAAAAACAAAAACCCTGTTATCAACCTCAATAAAAGATATTAAAGCATAAAGTAGATTTGAAAATTTTTCATTAAAATTAAATATAGACTTAAAAGAGCTTATCCACCCAGGCACATTACCAGAACTTTTATAAATATAAGCCTTGGCTTTTTGATCTTCATTAATATAATCATCAACGCTCCCCACCGGAACAATAGCAGCTATATCTGAAATTTTTTTATACTTCTTATTTAATAAAAAAATTGTAAATTCATGTTTTTTCTCCTCAATAGATTTTACCATAATCCTATTTTATTAATTTTCTTTTTTCTCCTCTTATATTCCAATTATGGCCTCTAAATTCTCCATACTGTTGAGAGGTATATTTTTTACCTAAATAATCCTCAAACTCAACCTCCAACGATAACTCACCTTTGTCTTGAACATCTTTAGGGACTCCAATAGAATACCAATTACTTGAATCTTTAGGGACAACACTACTGCCAACTAAATGGTTAACACCATTTAAGGTATATTTATTTATATACACTGGATAGGAACTAGCATTTTTTATTAACAAATTAAAACCAGTTACTTCTTCTTTTCCATCCTCGTTTTTTTTGCTTAATCTTTGAGGCATCACAAATACTTCTACAAAATCACTAACCTGATTCTGTTTACGACCAATTCTCCAAGCCCAAACACCAACCAACAAGGTAGCTAAAAATGTTAATCCGGTAAAAATTGTTTGCCAGATCAAAATTTTATCTGTTGTCATCATATGTTTTTCGTTGTCTTTTTTCTCCTAAAGCTTTTTCAAACTCCGGCATAGTACTTATTTCTCTTTCACCTAAAAGATTTTTTAACTGCTCATAGCTCATCTCCTGAAAACTACTTTTCAATTCTTCCTCCGTTTTCCTGCATTCTTCCATATCTTCAGATGAAATATATTTTGGTCTTATTTCTTTCCCTCTATGCATATTATTAGCAACTAAACCTGTTTTTGCTTTAAGCTCTAAAAATCTATCTATAAAATTTTTATATTTTTCTTCAGTCATATAATTTTATCACTACCTTTACTTCTGTGTCAGTACCTTGACAGTCTATAATAACTCCAGTATACTAATTATAGAAGTATGCAATAATAGTTTATGAGGTGCCTAGGTGTTCCCTCGGAGTTTCCGAGACTTAAGCTTTGGATAAACCATCTCATAAGACGCTACTTCTAACAAAGCATCCAATCTATTTCTGATTGGATTTTTTGTTTGCCAATTTATCCTCCCAATGATTTTTAAAAAGCTCTCTACTGTTTATAATATTTCCTTTCAAAATATCAAAATACTCCTGACCGTTTTTTTTCCCTGAATAATAAGCATAAAAAGCACCCGCCACCCAATCAGCTATCTGTATATTGTAATCTTTTTTAGAATCAACCATCTCTATTTGAATAGCTGTATCACCAGAAACTTCTGGAGCAATTCTTGATTTCAAAATTTCCTTAAACTCACTTCTTTTTATTCCTTTTAAATGTCTTTCATCACAAAAAACTCTAAATTCTTTATTTGATATAGGATAATACAGCTCTAGCACTTCTCCAATTATGTTGGTATATAGGTGTCCGCTTTTTAATTTCTTGTTCTTCCAATACTCTCCTGGAATATTTCTTCTTAACAGGTAAACATAATTAATCCTGACATCTAAATCTGAAATCTTTTTCAAGGTTTTTAAACGTAATTTTAAATCTATATTAACATCAGAAAATTTAATTTCCGGCTGATGCCTCATTTTTTTAGGAAATTTACTTCTTTGCCATTTCAATAATTCTTTTCTAGTTCTCTTCGGATCACCAACAGTAAAACTAGCGGCTATGAAATATTCACCGTCTTTATTTTTAGCAAATTGTCCACTTTCATCAATAAATATAAATGGCATATATTTTATGTGTTGGTGATATCACCGAAACATCTGTGGATATGTGTAAAAACTTACTTTTTTATTCCCAATTTTTTTAAATATCCATCCATTTCTTTTTCTAATTTTTCCAACTCCGGATTTATCTTTTCCAGCTCTTTTAGATTAGCCTGAATATCTATCTCTTCCTCTTCCTCAAAAGTATCTACATAGCGAGTGATATTTAAATTATAGTCATTTTCTTTTATTTCATCAGGTAACACTTTTCTAGAAAATTTATCTACTTCTTTTCTCTTGGCATAAGTATTATAGATTTTATCTATATTCTCCTCGCTTAGGCTATTCTGTGCTTTGCCAGGCACGAATTCTTTTGATGCCTCAATAAATAGAATATCTTTCTTATTCTCATTAGCACCGCCTTTTTCTCTGGATCTATCTATTATCAAAATAGCGACCGGTATGCCGGTTGTCTGAAAAAGCCCGGCCGGCAAACCGATAACCGCATCAATTATATTCTCCTCCAACATTGCTTGACGAATCTTGCCTTCCACGCCTCCGCGGAATAGAACACCATGGGGAACTATAACTGCCACTCGGCCTGATTTCGGCTTGGCAGTTTCCACCATATGGGAAACAAAGGCAAAGTCACCTTTGTCTTTTGGCGGTATGCCTCTGTGAAAACGATTGTATTTATCTTTTTCCGCATTTTCCGCTCCCCATTTCTTAAGTGAAAAGGGCGGATTAGCAATTACCAAATCAAATTTCATCAACTTGTCATCTTCCAAAAGTAAGGGATCATTTAAAGTGTCGCCCCATTCAATTCTCGCCGAATCCTTGCCATGCAGAAACATATTCATTCTGGCCAATTGATAAGTATCACCGACCGATTCCTGGCCATAAAGCGCGTAATCATCTGAACCTTTATTCTCTACTTCTTTACCTTCCAAAAGGAGCAAACCACCAGAACCGCAGGCCGGATCGCATATTCTATCGCCCGGTTTTGGTTGAGCCAATTTGGCCAGTAGCCTGGAAACATAGCGAGGCGTGAAGAACTCTCCGGCTTTCTTGCCGGCAGCAGAACCGAAGCGTTCAATCATATACATGTAAGAATTGCCGATAATATCATCATCCACTTCAGCCAAATTGATTTTATGAAAATCTTGAAAAAGATTGCGGATCATCTTATTCCTCTGCTCCATCTTTCCAAGGATATGTTCACTATTAAAATCCCAGCGAGTAAGCACCCCTGCCAGCTTTTCTTTGTTATTGTCTTCTATTTTATGAAAAGCTGTGTTGAGTATTTCACCAATATTATCTTCACTGATTTTGTTATAAAGAGAATTGAATGAAGCTTCTTCCGGGATATAAAAGCGATCCATTTTCATTTTATCTTTTATTCTCTCTTTATCATCACCAAACCTTTTCTTGTATTGCTCAATTTTGGCGTCCGAAACATCACTTAAATATTTATAGAAAAGCATGGCCAGCACATAATTTTTGAAAGTGCTTGCTTCCACCGTGCCCCTAGAGGAATCCGCTCCAGCCCACAAGGTTTTATTGAGGTCTTCTTGAGTTATTTTTTTATCGGTCATATATTTAATTATTTTTATTATCAAGTATTTGTTTAATGGCACTTTCCACTACCTGACCAACTAATTGCTTCTTTCTTTCTAATAGTTCCAGCTGTCTCTGTTTATTTGTATTCATGTCCACTATTATTTTTTGAGTTTCCAGATCCGGAACATATATCGGTATTTCACTAAGTTGTTTTTTTGAAATATTTTTTATCAGAGAACCTTCAGCTAAGCGCAATAAATATTTTCTACCCTTAGGAGAGTTGAAATAAGAAGCTAGATACGCCGGGTCTACACCTGTTTTATTAGGTCTGATTATAAATACAGAAGAAGAGGCTATCGCCCCTTTTAAATCTTGACCGACCACGCCGGCATTTAATGTACCTCTTTCCGCTATCACAACATCATTCTCTTCCAAAATGGCCCTCTCCGGTATTTTATCCAAATTAGTTACTTTACATGTATTTTTATCAATATATAAATTACCGGATATATCTCTAGCCTGAACTATAATATTTTTTGAGTCGGTTCCGTCTGAAGCCAGCTTCAAAGAAAAACCGCTGATGATGCTTGCTAGTTCTTTTAGGAGTTTAATCATTGTCTTGCTGATAAATTTAATCTACCAACAATACTACACCTATTTATATAAAAAGTCAACCCTAATAGCTGGGGATAAAAGTATAGATACTTTTTTTACTAATTTTAGCAATATTTATTTTATACTAATTTATTCTTCAGTGTCAAGTCTACTTTACACTGAAAACATAGACTCTATTTTTTATTTAAAATAAGCAGTTTTTAACTGAAACATCTTGTCATTATTTTTCTTAAATTATACAAACTACCCTGTTTTGTATCATTTGAGCTCATCAATCTATACAAACTTACAAAATCAAGAATAAGCTAAATTAGCTTATATCCTTGTTCACTAATAATTAAAGAGTCTAAAATATTTATTCCTAAAGTCTCTCCTGCTTTTTTTAACCTATCTGTCATCTGCCTATCATCTTCACTTGCCTCCAAGTTCCCGCTCGGATGATTATGGGCCACTATTATACTTACAGCTAGGTGCTCTATAGCTGGTTTAAATACTTCTCTTGGATGAACCAAACTGGCGTTCAATGTGCCTATTGATATTGTTTCTTTATGGATGAGCTGGTTTCTGGCGTTCAAGTACAGGGCAACAAAATGTTCTTTTTTGGCGGTTCTAAGTTCTTGTAAATGGTTCACGGCATCGCGGGCGGTCATTATTACCGGTAAATTATTGTCTTCCACTTCTAAAGCTCTTTTTACCAACTCAAAACTGGCCACCAGCGTGCAGGCTTTGCCCTGATCTATGCCTTTTACTTTCAAAAAATCTTCTACTCCGAAACTCAAGAACTTTCTCATTTCGTGCTTTTTAAGCACTTCATCAGCTAATTCTATGGCATTCTTCTTCTCGTGCCCGGTTCTTAAAAGTATCGCCAAGAGCTCTTTGTCTTTTAAATTGCTTGCACCCAACTCTACAAGCTTCTCACGTGGACGCTCGTGCTTGGGCAGATCTAATATTTTTACCATATCCCTCC
>CAZRQU010000004.1:0-935 GCA_964602485.1 uncultured Gammaproteobacteria bacterium | reverse complement strand
CCCTCCTTTTATATGGTTAATTACACACCCCGCCTTACGCTTCGCTTCAGGCACCCCTCTCTAGAGGGGAATATATTTAAAATTACTAAAAATAGATTCTTCGCCTCCCGCCTCGGCGGGAGACTCAAGAATGACAATTTTTATGCCTTAAGTATTAATTTTACCCCCAATCTATCAAAAAATCAAATATTTGGGCTAAGAATACAAAAAAACCGCAAACTCTGTTGATCAGAATTTGCGGTATTCAGAAGCTATCACTTAGAAACATTGAGCATCCTCCTTTCCAGCTTTTTCATCTTAGCGATGAATACGCCTTGAGGAAGATATCTTTTTTCTTGATGGGCTATTCTTCGGCCCATAAGATCGTAATACTCTAAAGCCTCCTGTTTTAGAAAAGATTCTTTTGAAAAACGGTTAGTCACGGATACGCTTGGGTTTATGATGTCGTAACTGCCTTCTGCAAGCATTATTTCCTTGTTCTCATCAAGAAGTTTGATGAAAAAAAGGACCTTTACTTCGACCCTGGGCTTGGCAAGACCGGAGATGGAGGCCTCATCCTGAAGCTGAGGGAAGGGAACGCAGGTTTTGGTGACGCCGGTTCGGCCTTCTTCCTTGCCCCATTTCCCGTCCGTCGGCCACCAAAGGACATCATCTCTGTACACCTCTATCCTCAGCCGGTAGCGCCCGGGGACGTTCTCGGCCTGACAGAGATAATGGATATTCTCGGTCCCGTTGAGGACTTCGGTCAGCGTATCCCCGTGGATCAAGCACCAGTCGTTGGTCTGATCGTATTCAAAGCCGTCGGAGATGACGACCGAGGCCTTGAAACCGGCCGGATCTGGAGTTGAAGGAGGGTCCGGACCTGGTCCGGGCTCAGGACCGGGGTTCGGCTCGGGTTCGGGGTCGGGTTCTACCACTACTTGCGTATCAGGTGG
>CAZRQU010000003.1:13379-71031 GCA_964602485.1 uncultured Gammaproteobacteria bacterium | reverse complement strand
ATCTTAATTTCAAGACCTATCATGATCCGTTCTGGGAGCCGCAACCGGAAAGGGATCCAGTGATTATCGTGCCGGGGATAATTGGAAGCTATTTAGATAATGCTACAAGCAGTGAAGAAATTTGGATGAATATTGGAAATCCACTTGACCCAACAGATAGAGATAATATGTTTTGGTCGACGAGCGATGAATATTTAAATGATTTAGTATTAGAAAATGATGGTCAAGGCGGCATAAATTTAGTCCCTAGCGATATGTTAAGGTCAGTTTTGAGTAAAAATTTATTTTTCGGTCTAATAAACGAGTTAGAAGACAATAATTATATTGAAGGAGAAGATCTGTTTGTTTTCCCGTATGATTGGCGTCTAGACTTGAATTATATAGCCGGTCATGAAAGCGGATCGGAAGTGAACAATTTGAAGCAGATGATAGAGAATGTCAAAGCCTCAACCAGTGCGGAAAAAGTTGATATCATCGCCCATTCTATGGGTGGTCTGGTGGTAAAGACATATATTGCCAACTATCAATATGAAGGGGCTAAAAATAATATAGATAAATTTATTGATATAGCCACGCCTCATTATGGGGCACCAAAAGCGTTTAAGATTTTGAACAATGGAGATGATCTGGGTATCAGACTCGGCGTTGAGGGGTTCGGTGTGGGACTAAACGCTGAAAGGCTTCTATTAATATCACAAAATATGCCTTCTATATATCAGCTCTTACCAAGCCAAGAATATTTTAATATAGAAGATAAGAATTATGAAAGTTATTTTTCCAATTATGCAATATTTGAGAATGGTAATATGGATATCGGCATTGGTGATAATCAGTTGCCGATTGGCGATTTGAATTATGAGCAAACGATTGAATTCATGGGCAAGATGGGAAGAAATTCGTATCTTTTACCATATAATGAAGAGCTACATTCAAAAATTGATGATATTGAAATAGATAATTCCTTCAATATAATAGGTTGTGGTATCTCGACCATCGGGAAAATGAAAGCATTGAATTGGAAGTGGGCGTTTGACCTTGATAGTAGCCTGTTATTTGAGAAAGAGATAGAGACAGACATTACAACAATAGATGGCGATGGGACGGTTCCGCTTCTTAGCGCAGAGGCGTTTGGCGATAAAAAATATTATGTTAAAAAAGTAAAGCACGCGGAAATTCCAAGCGCTGATGGCGTGAAAGAATTGATCGCAGCTATTTTAGACGATCGGGATGAAGAATTTGATATAAATGACCATAGTAAATTGATAGACATGTCGGAATGCGGCTTACGCGGGAAATTATTTGGCATCTTCAGTCCGATCGAATTGCATGTATATGATGATCAGGGCAGACATACCGGGCCGAATAAAGATGGAGAAATAGAAATGAACATCCCAGGCGTTGAATATGAGACCTTCGGCGAGAATAAATTCGCGTTCTTGCCAGATGATGGCGAATACCGGATAGTCGGACAGGCTATCGGCACCGGGACTTTTGATGTTCGAGTTAAGGAGATCGAGAACAATGAAAAGAAAAAGACCATATATTTTTCCGAAATACCGATAGTGTCCACCTCAACCAATTTTACGATCTCTGTCGAGTCGGAACAAGCTCAGTATGTGTTGAATATCGATGAAGACGGCGATGGACAATTCGAAGAAGCCAAAGAAGCAGATTCCATTTTAGACGAGGAAGAGCAAAAGGATACTGTTAAGCCGGAAACCACCATCAATATATCGGGAGTGATCGGCAATAACGATTATTACATATCTTCCGTCACTATCGATCTCTCCGCCCACGACCCAGAAGAAGCCGGCTTTGCCAGCGGGATATTGAATACCAAATGCAGCCTGGACAACGGCCAGACCTGGCAAAGCTATCAAGATTCGATAATTTTCAACGAGAGCGGAACCGGCACGATCATCTATTATTCAATAGATAGGGCCGGCAACAAAGAGATGCCGAAGACAGAAGTGGTTAAAATAGATAAGGAGGTCCCAATGATCGATATTATCTATCCGAACAGCGAAATCCCGATATTCCATTCGGGGATATTGGATATCGAATATCTGCTTACGGATGATCATTCCGGCATAGCCACCGATACTGTAAAGATATATTTTGACAATGAACAAACAGACGGTCGGGAAATAGATTTGTTCTACCGCTCCCTTGGAGAACATTTCATCAAAATAATAGCCTCTGATCAGGCCGGCAACGAAGCGCAGACCGAGATAAGTTTCGAAGTGATCGCTGATATTACCAGTCTTCAAAAGGACGCTGACAGGGCCTATGCCGAAGAGCTGATGAACAATAAAGCTTATGAGAAAATAACCAGAGACATTGATAATATCGCCAAACATATTGAAAGAGCCGGCATCAGGGATGAAAAGAGGACCGAAAGACAAGAGGAAATGTTGGCAAGGTGCACCGAGAAAAAAGGATCAGATTGGTGCGAGGACAAGCTAGGGAAAGCCTTTGACAGGGTTAATGGAAAATTGGACAAGATCAGCGAGAAATTTATCAAACTTAAGTATAGGCTGTTGTCTAAAAAGCTGGATATTTATCTAAGATTAGGATGGATGAGCCGAGAAGGATATGATATAATTAAAAACGATATAGAATATTTAATTAATAAGTAAAATTATGTTGGAGAAAATAAAAAAAAATAAAAAAGTGGCAATTGCTTATAATCTGGCTTGCATATTTGTATGTTGGATGATTTTCTTTATTATATGGTTTGTTTTCGGAGAGGCAATGTCTGTTTTTTTTGAATCAATATTTTCAGAAGGATTTTTAACATCCTTGATTTATTTAGTTGGAGCACCAGTTGTATTTTCAGTGACACTTTTTTTTCTGCTAGTTGGGGGTAGTAAAAAAGATAAAAAAAAATGGGTATTTAGAGGCATTGTGATCCCACTATTAATTTGGTTTATTTTTCCTTTGTTTGTTGTGTTAACTTATTTTTTCGGTTTCGGTGGAGCTTATTAATAAATTAAATATTTTTTTCCGCAGTATTAGGGATAGTCTTGTATTTAAACATTTTTCGCTTAGCCACAATCTCTCTTTAGAGGATTGTGGCGTTTTAGTTTACCGAGGACCATGCTGTGGTATAATTTAGATATGGCGGTCAGAAGGAAAATATTCATTCCCAACAGCATTTATTTTATCCATTGACAGGAGATGAGGTAAAAAATTAGGATAACTTGATTTTTTCTTGATTTTAGCTAAAATATAGATAGAGATAACTTCAATCATATGAGGGTTATAAAAAATTCTTTGATCATTTTCCTTTTAGCGTTAGTTTTATTCTTTTCAGCTTATTACTATGGCGGGTTCAAAGCTAAAAAAGAGTTGCGCAAAGAAAAGGAAGTGATAACTTCTCAAGTGATATTGGACAAAGTCCAAGATCAATATTTTTTGGTAACCAAAACTTTATTAGTAGACGATGCGGTAGAAATAGCGATGCAGGGTTCCGACGACTGGAAGGATGTTTTTACCGGAGATAAGATAAGCGCTCAAGGGACCGTTCGCGTGGACATAGGAGTTGATCTGGATTATTTTACGGCTAACGATATTGTGATCGATCACATTAACAGACATGTGGTTGTCTATCTTCCGGAGGCCAGGATATTGGACGCTTCCATTAAGGACGATATCGACGTAAGAACAGAAAAAGGCATCTGGACCAGCATTAAGGACCTATTCGCCAATGATTCGAGTGAGGATTATAATCGGGCCGCCAGAGAATTGATAGCTCAGGCAGAAACGGCTACTAAGGAACAGAAGGATGTTTTCGTAGAAGCACGGGAGGCCGGAGTTAATTTGGTCGAGTTGGTGGTAGACAGCTATTTGCCGGAATACGAATTGGAAATAAAGCAAAAATAGATGAAAAGAATATTCATCGCTTTTCCTGTAAAACCGGAAATAGTGGGCGGACTTTTGCGGGCGCAAGATTCAATAAAGGAGGTATATCCGGAAGCTTTGGTAAAATGGACAAAGAAGGATAGTTTTCACATAACCTTAGAGTTCTTAGGAGAGATAAGAGAGTCTGATATCAGGAAGGTAGAAAAGATCCTTCAGTTGGTGGTTGGTAATTATCCGATCATATATCATACCATAGGAAAGATCCAGGCTTTCCCAAACCTTCGTCGGCCCAAAGTTTTAGTGACGCGGGTTCGCGATATTACGGGTAGTAATCTTCGTTTACGCGAGGATATTCATAAACAATTATGTGTTTTAGGTTTGGCTGATGACGGTCGAAAGTGGAAACCGCATTTTACTTTAGGCAGATTGAAAGAACCATTCAAGATGAATGCTTTGAAGAAGATGGTCCCTTTGGGTATTTCTTGGAAAACCAAGAAGGTGGTCATATATGAAAGCGAGTTGACTTCAAGAGGTCCGATGTATAGATCTTTGGCCGAATTCGACCTGGATAGTCAATAAGAGGTTTTGGCCTCTTGTTTTTTTTGATAGAATATGAACATGGAAGAGATGCATAAAAAAGCCGATTTTTATAAAAAGAAGAGGGGCAAAAAGGTCCGGTGTCGCCTTTGCTCTCATTTTTGTCTTATAGAAGAAGGCAAAACCGGGATTTGTCGGGTTAGAAAGAATGTCGGCGGCGAACTTCATTCTTTGGTTTATGGCCGTTCTGTAGCCATGAACATAGACCCGGTGGAAAAGAAACCTCTTTATCATTTTATGCCGGGCACCAGTACTTTTTCCCTCGGTACCTTAGGTTGCAATTTTCACTGTCTTAATTGTCATAATTATCAGATAAGCCAAGCTGAAATAGACACTGACGTGGAGATCACTTCTCCGCGGGAAATAGTTGAAATGGCCAAGAGCTCCGGGTGTTCTTCGATCTCCTATACATACAATGAACCGACCGTGTTCACTGAATATGCCTTAGATACCATGAAGTTGGCTCGAGAAGACGGGTTGGCCAATGTCTGGGTATCCAATGGTTATATGTCCGAAGAGGCTCTTAATAGAGTGATCCCTTATCTAGATGCTATTAATGTGGATCTTAAATCAATGGATGATAACATCTATCAAACTGTTTGCGGAGGACGTTTGCGACCTATTCTTAATAATTTGAAAAAAATAAAGAAAGCAGGAGTTCATTTAGAGATAACCACTTTGATGATCCCTGAGCTAACAGACGATAAGCAGATGCTCAAAAAAATTGCTAAGTTCATAGCCGGAAAATTAGGAAAAGAAACTCCTTGGCATATATCTCGCTTTTCCCCTGAGATATCTTGGAAATTAAAGGACACTTCTTCTACTAATGAATGGAAAATGGAAACCGCCCATAAGCTGGGCAAGAATGCGGGCTTGAAATTCGTTTATTCTCCTTTTATAGAAGAAGATACCCGTTGTCCGAAATGCGGAGAGGTTAATGTAAAAAGATTCCGTTTCGATGCTGAAAGACTGGACAAGGATGGCAAGTGCCGGCAATGCGGGCAGGGGCTGAATATAAAATAATGATTTGTATGAAGAAAATGAAGAAGAGTAGATTTTTTATACTTTTAGCCATAGTTATCTTTGTGGCTCTTCTTTGTTCAATTAAACTGAAAAATATGAATAATATTACCAGGTATCCTGCTCAAGCCGGCAGGTTCTATTCGCGCCAGACAGAGGAATTAAGAGAGACTGTCAACAACTTTTTAGCAAAAGCGGAAAAAGAAAAGATCATTCCCGGGGTCAAAGGGTTGGTGGTTCCTCATGCCGGTTATATATTTTCTGGGCCGGTAGCTGCTTCTGCCTTTGCTTCTCTTTCCGGCCAAGAAGTTGGCACGGTCATTCTTTTGGGGAATTCCCATACAAACAGTTTTCCGGGGATCGCTGTGGACGATTCTGATATTTGGCTAAGCCCTTTAGGGGAAGTGGAGGTTAACAAGAAACTTGCCAAAAAAATAGTCAAAGAAGGGGATCTTATATTTTTCGATCGAGAAACACATAAAGAGGATCATGTTTTGGAAGTTGAGCTTCCTTTCTTGCAAGCAACTCTTAAAGAAGGATTTAAAATAGTGCCTTTGATCTTTGGTAATCAGGAGGGAGACTATCAAAAATTAGCCTCTATTCTTTCTGAGGAAATGGGGGAGGAAGACATATTGGTCGTAAGCTCCGACATGTCGCACTATCCGTCTTATGAGGATGCTAATCGTATAGATACTAAAACATTGGAGCTGATAAAGGACCTTGATATAAAAGGGCTGGAAGAGCACATCAAAAGTGTGATGAGCTCCGAGGTTAGCGGTGAACAGACTCTTCTTTGCGGGTCGGACGCAGTCAAAACTATAATGGCATTGGCTGATATCAAAGACTGGAATCGTTCCTTGGCTGCCTATGCTAACAGTGGAGATTCGCAGGCTGGAGATAAGCAGGCGGTAGTTGGTTATGGAGCAATGATATTTCACTCCGACGAGCTTCTTGATTCTAAACAAAGGAGCAAATTAATGGAGATCGCTAAAAAATCCGTGGGGCACACTGTAAAGACCGGCATGATACCGGCTGACCCCAAGATAGATGATGAAAGACTGAAAAGAAAAGAGGGTGCTTTCGTAACTTTGCGCAAGGACGGTAAGTTAAGAGGATGTATCGGGCATATAGTTTCTCCTGATACGCCTTTATGGAAGAATGTTCGTGATATGGCGGCTTCAGCCGCTTTGGAAGATGGTCGTTTTCTGCCGGTGAATCGGGGAGAGCTCAACGATCTTGAATATGAGATAAGCGTATTGTCAGCCCCTAAAGAGATAGAAGATTGGCGAGACATAAAATTAGGTAAACACGGGGTGATAGTAGGTCGAGGACCTAATAAAGGGGTTTTTCTTCCTCAAGTGGCCCATGAGACCGGTTGGGATAGAGAACAATTCCTAACTCAGCTCTGTTCTCAAAAAGCCGGACTTCCACCCGACTGCTATAAAAATAATCCAGAAGTTAAATTGGAAATATTTACTGCTCAAGTTTTTTCAGAGAAAGATATTTGATGGAAATATATTAAAAGACCCGCCTTTGTCGGCGGGTCTTTTTTAGTATTCTGATTCTCTTTTTATCTTTTGTATCAATTTGTCCAGTTTTACCGAGGCAACGGCCAGATGAGTGTCTGCTCCGCCATAGTATATATACACAGTATCTTCTTTAAGTATGGTGGCGCAAGAAAATATCACATTATTTACTTGGCCTTGCTTTTCATATTCCATATGCGGTTCAAGGATCGGCCTTTCCGTTCTTCCTAGTATCCTTTCCGGGTCTTTAAGGTCCAACAGCACTGCTCCTAGGCGATAGGAAGTGTCATCTTTTTCAACTCCATGATATATCAATAGCCAGCCATATTTGGTTTTTACCGGCGGGCCGGCAATCCCAATTTTAAGATCATCCCAATTACCTTTTCTGGGAACAAGCCAGTTGTTCTCTTCATAGAGTTCACATTTATTGAATTTAAGATCGTTGGAGTAATGAAAGTCTATGCTTTTATCTATGCGATGGAGGATAACGTATTTACCTTTTATCTTTTCAGGAAAGACACAAGCGTTCTTGTTGAATTGCCTTAAAGGGGATAAGAGTTTCGGCTTGGTCCAGTTCCATTTTTTATCAAGAAAATCTTTCTTCTTAATACTGGTCAAGGCTACACTCGGGGGGTTTACTCCGTCATAGGCGGTATAGAACATATAAATATTGTCACCGATGATCATCATTCTTGGATCTTCGCAGCCGGAAAAACCATCACCTTCCTTTTTTTCAAAATCTTCGCGAGGAACATATACCGGCTCAGACAAGCGTTCATCTATAGTGAAGCCATTGCGACTGGAAGCATAGCCCAGTACAGATCTTCCACTCTTTGCCTGCCCTCGGTAGAGGATGTGGAACTTACCTCCCAAATAGATAGCACCGGCATTATAGGTAGCGAAATTCTCCCAATCGTTTTCTTCTTTAGGTGAGATTATCGGATTCTTCTTATATCTTAAGAGGATCGACCTGTCTTTTTCTTCTTCTAATATATCCTTGATCACTTCTTTTAGTTTGAATTTGGCTGAAGCACAAACAGTATCAGCAGCGCCATAGTAGACATTGAGCTCATCGCCGGAAATGAATCCTCCTGACGGGAAAACTATATTATCAACTTTGCCATAAAGTTCGTATGATTCCTTTGGGACCAATAAGGCTTGGCGAGTTTGGCCTATGACCTTGGTTGGATCTTTGGCATCCAAGAGAGCCGCCCTGATCTCAAAGGTCCTATCTCCCGGGTCAAAATATCTTTTTATGTGAGAATAAATAAGCAGCCAGCCTTCCTTGACCCTTATCGGCGGGGCTCCTATTTCCAGGTGATCGCCCTCTTGGTGTTTAAGCTCTACCTTATGTTTTTCTATTTGTAAATAGAATTGATTCCAATATCTTTTTGACCACATATCACTTTCTTTCTTGAAAGTGGCAATAGCGATCTTGGCCGGCGGTTTATCTGTGTCAGCGGTTAGTATGACAGCATATTTACCCTTGATCTTTTCCGGGAATAAGGCCATGGCTTTTGAGTTGAAGGTGGTTATCTGGTGTTTTTCTATTTTTTTCAGGTCGCGAGTTATTCCTAGTCCGACCCGAATACCTTTGGCCTCAAAAGGGTAGCGGGAAAGAGCCGTGTAGAATATATAATATTTACCGCCTATTTTAGTGACTCGCGGATCCTCACAGCCGTATTGATCCCAGTCTTCTGTTGGGGCTATGAGTCTTTTTCTATCCTCGAAATTGTCCAAGTAAGAGCTTACCGCATGTCCGATGGTGGAAACATTCATTTGAAATCCGGCGTGATGTTTTTTAGCAGACAAAGCTCGATAAAAAAGATGGATGTTTTTACCTTCTTTTATTGGACAGCCATTGAAGGTTGCTTCCGCTTCCCAATAATTCTGCGCCTTGGGGAGGAGTATCGGATTTTCTCCCGATCTTTTGCTGATAGCCATAGATATATATTATTTATGTTTTTAGCTTAACTTTATTGGTTTTTGGTTTTGATTCTTTCTTTAATCTTTTTATGAAATCGTCCAATTTGGCGACAGCCACGCAGGAGCATTTGTCTGATCCACCATAGTAGATGAACAATTTTCCGTCTTTTATTATGGAACCCCCGGCAAAGACCACTCCGAATTTATGTCCATAATTCTCGTAGTCGTTAACAGGTTCGATTATCGGGCGCGGGGAACGATAAAGTATCTTTGAAGGATCTTGGCTATCTAAGATCATTGCTCCTATCTTGTATTTACCGTCTGAAACAGCATTATAGATAGCTAACCAACCTTCCTTTATCTTTAAGGGTGCGCAGCTTATACCTATCTTTTTTCCGTCCCATAGGTCTTTTCTAATAGGAATTATATTGTCTCCTCTTAAATATGTCTTGCCGTCGAAATCCAGTTTGTCGACCTTATCGTAAACTATGTTCGGCCATAGACGGTGGAATATGATATATTTGCCATTTATCTTTTGTGGTAGAATGGCCGGGTTCTTGTCTCCGATGTGGGTTTGTCCCGGTCGGTCTTCCAAGCTTTCCTTAATGGCTTTCGGATTTTTTGTATTGATGTCGGAAGAGGTTATTTTGACCGGAAATTTCCAAGCTTTCCAATTTCGACGTAAGAATTCTTTCAAAGGAATGTAGGTAAAGGCAATGTTTGGCTCTGACCAGCCGTTGAAAGCGACATAGACCATATATAAGGTATCGTCGATAAGGGTGACTTTAGGGTCTTCGCAGCCTCCCCAGCCTCCCCCGGAAACCAGTTCGGAACGAGGTTCATTTTTGTTCACATGGCCGTTGCCTCCTTCAAAATCAGCCATTGGGGAGTATATCGGTTCTGAATATCTTTCTTCTATGTGGATGCCGTCAGTGCTTACTGCGCATCCAACCCTGGATAAATTATCCTTGCCCAAAGCTCTGTAAAGAAGATATATTTTACCGTTATATTGAAAAGAGGTTGGATTGAAAGCAGCGAAGTTCTCCCAGTGATTATTCTCTTCAGGGCCAAAAATGGGATTTTTCTCTGATTTGATCACCATTTGTTCTTTTTCAGGCTTTGGCTGGGTTTCGGGATGCCAGAGAGTAGGCAAGGAAACTGACATCAGCTGTCCTTGCTTATCTTCATAATAAAAGAACAGTTGGTCGTTTTTTTCAGCTAATCCGAGAGGGGTTATTTTATCCCGGCCTTTTTGTTTCCAGACCGGACGTGGATTTCGCCAAAGTAATTTTTCCGGATCATCTTTATCGAACAAAGCAACACCGATCGAAACTTTTTTGTTCTTATCAAGAGCATAATAAAAAAGCACCACTCCTTCTTTTTTGCAGAAAGCTTGCGCCGGTATCAATTTGTCAGCATTGAATCTGCCGGTTTTAGGTTTCATTAGTATGAGGTCTCGGCGTTGCCAGTCCAGCATATTTCGGGAATAGGCTATCTTTATGCTTTTGCCGCCAATGTACATAACCCTGTCCTTGTCGTAAAAAAAATCTGGCACTATGGCGCCAGGATCGTTTAGGCCGTTCATCGACCCCTTGACCACCCAGGAGGAAAGATTGCGCGAAGAGGCTATGAAGCTGGTCATTAGCCCTCTTCTTCTTTTTTTGTAGGTAATGAAATAACTCTTTCCTTGTTTGGTCGTTTTCAGATCGCGAAATTTTTCCATATCTTCTTTGCGCGATCCTTTTTTTATATTAACTTTCGCACGGGTCGTCTTAAAAACATAACCGTCCGAGCTTTCTGCCCTTTTTATGGAAGAAGGGCCTTTTTCTTTTAGAGCGTAAAAGAAAAAGATCTTTCCTCCCTCGGAGAGCAAAAAAAGACTTTTTACAGGAGACATATTGGTTGTTTTAAAATGATTTAGCAATTCAATTATATCACGGATTTGACAAAAAATGAATAATATATAAAGATACCTTTGTTTCGCTAAACTATTTGTGATATTATTACAAGCAGTAGATTAACAACATATGATAGCTTATTTATTTTCCTTAATATTCTTGATCTTATTATCCGGATTCTTTTCCGGAGTAGAAACAGCTTTGATGAGCGTCGGCCTAGTAAAGGTCAAAGCCTTACTTAAACAGAACAAAAAAGGCTCGGCTGCTTTATCAAGGATAAAAAGCAATCCCAGAAGACTGATCATAACGATATTGATCGGTAATAATCTAGTGAATATCGGAGCCGCATCCTTGGCAACGGTTT
Source organism: uncultured Gammaproteobacteria bacterium (assembly GCA_964602485.1). Classification (GTDB taxonomy): domain Bacteria; phylum Patescibacteriota; class Patescibacteriia; order Patescibacteriales; family WJLG01; genus WJLG01. Next base: position 59,836 of record CAZRQU010000003.1, on the reverse strand, counting down.
TTTTTATGGACCTTTTCGGTTCTGCCGGAGCCGGGATAGCTACCGGAGTCATGACCTTTTTGGTTTTGGTCTTTGGCGAGATAGTTCCCAAAACCTTTGCCAATGCCAATGCCGAGAAGATATCTTTGTTGGTGGCTAGACCAATAGAGGTTTTGATCAGCGCGTTTTTGCCTCTTAGCAGGATCTTTGAGTTCATATCCAAAGGCATATTGTTAACCTTAAGGACCAAGGAAGAGGCCAAAGTTTCGGAAGAAGAATTAAAGACCATCGTTACCATGGGGCGTGACGAGGGGATCTTGAGCAAAGACATAGCCGAAATGATGCACAATGTCCTTAAGTTCAGGGATAAGAAGGTTACAGAGATAATGACCCCAAAGACCAAGATATCCATGTTGGACAGTGATGCCTACCTTAAAGATGTGGTAGATTTTGTCATTAGAGAGCCATACTCCAGATTTCCGGCTTATAAAGATGACGATGATGATAAAATAGTGGGCATTTTGGATGTGGACGATGTCTTGGATAATATAAAGAATAAGAAATTGAACGTTAAGGTAGCTTCGTTAATGAGGCCGGTCAATGTAGTTCCGGAATCCAAGGAAATAGACGACCTGTTAACCGAGTTCGAGGGACGAGATGTTCCAATGGCTATTGTGGTCGATGAGTACGGAGAGGTTTCCGGGCTGGTAACCGTTGAAGATATACTTGAAGAGATAGTGGGGGATATATTCGACAAAAGTCAACGACAAAGCGAATACATAGAAAAGATAGATGCCAAAACCATCAAGGTGGATGCCACCATTCCGATAGAAGAACTCTGTGAGAATTTGAAAGTCAATCTGGGCAAGGGGAATTTCAATACTTTGGCAGGCTTCATTCAGCACAGGTTGCAGAGGATGCCTAAAAAAGACGAAGTGATCAAGCTAAGGAATATGACGATAAAAACGGAATCGGTCACCAAACAACAGATAAAAAGCGTTCGAATAATAAGAAGTTAAGTTGATGATAAAGAAATAAAAAGCCGGCTTGATGCTTGGCTTTTTTGTTTGCCTGTGTTATATTAACAAAAATTCATCGCACCTAATATAACTCTCTTGAAGCCAGGGGGTAAAAAATGGAGTCTTATGAAAAAGAGAAGCTGCGTCGTATGGATGCAAGAGCTTTTACTGTTTTTATCATATTAGTGGCAGGAGTGGCGTTTTTTTGGAATATTAAGGCTATTTGGTCGGCGCTCTTGAACTATTGGCCTGTCGCGGTGGTAGTTTTAGCCATTATCGTTCTCTCTATTATCTTTTTATTGGTTCGTAAAAACAAGAACCGTTGATCATTTGGATCTAAGCCGTTGTCTCTTTTGGGAGGAAACGGCTTGTTTTATTGCTCAAAATATGAATATCGCCTAAACTAGAGGATGTATGGATATAAAAAGATATTATCAAGCAGTCAAATATTTGGAATCATTAAGATATGGATCTTTTAATAATGATGATGTTTATGTCGGGAAAGAGCTTTTCATAAAAAGAATGGCTTATTTTCTTGAACTTTTGGGTGATCCGCAATCAGGGTTCGAGTATGTTCATGTGGCTGGGACTTCAGGCAAGGGTTCTGTTTGTTTGATCCTGAATTCGATCTTGACCCAGGCAGGTAAAAGAACAGGGGTTTTCATCTCTCCTTTTTTGACCACGACCATAGAAAGGATAATGGTGAATGATAGGTTCATATCAGTAGATGAATTTTCCAATCTTGTTGACCGATTGAAACCTTATATAAAAAGATGCCAAGAAGAAAGCCCATATGGCCGCCCTTCTTATTTTGAGACCGTTTTGGCCATAGCCTTGCTTTATTTTAAGAAAGAAAAGTGCACGCAGGTAATATTGGAAGCCGGCATTGGCGGAAGTTTTGACGCTACTAATATAATCAAAAGGCCCAAAGTGACGGTAATTACTAATATTGGTTTGGATCACACCCATATCTTAGGTAATACAAAGAAGAAGATCGCCTTGGATAAGGCCGGTATGATCAAAGAAGACAGTCATTTTTTCACAGCGGAAAAGGATAAGAAGCTAAAAGACCTTTTTGTGTCCATTTGTCGGGACAGGAAGGCAAAGTATCATAAGATAGATCTTGCTAATCGGGTGATCAGAAGCGGATTGAACGATCTGGCATATGTATATAAGAAAGAAAAATATGAAACTCGTCTTACAGGGAAGCATCAAGTTAGGAATTGTATATTGGCTGCTGAAGTAGCTTTTTGTTTGGGGGTGGGTGTTGTTGATACAAAAAAAGCTTTAAAGGATATGGTCTTAGCCGGAAGATTAGAGGTTATGCAAAAAGAACCTTTGGTTATTCTGGATGGGGCGCATAATCCAGACAAGATATTGAGTACAGTGAATTTTTTAAAGGAAACGGAGCATAGAAAGCTTCATTTAGTGATCACTTTAGCTAAAAAGAAGAATGCTAAAGCCATATTTAAGAAGATAATGCCATTAACAGACTCTGTTTGCATATCTTGGTTTTCAACTAGCGGTAGAAGTAGCGAAAGTCCGGAAAATTTGAAAGTTTTAGCCAAGAAGTTTGGAGGAAAAAGGATCACTATCCATAAGAAAGCCAAAGAAGCTCTGCAAAAAGCTTTTGCTCGATCCAGTAAGAATGATATGATATTAATAACCGGATCTTTTCATTTAGCCGGTGAATTAAGGAAGCAGTGGTACAAAGAAAAAGACATTTTGAAAAAGAGAAAGATTTTTTAAGATCATAATATGACAAAAACTTTCAACCCATTCAAATTATTGGGTAGTTATTTAGGAGCTTTTTCTGGATACCTTTTTGCCTTGAAAGGAATAGATGCTTTTGGCTTTTTATTGGATTATCTTAATTTCAGGGTCGGGGGCGCTGTGGAGTCCAATCTTGTCGGAGGTTTTATCGCCGGCTACACCGCTCATGTCTTTTTGCGAGCTCTTATCAGTATTGGCAGGAGCAGGTCTAAAAAAGTGAAAAAGATGGAAGGATACAAAGATAACGATCTATAATAATTTTTTAAAGATAGGGGTCATTGTAATTGATGTTTGGACTATTTTTTTGGTCGCGTCCAGCCATATTTTATCATTAATATATGAAAGAAAACGCACCTTTAGCCAATCAGATGCGACCCGGGGAACTTAAGGATTTCGTCGGGCAAGAAAGTCTTATAAAAAAAGGCGGTTTTCTGTATAACGCTATAGAAAAAGACGAAGTCCCGTCTTTGCTTCTTTGGGGTCCGCCCGGCTCGGGCAAGACCACCCTGGCCTTTATAATCGCCAATATCACTAAGGCCGAATTCGTAGAATTCTCAGCTGTGACCAACGGGGTCAAAGACCTGAAAGCAATAATAGAAAGAGCGGGGGAGAACAAACGCTTGGGAAGCAAGACCATCCTTTTTATAGATGAGATACATCGTTGGAACAAATCCCAGCAAGACGCCTTGCTTCCTCACGTGGAAAGAGGGACTATAACCTTGATCGGGGCCACTACCGAGAATCCCAGTTTTTCCGTTAATTCGGCCTTGCTTTCCCGCAGTCGAGTGGTCGTGCTTGAGGCCTTGTCCGTTGACGACTTGGTCAAGATAAGCAAGCGGGCTCTTGATCGAACCAAGGCCAAAGCTGATAAAAAGACCATTGAGACTATCGCCAGGTTGGCCAACGGCGACGCCCGGATCGCGATCAATATAATAGAGGCCGCTTCCAAACAAAAGAAAGAGATAGATATCGACTTGGTCAAGGAGGTGATCCAAAAACCGTCCTTGATATACGATAAGGCCGGCGAAGAGCATTATAATTTGATATCGGCCCTGCACAAATCCATTCGCGGCGGAGATGCCGACGCTTCCGTCTATTGGCTGGCTCGGATCCTGGAGGCCGGCGAGGATCCGCTTTATGTGGCCAGGCGCTTGGTGCGTTTCGCTTCCGAGGATGTGGGCTTGGCCAATAACAGCGCTTTGCTTTTAGCCACCAGCGTTTATGACGCGGTTAAGAACATCGGGATGCCGGAGTGCAACGCTCATTTGAGCCACTTGGTCATCTATTTAGCCAAAAGTAAGAAGGATATTACCGCCTATGAGGCCTATGGCCGGGCAAAAAGAGATGTAGAGGAATTCAGTAATCTGGGAGTGCCGGTGCATTTGCGCAACGCTCCGACCAAGCTGATGAAAGAGTTGGGCTACGGCAAGGGTTATAAATATTCGCCTAAAGAAGATTCATCAGGACAAGAATATTTTCCACCAGAACTCAAGAAAAGGAAATATATAAAAAAATAAGGCCAACAATAGATGTTGGCCAAAGGATTGGTTTTTTGATGTTTACTCTTCTTCTCCCCAAAGGAAGAGTTTTTTTTCTTTGATGTCAGACGGATCATGCCAAGATATCCTGATAGAGTTGAAGCTCTTCTTAAGGTCTCTGGCCGGGTATCTGCCTGAGTCGTTAGGGGTCGTTCCGAAAAGAAAACGGCAATCAATATGATTTTTGGTTCCGCCGACCTTGTTTGAAACGCCGAAATTTTTCAGTTCTTTCAATGTACACGGTCGACATTCTGCCGAACATTTTAGGTCGGATCTCAAAATAACATTCATTTTATTCTCCTTTTTCGATCTAGGTTTTTAGAAAAAGTACAGGATATTTATAATAACATTTTTATTTAATATTGTCAATAGCTATTCATTTCTTAAAGCGGTGATCGGATCCATACGAGCCGCTTTTTTGGCCGGGAACAAGCCAAAGCCGATGCCGAACAAGACAGAAAAGATGATCGATACGATATAAGCCTCTGTCGGGATGGAAAAATTCCACTCAAAGCCGGCTTCATTGGCACCGATGGCTATTAGGTAGGAAATGCCAATGCCCAGCCCTATTCCTATCACCCCGCCTATCAAGGTTATCACTACGGATTCGAAAAGGAATTGTTTCATTACGTCCGAGTATCTGGCTCCGACCGCTTTGCGTAGGCCGATCTCCGAGGTCCTTTCGGAAACTATTACATACATAATGTTCATTATGCCGACCCCGCCGACTATCAAGGAGATAGCCACGATAGCCAGAAGCAATATGGTGGTAGCGCCCATTATCGTATCCATCATCTCCATCATCTCTTCCATGGTGGTAACCCGGAAATCATCCCGGCTAACATCTGGCTGACCGGTTTTCGGATCTGTACGCGGAGTTATATCATGATTTTCTCTTAATAGTGAACGAACTTGATCAGCTGTCTGTTCGGCCAGGTCGGTGTCGTTAAGCTTGTGGACGGTATACATCATATAATCTATGCCCATGATCCTTTTTTGCAGAGTGCGTAGGGGTAGATAAGCGAAATCATCAAAGCTCATACCCATAACAGCCCCTCTTTCTTTAAGAACTCCAATGACCTTGAATTTATTCTTGCCTATCCTTATTGATTCGCCTATGGCTTGCGACTGTCCGAACAAGTCTTTTTTGACCTCGCTGCCTATTACCACTAGTTTGGCCAATGATCTATCTTCCACTTCAGTGAAGAATCTTCCTTCGTCTATTTCACTTTTGTCTATCTTTATGAAATCGGCGCTCACTCCGTAAAGATTTATCTTTTTCCTTTTTTCCTTGTAGCTTATCAGGTCTTGGCCGATGATCGCTCCATAGCTCATCTTTACATTAGGCAGTTTATTGATATCTTCCAAGTCTTCATTTTTCAAGGTGGTTACCTGTACGCCCATAGCCATACTCATGGCCGAGTCTGTATCTTTGGAACTCATACCTTCTCCGGAGCCCACTCCTTGTTTATCAGAGGGTATCCTTACCTCTACTTGAATAAAGTCCGTTCCGAAAGATTCTATCTGGGAATACAGAAGACCTTTGATGCCCTCACCGGCCGAGAACACCACCATGATGGCCGTGATACCGATGACCATCCCCAAAACCGTTAAAAAGGTCCTGGTCTTGTTGGCCAGCATTGATTGGAATGATGTTTTGGTAAGAAAGTATAGGTTCACAGCTTCGATCTTGAATTTTCAAACTTCAAACTTCAATTTTTTATCATTGAAGATTGGAGACTGAAGATTGATAATTATTATTCATATCTTAGCGCTTCCACCGGTTGTAATTTGGATGCTTTGCGGGCCGGGTAGATGCCGAATATCAGGCCAATGCCCGTAGAAACGGCTACTGCCAACATGATCGAGAACGGGGAGATGGAGAATTTCCAACCATACCCCAAGCTCTTTATTATCAATGTAGCCAGGTAGGAAACACCAATTCCCCCGACACTGCCTAAGAGCCCTCCGATGGTCGTAATGGCCATTGTTTCTACCAGGAATTGCAGGGTTATGTCGGTGTTGTTGGCGCCGATCGCTTTACGTAGGCCTATCTCACGGGTTCTTTCCGTGACCGAGACCAACATGATATTCATGATGCCGATCCCGCCGACTATCAGCGACAAGGCAGCCATAGCTCCTAAGAAATATTTCAAAGCATCCGTGATAGTGGTGATTATAGTTAAGGCGTCCGCGCTGGACCGTACCGAGAAATCATCATTCTCACCGCTTGGATCCTCTATTCCGTGTCTATCTCGCAACAGCATTTCTGTTCTTTCTTGAACCTCGGCCACATTTGATTCTTCGTCTACCTCCATGCGTATCAAATTGACATGGTCGACGCCGGCCACTATTTTTTGCATGGTCTTTATAGGTATTAACACTTGGTCATCATAATTCTGGAAAGCCACTGTTCCTCTTTCTTCGGTAGTGCCTATCACTTCGAATATGTTGTTCTTTATCTTCACCTTTTCTCCTATAGCTTCTGATTCTCCGAATAATTCTTTTTTCACCGTGTATCCAAGGATGGCTACTCTGGAAAGATCGGATATTTCTCGATCATAAAAGAAGCGACCAGTCTCTATTTCACCGCCTTCTACTTTTAAATAATCCTCGTTAATCCCCTTGATGTTCGTGGAGTAACTGTTGGACTGCCAGCTGACATTGGCGGAATCGTTAGTAAAGGCGACCACTCCGGTTATGTGTGGAATTTCTTTTTTGATAGCCAGGGCGTCTTCATATTTCAAAGAGGTGACTATGATGCCCATGGCCGAGGCCGGTGGTCCGTCGTCATCTGATTTTCCCGGCAAGACCCCTACTTTGTTGGTGCCGAAAGTTTCTATTTCCGAAACTATCAAACTTTGGGCCCCGGCGCCCAGCGACATTATCACAATAACCGCCCCGACGCCTATAATTATTCCGAGCATAGTTAAAAAACTCCTGGCCTTGTTGGCCAGTATGGAGGTAGCGGAAGTACAAGCGCATTGTTTTATCAACGAGAACATAAACTTATATTATTTCAGAGGCGCGTCTTTGGCTCGGCGGCGATTGTTCACGATATAGTCCTTTTCTATGACGCCATCCCTTAAACGGATTATTCTTTTGGCATATTCGGCCGTATGAGTTTCATGAGTTACCAAAATAACGGTATTTCCTTGTTCGTTTAGGTCTTCCAATATTTCCATAACCTGAACGCCGGATTTGGAATCAAGATTACCGGTTGGCTCATCAGCGAATATGACCGAAGGTTCATTGATCAGGGCTCGGGCAATGGCCACTCTTTGCTTTTCTCCTCCGGATATTTGATTAGTATGATAATTCAAGCGATGACCTAGGCCTACTGATTCCAAAACTTTTGTGGCTCTTTCTTCGTGGTCTTTGGCTTTTATCTTTTTGGAGTAGGAAAGAGGCAGGATAACGTTTTCTAATACGGTGGTTCTTGGGAGAAGATTGAAAGCCTGAAAGACGAAGCCTATCTCTTCGTTGCGTAAGCGAGCCAATTCGTCGTCATCAAGTTCGCCGACATTTCGGCCATTGAATTCATATGTTCCGGAAGTAGTTCTGTCTAAAAGTCCAAGAATATGCATTAGGGTCGATTTTCCGGATCCGGACGGCCCCATGATCGAGACGAATTCTCCCTTTTTTATATTGAAAGATATTTCGTGAAGGACCTTGGTCACCACTTCTTCATTGCGAAATTCCTTGTAGAGGTTTTTTACTTCAATTAGCATAGAAATGTTTGAATTTTCTTGCTTTCATTATATCACGGCCTGAAAAATAAATAAAAATATATATTCGCATTTTGTTTAAAGTTTACGAGCAATCGAATTTAAAGATAATTAAGAGTTATTTTTTAAATTATGATATATTGGTTTTTAGGCTTTAAGGTTATTATCGACTTGACTTATTGCTAATATTTGATTAATATAAATACAAGTTAGCAAGCTAATCGTTTAAAAGTCAAAAGTGCTCATTTTGATTTTGCTAACTTTTTTAATTAAAAGTAATCAAATTAGCAAAAATTTGCTAATGTGAGAATAAAATGTTGAAAATAAGATTATCAAAGACCGGAAAGAGAAATAAACCGATGTATAGATTGGTTATATCCGAAAGCGCCAAAGATCCTTACGGAAGAGCTTTGGAGATTTTGGGTAATTATAATCCTTATACCAAGGATCTGCAGGTTAAGGCAGAAAGAGTCAAGCATTGGCTTTCTCAAGGAGCTCAAATGTCCGATTCTGTTAATAATCTTTTGATAACCAAAGAGGTGATCGAGGGAGAAAAAATAAAGAATTATAAGGTCAACAGCAAGAAACAGTTAAAGAAGAGAGAGGAAAAGGAAAAGGCTGAAAAGGAAGCTGCTCAAGCAGTAGCGGAAAAAGAAGCTCAGGAATCAGCCGCAGAAAAAGCCTCTGAAGAGAACGCTGAGCAAGAGTCAACCACCGAACCAGCTGATAATCAGGAAAAAGAAGAGAAAAAAGAAGAAAAGGAAGAAAAACCAGAAGCCAAAGATCCTGAAAAAGAAGAAGAAAAAAAGGAATAGTTCGTTGACAAAACAAGCGAGTGTGATATATTAGCAATATAAATATTTGATTTTTCCCTCCTTAAGGGAACGATTGAAATATAATTAATTTAACAAATATGAATTCCTTTTTGGTTCGTGTTTGTTAAGACAGGAAGAAAACACTATGGCAGAAGAAAAGGACAAGCAGTTTTTGGAAACGATCGTAAAAACGATCGTCAGCAAACCAGAAGCTGTCCAGGTTGAAAGAACAGTAGACGAAATGGGCGTTCTTTTGACTTTAAAGATCGACCCAAGCGACATGGGTTATGTCATCGGCCGAAAAGGTCAGACAGCCCAGGCTATAAGGACTTTGTTGAAGATCATCGGCGCTAAGAACAACGCCAGGGTAAACCTAAAGATCTATGATCCGGAAGGCAGACCTAAGGGCGGTGATTCAGATGTTGATACTTCCAGCATTGACGACTTGAAGATATAAGTCTATTCCATTTCATATAGTAGCAAAAGACCGTTTCTTTTAAGGAACGGTTTTTTGTTTGTTCGTTTTTATGTTATAATTATAAGTAGTTTGCAACTTTGCAATTTGATTTGATTTTTCTATATTTAAATAATAAATAGATCCGTTCTTTCGCATCATTCGTCGAGTCAAAGACTCGAATACTGGAATGCGGAAAACAAGGAGGAAATATATGTTCTCATATCGTTCTACCTTAAAAAAGGCTTTTGAGGTAATTTGGAATCATAAATATCTATGGTTCTTCGGTTTGTTCGCGACCTTTTTAGCAAACGGAAGTCATTTTAGATTGGCTTTCGGACGAATAGACCAGGCCTTGTTCAAAGAGAGTTTTCTTTTGAATTTCGGCCGAATATTCGATCCGGTGATATTCGTTAATTTTGGCAATGCCTTCAAACATGACCCCATGGCCGCTTTTTCGGCTCTAGTTTTCTTGCTTATACTGTTGGTGTTATTTTCTTTCTTTGTTTGGCTGGTGGTCGTCTCTGAGATAGGTTTGATAAACAATTCAGCTACCATAATCAAGAAAAACAAAAAGACTACTTTAAAAGAGGGGGTTGAAGCTGGTATATCCAACTTTTGGCCGGTTTTCGGTATTGGCTTGATAGGCAGGGCTTTTGTTTGTTTCCTATTGCTATTCATAAGCTTGCCTCTTGTTTTTATGGATTACGGTTCCGGACCAGCCTTTAATACTTTATATATATTGTTGTTCTTGGCCTTTTTGCCGGTAGCTTTGATAGTTAGCTTCATGGTCAAATACGCTTCGGCTTATGTGATCTTAAGAGGCAAGAAATTCATTGAAGCGATCGAGGCTTCTTGGAGTCTGTTCTTGAAGAATTGGCTGGTCAGTATCGAGGCCGCTTTTATAATATTGTTCATACAATTGATCGCTTCTTTGGGGGTATTCTTAGCGGTTCTAGTGTTGGCCATACCTTATTTGTTCATCGCTTATATTTTAACTTCGTTGTTATCCTCTTTGATAATACCGGCTGTCACCTTCACTTTGATGATATCAATAGGAATAGTTTTGGCTGTTTTCCTGGTTGTTATCTTGGGAGCGGCTCTCACTTCCTTTCGAACGGTCGCTTGGACCAATATTTTCTTAGAGTTGGACAGTAAACATCCCACATTGAGCAAACTTATAAGATGGTTCGGTTAAAAACTTAGATATATATTGGAGGGCCTTTGGATAAAGGCCCTTTTTTGTACCCAAAGATCGTTACCTTTGATCTTTTATAGCTGGTACGCAAGGCATTTTTTTGTTATTATAATAACAAGGCGCCCTTTTTAGGCGTTTAAAACATTAGATCAGATGTCTGATAATTTTCAATCAATAGACAGTCTTATAAATGCTTCAAAAGGCAAGAAAGTTGATGACGAAAGCACTCAGGGAAAATTCCAGAAGAAACAGCAAGAGATCAAGATCAAAGAGATGGAAAGGCAAACTAAGACAAAGGCTAATTCCTTAGGTCTTCCTTATGTTGACCTTTTTGGGTTTCCAATAAGTCCGGAAGCTTTATCTTTGGTTTCCGAGGAAGATGCCAAAAGATTATCTTTGATAAGTTTTTATTATGATGGGGATAATATCAGGCTGGCGACCACCGACCCGGATAATACTGAGATAGCTGAGATATTAAAAGAGCTTGAAGAAAAGTATCACTCTAAGGGTGATGTTTATTTGATATCTCCTCATAGTTTGAAATACGCTTTGAAGGTTTATAAAAGTTTGCCTAAAGTAGAAAGAGTGGACAGGGGCGTGAAAATAAGCGAAGAGGATATAAATAAATATAAGGATGCCATTAGTGACTATAAAAGTTTAGGGGATAAGATAAACGAAGTGAGCATAACCGATGTAGTGACTTTAGTCCTGGCCACGGCCATGAAGGTTGGTTCCAGTGATATCCATATCGAAGCCGAAGAACATGGTATCGTGGTCAGAATGCGTGTTGATGGGGTTCTTCAAGAAGCGGCCGTTATTGATAAGGAAAAATGGAAAAAGATAATCTCCAGAATGAAGCTTTTAGCCAAGGTTAAGTTGAATATCACCGACAAACCTCAAGACGGGCGATTTACCATATTCTTAAGCGACGAGAAAGTGCAGGTCCGCGCTTCTTTCTTGCCGACCAATTTCGGGGAAAGCGTTGTTATGAGATTGTTGCGCTCTAGTTCGATCCAGCTTGAATTCGAAGATCTTGGTATTAGGCCTAAATCTTTTGACATATTGAAAAGAGAGATAGCCAAACCGAATGGGTTGATACTCACCACCGGCCCGACCGGTTCCGGTAAAACAACCACTCTTTATTCTGTTCTTAGAAAATTGAACGATCCAGATGTTAAGATAATTACTTTGGAGAATCCGATCGAATATCAATTGGAGGGAATAAGCCAATCACAGGTTGATCAGGCCAAGGGCTATTCTTTTGCTGACGGTTTGCGTTCTATCTTGCGTCAGGATCCGGATATAGTCATGGTTGGCGAGATCCGCGACCTGGAAACGGCCGAGATATCGATCCAAGCCTCTTTAACAGGACATTTGGTACTTTCTACTCTACATACCAATGATGCTTCCGGCGTGATCCCTCGCTTGATAGATATGGGAGTCAAGCCGTATTTTTTGACCCCGGCCATCAATTGTGTGATCGGTCAGCGTCTAATAAGGAGGCTTTGTCCGGAATGTAAGGTAGAACATAAGCTAAACGAAGAAGAGAAGGAGAAAGTAGAGAAGATATTGGCTGTTATATCTCCTAAGTCGGGAGAGGATGTTCCAACAGAGATACCCAAGATATACAAAGCCGGAGAGGGTTGTGATAAGTGTAATGGTTTGGGCTACAAAGGGCGAGTGGGTATATATGAGATATTCACTATGTCCGAAAGCATAAAACAATTGACCTCGGAAGGAGCGCCGGCTTTTAAAATACTCAAACAGGCCATAGAGGACGGGATGCTTACTATGCTTCAAGATGGCGTGCTCAAGGTTTTGAATGGTATGACCAGCTTGGACGAGGTTTACCGTGTGATCGGCAAGACCGATTATATAGATGCTCTTTATGATGTGGCCATATCCAAGACTTTCGGACGCGGTGTGAAATTGGCCGAAGAAGATATGAATATGGCCAAAAAAGTAACCGAGGAGCCGGAAAAGGCAGGTGAGATAACTAAAGATGTCTCTCCTTCCAAGATGCTTAACATAGTGGCCGCTTCGGCCATAGATCAAGATGCCGGTGATATCCATATAGAGCCGACAGAAAACAGTGTTAAAGTAAGGTTCAGAATAGATGGTATACTGCACGATATATTCACTTTGCCTAAAGAACATTATCTTCCCTTGTTGGGACAGGTGAAAGTTTTGATGGGCGTGCCGACCAATGTCAAAAAACCGACCATAGACGGGCGCTTTAGCATATTCAAGGGAGAAGAGAAGCTTGATTGTCGTGTTTCCATAATTTCCGGAGGATACGGAGAGACCATAGTTATCCGTTTGTTAGCTTCTCAAGCCGAATCTCTTGACATGGAAAAATTAGGAATGAGGACCTACACCTTGAAACCGATATCAAGAGCTATGGAAAAGACCAAGGGTATTATCATAAACACCGGCCCAACCGGGTCTGGTAAGACAACTACTCTTTATTCCATACTTAATAAATTGAACAGTCCTGATGTTAAGATAATTACGGTTGAGGATCCTATTGAGTATCACTTGGAAGGCGTGATGCAGACTCAAATAAATAAAGATGAAGGATACACTTTTGCGGCCGCTATGCGTTCTCTTTTGCGCCAGAACCCGAACATAATGATGATCGGTGAGATCCGTGACCAAGAAACCGCCAAGATAGCGGTTGAAGCTTCTTTGACCGGGCATCTTGTGCTTTCTACCATTCATGCCAATTCGGCAGCCGGAGCAGTATCCCGCTTTGCCGGATTAGGGGTGGAGCACGATATGCTTTCGTCAGCTATGCAGATAGCTATCGGCCAGCGTTTGGTCAGAAAACTGTGCCCCAAGTGTAAAAAGGAACATAAATTATCCGAAGAAGAGCGAACAGTTGTCAGAGAAGCGATCGAAGCCATTAGCCCGGCTAGCGGTACAAAAACGCCAACTGAGCTTAAGTTCTATGAGGCAGCCGGTTGCGAGGAGTGTAATGATATTGGGTACAAAGGGAGATTAGGTATCTATGAGACCATAGAATTCGGTCCGGAAATGCAGAAATTTATCCAAAATCCAGATGCCACTGCCTATGAGATAGAGCAACAAGCATTGAAGCATGGAACAGTGACCATGCTTCAAGATGGGATATTGAAAGCTTTAAAAGGGGAAACCACCCTGGATGAGGTTTTGAGAGTAGTTAAATAATTCAATTTTCAATTATCGATCTTCAAACTTCAATTATTGCAGGCTGAGGAGCGGTAATTAAATTTTATGCTTAATAAAAGATTTATTGGACAATTAAAGAAGGATTATACGAAGAACAATATTGAAAGAAGAAAGATAATCTCTAGGTCAAATGAGATATTGCATGATTCGAAAAGGATCATCTTTGCTTTGCATAGAGGTGATATGAAAAAGGCGGAAGAAAGTTTCAAGATCATAGAAAAGAACCTTAAAAGTTTGGAAAAGGACTTTGGTCCTATAAGGTTGTATGATGAAGGAGCTTACAAAGCGGCAGTCGAAGAATATACGGAAGCCAAGACGCTTTATCTGGTTATGCAGGGAAAGAAAATAGATAAATTTTCAGGAATAACTTTGAGATATGAAAGTTATTTGGGAGGTATTTGCGACTTGGTAGGGGAACTGGTCAGGCGTGCCACCAATGAGGCTTCAAAGCAGAATTTCAAAGAAGTGGAAAAAACAACCAAAATAGTCAATGATATAATGGCTGAGTTGGTCGAGTTCGATATGACCGGTTATTTGCGCACCAAGTACGACCAGGCCCGCGGCCATTTGCGCAAGATAGAGCAGATCAACTATGAAGTCAACTTGCGAAAATAGAAGTTAGTATATCAAGCGCTTGGCAGATCGGTCGATCAGGATCTTGTTCAAAACGATATTGATAGTATTATAAGAAAGCCCCGAAGTTATTTCTAACTTTCGGGGCTTAGGAGGAAGGGCTATTCGATGATCTCATCATCGAAAGAAAAGGCCTCGGAAAAATCAAGTTCCTCTTCTTTTTTTTCTTGTTCCTGCTGCTCCGGCTGTTTCTGTTTTGGGTTTCGTTTGAACAAACCGGCCAGTCTGTCGAACAGTGATGAGCCATCCTCTTCTCTTTGACTGTAGCGGGGAAAGTCGAGCACTCCCTTGAATGACGACATTCCGACCACGTCATTGGCCAGATAGGCTTGAAATCCGTCGATCTGTCCGGATTCTGAAAGTATGACCATATTTTGCAGATGGTCATAGGTTATTTTCAGTCCGCTCTGGAGAAAGTTCTTGCCTTCGGCGATCTGCCGCAAACTCTTGAGGGTCGATCGCTTGCAGGTTCTCGATATGGAACAGCTGTCATATTCCCTTTCAAAGCGGAATATGTCCTCTGTCAGATCGATCAATTTGTTGAACTGACCCTCGTTCGGCATCCAGAGTTTTGCCAGCAGGAGCTCGGAGCCGCGAACATAGCTGTAATAGCTGCTGTCGCCGGCAGTCAAAATAGAGTCGGCGTTAAAGGCCGAAGCGGATAAAACTGAACAGATAAGGAAAATACCGCTGATACGGATTTTCAGCATGGAAACCTCCTGTAAGGTTTTAAGTTGGTAAATAAAAGAACTAAATCTTTATAATATAACATAAAATATTATATTTGTCAATATGAAAAAGATTTTAGGTAAAAGAAAAGGGCCCGGAAGTTATTGCTAACTTGGGGCCCCGTGGGTAGGATAGAAAGGAGTTACTGGATCATCTCGTCGTCAAAGGCTGACTGGGAGATGATCGAATCCTGACGGGTTTTTACCTCGTCGAATGTTTTTTTACAATCCTCTGCCCATTGGCTGAGGATATTTTGATCGACCTTCCAAGGAGCTACGCCCATTGAACGAGCAATTGCTTTTTCGGTCTCCGAGTATTTGGCCATCTTGGCTTCGTACTCTTCTCGTGCCCGTTCGTTCTTTTGCTTTTCCTCATTACCTTCTTTGAGGGCGATCTGCATTTCGAGAGCCGGATGGAAATAATCCACCATCAGCTCATCCAGGTCGCCATTTTCGTAGTAGGCCTTCACCATGTTCTCTATAGTGGAAAACAGGTAATGATTGTGGCTCGGGTTTTCGAGATAGGAAACCAAAGCGTTGGCTTCGGCATCCTGTTCGTAGACCTCGCCGTAAATTTCTGCCTTGGCACTGATCGCTTCCAGGGCCTCCTGATTGGTCTCGACTACCTGTTTGGTCATCGAAGAGAATCCCAGTTGCGAGAAGGAGATTCTGTGCTGCTCGGCGATCGAGGAAACAACAATTGTCAGAACTGCTGTCAGAACTGCCAGAGTAGTAGTGATAGTACGCATAGTGCATACCCCTTTCTTGTTTGTCCGTTAGGACATTTGGTTGATAAAGAGCATTTCTTATTGTCTAATTATAGTATAGCATATTTTAGTAAAACTGTCAAGAAAGATGCTAGACTATGATCAGAAAATAAGTGGAGTTTAACCAATATTCAAGGGCTTTCTATGAGATATCCACTCTCATATACTTTCTTATTCTTCTATCTTAATTATAGCATAAATATATAAAATTGTCAATAATCCTTTGACATTGAATTGTTTTTATGTCTTAAAATAAAATTTAGCTAAAATAGGCAAAAAACCATTTTTTTGTTATAATAAGTCATAGGTATATAAAAAACATAAATAAAGAGAATAAGATGTCTAAGAATTACCTATATTCAGTCGCTATTTTGATCGGCACCATTGTTGGAGCCGGTATTTTTTCCGTTCCTTTTGTTATCAGTCGTTCCGGCCTGGTGCCTTTTTATGTGCTTTTGGCAGTTTTAGTGAGCGTTCAATATTATTTGCATAAAATGTATGCCGAAGTGGTTCTTTCCACTAAGACAGAGCATAGGATACCCGGGTATTTAGAGCTATATGCTGGCAAGAAATATAAGAAGGTGATATCGGTAATTTGTTTGATCGGTGGTTATGGGGCCCTTTTGGCTTATATTATATTGGGCGGAATATTTTTACATGGTCTTTTGGCTCCTTTTTTAGGGGGTAGTGAGTTTATGTATACTTTGATAATGTTTTTCACAGGAAGTTTGATCGTATTTTTTGGCATTAAGACCATAGCCTCGGTGGAATTGTTTATGACGGTTTTTTTGCTTTTGGTGGTTATTTTTATAACATTTAAGAGTTTTGGTTTTATTGATCTGGATAATTATTCAGCTATAAGTTGGAAGTACGCCTTTTTACCTTATGGATTGGTTTTTTTCTCGGTTGGCGGACAAACCGCTATTCCCGAGATCTGCCGGTTGATGAAAAGAGAAAAAGAAAAGATAAGATCAGCCATTTTTTGGGGCACGGTGACCCCGGCCTTGATAACCGCCGTGTTTGTGACCATGGTCGTGGGCGTGACCGGTGTCAAAACCTCTCCAGATACTTTGGTCGGGCTATCTCAAGTATTTTCCGATGGCATAATATTTTTTGCCATGCTTTTCGGTTTTTTGAGCGTGATGACGTCTTTTCTCTCGTATTCTCAGGCAGTTAGGGAGATCTTTTGGTGGGATTTCAAGATGGGCAAGACCCTATCCTGGATACTGGCCAGTTCAGTTCCTTTGATACTTTTCATTTTGGGTATACACAACCTCACCAAGGTGGTGGGAATAACAGGCTCTATTACTGGCGGGATGATCGGTGTAATTGTTATTTATTTGGCCTTGCGCGTGCAGACCAAAGCTCAAAAAAGATCGGTCATAAGAACAGGAATGAACAGAGGAATAGGCATAGCCTTGTCATTGTTGTTCATTGCCGGATTGATATATAGTTTGGTAGATCTATTTTAATATGGTTTTTTTAGACCTTTTGGTCATATTATCAATAACCTTCATTTTTATTTGGCTGGCCTACAAGCTTCACTTTTCCGAAGTTATAGGCTTGATAGCAGCCGGTCTTTTTTTGGCAACAGAACCGATCAGGGGAATCTTCGTTTCTCCTAGCGAAGTTTTGATAAACGACCTGGCTACCATTGGTCTTTTTACCTTAATGTTCATTACCGGTTTTGAAATATCAAGATCAATGTTGAAGCAAGAGGGGGACGATTCCTTCATATTGACGTTCTTGACCATTTTGTCCTCTTTTTCTTTGGGATTTTTAATATTCAAGATATTGGGATTTTCATGGGAGGCTTCCTTGATAGTCGGGACTTGCTTCAGTATTACTTCTGAGGCTACCAAGGCTAGGTCGCTTTTACAGCTTGATGAGATAAGAACCAGAATGGGAGCATTGCTTCTGGAAGCCGGTATTTTAAATGACATTTTTGGAGTGATCGCCTTAACTGCTATTTCTTATTTTTTTACCAAAGCATTCTCTGTTGTAGAGATATATATTATCAGCGGAATGATCCTTTCTTTTGTTTTGGGAATGATAGTTCATATTTTCTTCGATAGACAGACTCCGGAAATAAAGATATTGGAAAAAGTTCTTCTGCATACTCTTGTCCCTTTTTTCTTTATTAATATGGCTCTTAAGTTCGATCATGATATTTTTACTTTTGATTTTGGTCTGTTCCTATTGGTATTTGCGGTTTCCTCATCAAGCCAGATGATAGGAGCTTGGCTATCGCGTTATTTCATAAAACTCAAACCGAAACAAGCTTTGTTGATAGGCGTGGGTATGAATAGTAAAGGAGCGGTGGAATTAGTGGTTGCTTATATCGCCCTTAGTGTGGGCATTTTGCCAAAAGGACTTTATTCGGCCCTGGTCTTAACATCCATAGTTTCTACAATAATCTTTCATTTGATAGCTTATAGAATGATAGATAAGGACCCTAAATTAATGAATTAGATATGAGAATAGCTATAATATCCGACATTCATGATAATCAGGTGAATTTGAAGAAATTTTTGCTTTGGGCCAGGGATGAGGATATAGATAAACTTATTTGTTGTGGTGATGTTACTGACGGAGAAACTTTGAATATATTGGCGACCGGTTTTGAAGGGGGTATATTTCTAGTCAAAGGTAATGCCGAGATCTATAACGAGAAAGATATAGAAAAATATGATAACATAGAATATGGAGGCAAGCAGGCGGTCTTTTCGGTAGACGGATCGGAATTCGGCCTTTGTCATGAACCCTTTTTAGCTGATAAGATATTGGAAAGAGGACCCGTGCCACTTATTTTTTGCGGACATACCCATAAGCCGTGGATAGAGGATAAGAACGGAGCTAAATTGGTAAACCCGGGAACTTTGGGTGGAATGTTCGCTAGAGCGACTTTTGCGTTTTGGGATAATAGTAAAAATAAGTTAGATCTAAAGATATTAGACTTAATTTAAACTCTATGAATAACAAGATAAAGAAAGTGGCCCAGGAGGCCGCTAAGGAAGCCGGAGAGCTTCTTATTAAAAGGTTTAAGTCTTTTTCCAGAAAAGATACAAAGCTTAAATCAAAAAGGGACCTGGTGACCAAGGCCGATCTGGCTGCGGAAAGATCGATATTGGGCAAGATAAAGAAGAATTTTCCCAACCATTCTATTTTGTCAGAAGAGGCTGGGAGCAATAATAAGAAGTCGGATTATCAATGGGTAGTGGATCCCTTGGACGGTACCACCAATTTTACAATGCATAATCCTTTATGGGGAGTCTCTATTGCCGTGGCCCATAAAGGTAAAGTGGTTTTTGCCGTGATAAACGCTCCTTATCTGCATGAGATATATATAGCAGAAGAGGGGAAAGGTACCAAGATGAACGGCAAAAGTATCGAAGTTTCCAAAACCAAGCCGGCTAAGGTTTTGAACACTTTTTGCCACGGTTCCAAGAAAAAAGATATAAAAAGAGCGGTAAAGTATTATGTTCGGCAGAAGATGAACGGTTTTGATTGCCGACAGCTCGGCGCGGCTTCTTTGGAAATGGCCTTTGTGGCTTCCGGTCGGGTGGAATCCATAGCCATACCGGGGGCTAACCCTTGGGATGTGGCTGCCGGCGTGTTGATAGTTCGGGAAGCAAGCGGGAAAGTGACGGATTTCAAAGGCAAGAATTGGAAGCTGGATAGCGAAGACGTGGTGGCTTCAAACGGGCGAGAGCATAAGGATCTGGTCAAGATATTGAAAGGAATATAGGTTGGGGTTGACAAAAAAATATATTTGTGATATAAACACGATATTGAACTTTGATATCGTGTTTTTTGTAGGATGAACACAGGGGTTTATCCTGCGACTTTAACCCTTTTTCGTATGGAGGTTACCATGCTGGTACGAGCAGGACCGAGTTTCATTTCCCGCGCCTTGATTATTTCGATCTCGATCGCCGCGGCGAACTGACGCCGGCCACTGGGACCAAGTTTCCCGGAACAAAAAAGAAATTCGGCCACACGAACGGCCAGGCCACGACCAGCCAGGAGGAGATGCTCCTATGATCAGAGCGCCCCCGCGAATAGGTATATTCCCAATTCCGATCTCGTTTCTTCCGGGCAAGGAGGGAAGTGGTGTACACTTCGGGATTTACCTAGGGTATACAAGATTCCCCGCCACACCATCGACCAACAACCAGCGGCGGGAAGAAAGCCCTCCACCTCACGGATCCTTTCCGGTAGAGGTCGCCTCCAAAATGATCTTGAGAGGCCACATGAGGGCTTTAGGGGGCTGGAGCTGCTATCAGGTCAACAAGACCAAGCAGCTTTCAGCCCCCTCACGATCTTCTCTCGGAATACTAAAGGTTTCCGAAGAGGAATTCCCTGAGAGGGCCTGGATGAACAAGTTTCATTCAGGCCTTTTTTATTTACATCGAAAGTCTTATCAAAGCCATACCCTTTTTAAGACACGAATGAAGGCCGATCGATGTGTCCTGCCTTCCTAGATCGACGTTAAAGGATTTGATCTTAAGCTCCGCGTTTTTTAAGTTGGGGGTAGTTGGCCCTTGACAGGATATAGTTTTGGGTATATGCTCAAAATAGAAGATAATTAATGAAGAGGGTCGTCGTCTTATTAGATATATTCGCCGATCCTTAATAAAGACATATGCCAGGATTCAATGGAACAGGCCCGGCGGGCTATGGACCGGGAACCGGTCGAGGTGTAGGCCCTTGCGGCGGAGGTATGGGCTATGGCCGTGGGCGCGGTGCCGGAAGAGGATTTGGTTTTAGTGCCGGAAGAAGTTTCGGTTATCAAACAACTAATATTTCAGAGGAAGATGAAAAACAGATGCTTACCGAAGAGGCTGGATTTTTAGAGGGGCAGTTGAACAATATCAAATCGCGTTTGTCCCGTTTCAAAAAGTAAATGACATCAAGGGTCTTATAGTAAATATAGGGCCCTTGATCTTGTACAAAGATATATTCGTGATAAAATTTAAACACAAGGTTATTATAATTAAAATAATATTATGAAAGTGATAATAAGCTCTGCTAATGATAATATTGATGGTCAAGTGGCCGAGGTTTTCGGACGTTGCCCATATTTCATAGTGGCAGACATAGTGGATGGAGAGATAAAGGAAGTTGAAGCGATAAAGAATAAAAGTGCTGATCAAGCCGGAGGCGCCGGTATTGCCGCTGCTCAAACAGCGGCTGATAGCGGAGCTGAAGCGGTGATAACCGGCAATACTGGCCCTAGAGCAATGGACGTTCTTTCTCAATTCAATATCAAGGTCTATGAAGGAAAAGGAGCTATAAAGGATATTTTGCAGGAGTTGGCTGAAGGAAAATTAAAAGAAATAAGTTGATATGAGAATAGCTGTGCCGACAAACGCAAAGGAGGTAGACGGCAATATTGCTGATCATTTCGGCCGTTGCTCTTTTTATATATTGTTCAATGAAAAAGGGGAAATGGTTGATGTTATAGATAATTCCAGCGAACATGGAGGCGGGCAGGGCTTACCGCCTGAGCTTATGAAAAAGAACGGAGTCGATATAGTTCTTTGCAAGGATATCGGTCCTCGAGCCATAAGCTTATGCCAAGAGCTTGGCATAAAGGTTTATGTGGATCGTGATTCCGAAAAAGTGATCGATATTGTTTCCAAATGGCAAAGAGGTGATCTGGCCAAGGCCGGTGAAAGCGATGCCTGCCAAGACCATAAAGAATAATTATCAATAGTATGAATACATTCCTTTGGATATTTTTTTCAACCCTTTTAATGAGTTTGATAGCTTGGGTTGGCCTTTTAACCCTTTATTTAAAAGAGGATCTTTTAAAAAGATTGATATTCCCCTTGGTTTCCTTTTCGGCCGGCGCTTTATTGGGAGGAGCCTTTCTTCATATGTTGCCGGAAGCCATAGAAGGAGGGTTTCCGGTGTTGCCTGCTTTTTTATGGCTTTTAGCCGGATTTTGTCTCTTTTTTCTTTTAGAGCAATTTATACATTGGCACCATTGCCATCGGGCACCTTCAGAACATAAAACAGCCGTTAGTTATTTGATATTGGTGGCTGATGCTACTCATAATTTTATCGGGGGGTTGGCCATAGCTGGAGCTTTTATTTTGGATATCAGGGTTGGTATAGCCGCTTGGTTGGCCAGTGCCGCTCATGAGATCCCTCAGGAATTAGGTGATTTTGGGATACTTATCCATGGTGGCTGGGAGAAAAGAAAAGCTTTGTTGTTCAATTTTCTTTCTGCCTTGACCATTATTGTCGGCGGAATGATAGCCTACTTTCTTTCCACCAGAATGAATGTTGATTTTCTTCTTCCTTTTGCGGCCGGTAATTTTATCTACATAGCTTGTTCGGATCTGATACCGGAAATAAAATGTCAAAGATCGTTCAAGACCAATTTCTTATACTTTTCGGTTTTTCTTATTGGCATATTATTGTTATTAGCGATCAGGTTCATACATTTTTAAAAATATAATAAAATTAAAGCGATCATCATATGAAAATAGCCATTACCGGAGGCAAAGGAGGGACAGGCAAATCCATGGTAGCCACATCCTTAGCGGTCGAATTCGCCGAGCAGAAGAAAACAGCGCTTTTGGATGTGGACGCCGAATGCCCTAACGACCATTTACTTCTTTCTATTGAAAGAGAGGAACATTCCAAAATATATCAGCCTATACCGAAATGGGATCTTGATAAATGTAAAAAATGCGGAAAGTGCGCATTGGTTTGCAAGCAGAATGCCATAGTTTTTTCCTCAGGCAAGTATCCGGCTTTCGTTAAAGATGTTTGCATTGGTTGCAAGGCCTGCATAGCTGCTTGCCCTTATGGCGCTATAAGTGAGACGGAAAAGGAGATCGGGTCCGTTTATACCGGGGAGAATTACGGAGTACATTTGGTTACGGGAGAGTTGAAGTTAGGTGAATTGGCTTCCGGAGAAGTTGTTTCTGAAGCCAGGGATGAATTTGAAAGGATAAATAAGGAGCTCAAAGCCGATATTATGCTGATAGATTCGGCTGCCGGCATCGGTTGTCCGGTAATAGCCTCTTTGATAGGTACTGATTATATAGTGGCCGTGACCGAGCCAACCCCGTCAGCCTTACATGATCTGAAAAGAGTTTTGTATTTGGCCGATCATTTCAATATAAAGCGCGGCATAGTGATAAATAAGCATGATCTGAAAGAAAGTTTTTGTTCGGAAATAGAGGAGTTTGCTAAAGATAACGGTATAGAGATAATCGGCCGAATTCCTTATAGCAAGGATTTTGTTGACTCCACCTTAGAGATGATGCCGGTGGTGAAGAAGGATCCGAAATATAAGGAGACATTCAAAGAAATAATAAATAAGATAAAAAATAATATAAAATGAAGGAAAGAGTAGCCATAGTAGCCGTAGTAGCCAATATTTTTTTGGCTGGCGGAAAGCTGATAGCCGGATCCTTGGCCGGGTCAGGGGCAGTTTTTGCCGAAGGACTTCATTCCGGTATGGATATATTATCTTCGGCCATCGGTTTTTTTGGCATCAAGATATCCAAAAAACCAGTAGACCAGAAGCATCCTTATGGACATTATAAATTCGAAGTTCTGTCCGGATTGATAATAACCATTATACTTTTTATTACTGGTTCGTTCATTGTTTGGGAAGCTGTTAGGGAATTTACCGACCCATCGCCGGTCAGCGTTGGTTATTTGGCTTTGGGAGTGATGCTGGTGTCGGCGGTCGTCAATGAAGCAATGGCCAGATTGAAGATCCATTACGGAAAGAAGGAAGGGTCCATGGCCTTGTTGTCGGACGGCGTTCATTCTCGTGTAGATGTTTATTCTTCTTTGGCTATTTTGATCGGACTATTATTCACTAAGTATTGGATATATACAGACTCTTTGTTGGCCTTATTGGTTGGCCTTTATATAATCAAAGAATCTTTTTCCATAGGTAGAGAGGCGGTTGACTCTTTGCTTGATGTTTCAGCTGGTGACGAAGTGGAGGATGAAATAAGAGCTATAGTATCCGATCAAGATATACAAATGTCTTCTTTGAAGACCCAGAAAAAAGGTTCTGCCGTAACCGCCGATCTGGAAATAGATCTGCCCAGCGACCTCAATGTGCAGAAAGCAAACGATATATCCAACGGTCTAAGGGACGAACTTGTAGACAAAATAGAGAATTTGGAATACGTGTCCATACAGGTTAAGAGTCATGAGATGAGCGCCGATTACTACAAGCCGAATTTCGGTCGTGGATTCGGCTGGCAGAGAAATGGCCGATTCAAAAATGAGGTCAAGGATGCCAGTGGCCAAGGTCCGGACGGACATTGTGTTTGTCAAGAATGCGGATATAAAGTAGCTCATCAGCGCGGAGTTCCTTGCTCAAGTTTGAAGTGTCCTAATTGTGATATTGAATTGAAAAGAGGATGATATGCCAAGACCAAAATTAAAAAGAAGGATAAAATTCGACCCTAATGTCACTTATTTCAAACCTCAAGGGGTGCCTATGAGATTTTTGGAAATGGTGGAGATAACCTCGGAAGAGGCAGAAGCTTTGCGTTTGAAGAATGATGAGGATATGGATCAGGAAAAAGCGGCTCAAGCCATGAAGACTTCCAGGAGCACTTTTCAGAGGATATTAACATCTGCCTGTAAAAAGGTGACCGATGCCTTGATAAGAGGTAAAGCTATAAAAATAATAAAAGATTGATCCTATGAAAGTTTTGAAATTCGGCGCCATTTGGTGCCCCGCTTGTATAATAATGAAGCCTAGGTGGGAAGAGATAGAAAAAGAAAATCCTTGGCTGGAAACAGAATATTATGATCATGATCAGAACAAAGAAGAGGTTGAAAGATACGGTATAGATGATGATATTCCCGTATTTGTTTTTTTGGACAAGCAAGGTAAAGAATTTTTACGCCTAAAAGGAGAGATATCTAAAAAAGAATTATTGGAAGTTCTAAAAGCCAATAAGGATAAATAGAAAAAAGATCCCGCTTGAAGCGGGATCTTTTTATTGATCAAATATTTTTTTCAGGTATTGACCAGTATAGCTTTTTTTGACTCGAGCCACTTCTTGAGGAGTTCCTTGGGCCACAATGTGTCCGCCTTCATCTCCGCCTTCCGGACCGAGATCTATTAACCAGTCAGCTGATTTTATGACATCAAGATTGTGTTCTATGATCAGAACGGTGTTGCCTTTGTCTACTAACTTGTTCAAAACTTCCAAAAGATTTTTTATGTCGTCGAAGTGAAGACCGGTGGTCGGCTCGTCCAGTATGTATAAGGTTTTACCGGTCGAGCGACGAGCTAACTCTGTGGCTAGCTTTACTCTTTGGGCTTCACCGCCGGATAAAGTGGTGGCCGGTTGGCCGACCTTGATATAGCCGAGGCCTACTTCGTTTAGGGTTTTTAGTTTTTGATGTATGGAAGGTATTTTAGCGAAGAAGTTCATAGCCTCTTCGACCGTCATCTCCAGTACATCGGATATGTTTTTACCTTTATAGTATATTTCTAAAGCTTCCTTGTTGTATCTCTTGCCGTGGCAGACTTCGCATTCCACATAGATATCAGGCATAAATTGCATCTCTATCTTTACTACACCATCTCCGGAACAAGCTTCACAGCGTCCGCCAGGAACATTGAAAGAGAAGCGACCGGCCTTATAACCGCGGATCTTGGCTTCCGGTAAGCTGGCGAACAATTCTCGAATAGGAGTGAAGGCGCCGGTATAGGTGGCCGGATTGGATCGCGGTGTGCGGCCGATGGGCGATTGATCTATATTTATCACTTTATCAATGGCGGATATCCCTTCTATTCTTTCGTGTTTTCCCGGGTCCTCCTTGGCTCGATAGAATTTTTGGGATAGTGCCTTAGCTAAAATATCGTTCATCAATGTTGATTTGCCCGACCCGGAAACTCCGGTAATGGCAATGAATTTGCCCAATGGGAATTCGACGTCTATATCTTTAAGATTATTTTCAGAAGCTTTGAATATCTCTATGGCCATACCGTTGCCTGGTCGGTATTTACTTGGTATGGATATTTCTTTTTTTCCGGAGAGATATTGCCCGGTCAATGATCTGGTGTTTTTAGCAACCTGAGAAGGGGTACCATAGGCTACTATTTTTCCGCCATGTATTCCGGCTCTTGGCCCGGTATCTATTACATAGTCGGAAGATCTAATTGTTTCGTCATCATGCTCTACTACCACTATGGTATTACCCAGATCCCTTAGCTCTTTTAAGGTTTTTATTAGTTTTCCGTTGTCTCTTTGGTGTAGGCCAATAGATGGCTCATCTAATATGTATAAGACTCCGACCAAAGCCGATCCTATCTGAGTGGCTAAGCGTATTCTTTGTGCTTCTCCGCCAGACAGAGTGTTAGCTGCCCGATCAAGAGTAAGATAATCCAATCCGACATTGGATAAAAATGAGAGTCTTGACCTTATTTCTTTTATCACCTGGGCGGATATTTTTTTCTCCTTGGCTGATAGTCCTTTGCCAGTTTCCAGGCCTTGAAAAAAGTCTTTGGCCCGCCCTATGTTCTCGGAGGTTATTTGATCTATGGAAAGATCAGATATCCTAACAGCTAAAACTTCGGCTTTCAGCCTTTTTCCTTTACAGGTCGGGCAGGGCAGGACTTTCATATATTTTCCGATCTCTTTTCTTGTATAGTCGGAATCGGTCTGTTTGTATCGTCTTTCAAGATTTGGGATCACACCTTCAAAGTTGGTGACGAATTGTCCTGAGAATCTTTGGTTGTCATAATCAAGTTTATATTCATTCTTACCGGTTCCGTAAAGTATGACATTCACCTGGTCCTTATCAAGGTCTTTTATAGGAGTATTCAGATCGAAGCCGTATTTTTCAGCCACTGTTCCCAGGATCCTAAGCACCCAAGTTTGCGGACCTCCGATATTATGCGACATAGGTTTGATCGCCCCTTGAGCCAAGGTTAAATTTTTATTCAATACTGTTTCCGGATCTATTTCAAGTTTGGTCCCCAGACCATCACAGTCCGAGCAAGCACCATGGGGCGAGTTGAAAGAAAAATCTCGAGGTTCTAGTTCAGGCATGGTAATGTCGCAATCAGGACAAGCGAATAATCGGGAGAATATTATCTCCTTTTCTCGACAGAATTCATCCTTATCATAGGGACAGATAGACACTAGACCGTTTGCCAGATCAACGGCTTTTTCCACTCCTTCGGTCAAACGGGCCATATTGTCCTTATCAACATTAACCTTTACTTTGTCTATTATTATATCTATTGAATGTTTCTTTTGTTTGTCTATATCTTTGTCTTGGGCCTCTTCCAGAGAATAAACCTCTCCATCCAGTCTTAAACGGGAAAATCCGGCCTTGGCGATACCGGAGATGGTGTTTTTATGTTCTCCTTTTTTATCCTTCACTACCGGAGATAGGATTATGACATCTTGATCTTTGTACTTTTTTGATATTTGATTTATTATCTCGTCAGTGGAATATTTTTTTACCTTCTTGCCGCATTTTGGACAGTGAGGAATTCCAATGCGGGCAAACAAAAGACGGAGATAATCGTATATCTCGGTGACCGTACCAACAGTGGAACGAGGATTATGAGAAGCGGATTTTTGATCAATGGAAATAGCTGGCGACAGGCCTTCGATAAGGTCGACATCCGGTTTATCCATCAAGCCTATGAATTGCCGAGCGTAAGCAGACAAGGACTCAACATACCTTCTTTGACCCTCGGCATAAAGAGTATCGAAGGCTAGCGAGGATTTCCCAGAACCGGATAGGCCGGTTATGACAGTAAAGCGGTCTCTAGGTATCTCAACGTCCACATTTTGTAAATTGTGTACGCGGGCGCCCTTTATTCTTATGACCTTTTTCCCATTTCCATTTGGCATAATTAAAACGACTTATTTTTAGACAATAGGAATTATTATACATCAAATTAACGCTTTGGGCAAGGCTGCCGGACGGGTGTTCTTTAAGTATTGATCTTTATCTTTTGCTGTGTAAAAAGATAAAGATCAAAGCATAATTTGTCTTTTTGCCAAAATAGTAGTAAATTATAATACTATGATCATATTTCTTTATGGCGAAGATGATTTTCGCGCCAAACAAAAGATAAAGGAAATGAAGAATAAATTCGTCCGTGAGGTAGATCCCAGCGGTTCGGCTTTGAGCGTGCTGGACGGCAAAGATGTTACCCTTAAAGAGATAAATGATAAAATAGGAGCGGCTTCGCTTTTGGCAAAAAAAAGGATGTTAGTTTTGGAAGACATCTTTTCTTCCAGAAAAAAAGATGTTCTAGAGGAGGCTCTTGATTATTTTAAAGAAAAAGAGAAGAAGGGCAATGAGGATATAATAGTTATCTACCAGGGCAATATAAAGAATAAGAAGAAAGGGAATAAGATAGAAACTTTGAAGATGGATCCTTCCGGACGAGAGAAGCCTCTTTTGGTCAAAGAGAAAAAGCTTTTTGATTTTCTTTCCCAACAAAAATTCGCTCAAGAGTTCAAAAGATTGAATACCGGTGATACGGCTTCTTGGATAAAGAATAGATTTAAGGAAAAAGGCGGGGATATAAGTTTAAAAGCCGCTCAGGAATTATCCTCTCTGGTTGGAAGCGAGCTTTGGCAAGCCGAGAATGAAATAGATAAATTGATAAACTATAAAAAAGGGAGTTTGCCGCAATTGACCGACGATCAAGAAAAAGTGAATATAGAAATAGAAGAAGTTCAGCTTTTGGTAAAAGGAAGCTTTGATGAGAATATATTCGCCTTGACCGATGCTATTAGTGCTCGTAATCGGTCTTTGGCTTTGAAATTATTGGAGGAACAATATGAGGCCGGATTGACCGACAGTTATCTTATAAGTATGGTCATCAGGCAGACGGGAATCCTTTTGTCGATCAGGCAAGCGCTTGATTCCGGTATGAGTTCCAGACAAATAATCTCAGAGCTGAAATTACATCCTTTTGTCATTCAGAAAGGAATAGGGCAGGTGCGTAACTTCAGCTTAGAGACATTGAAAAGAATGCTCGCTAAATTAGTGGAAATAGATAAAGATATGAAAACTGGCAAAGGCGATGCCAGAACTCTTTTGAATGTTCTTTTGAGCAAAATATAAAAACCGTCGGTGTTTTTTCCGACGGTTGTTGGTCAAATTCCGATTATTTTCACCTTTTTCCATTTTTCAAAGATGGCTTTTTTATTTTTTGTCCTTTTCCGGGTGGTAAATACATATATCTTGTCAAAACCAAGCTCGTAGGCTTTGACCAGATCGTCACCGTTTATAGGGCAAAGTACGGATCCGGCATGGAGAATAGGGGATTTGACCAATATCCCTTTGCCGACAAAGTTATCTTGAAGTTCCTTTTCCTGTTTTTCCAAGACATCTCTCATTATCTTTCTTTCTTCCCAGGTCTTAGTAATTCTCCTTCCAAGTTCGTCGAATTTTATTTCATAGCCGGCCTCCTTGAGAGCGGCGCTTATTTTGGTCCCGCCTCCGCAGATCACCACCACATAATTATGTTCTGCTTTTTTGATAGCAAAGTCGAGGAATTTTTGACGACGAACAAGGTCACCGGAAACTTTTATCAAGATGTTTTTTATCACTTTACCTCCTTTTTGGGGTTTCGTATCATTCTATTTCTAAAACAAGTATAAGTCAATACCTATAAAAAATCCCGATCTCTCGGGATTTTTATTATAAGTATGATGTTTAACTGAATTTCTTTTCAAAATATTCTTCCAACCCTTCAATAGCTATCCTTTCTTGTTCCATTGTGTCGCGATCGCGGACCGTGACGGTATTATCTTTTTCTATAGTGTCGAAATCGACTGTTACACAATAAGGAGTTCCTATTTCATCTTGTCTTCTATATCTTTTACCAACATTTCCATGGTCGTCGAATTCGCAAGTATATTTATCTTTGAACATTTCAAAAACCTCTTTGGCCTTTTCTACAAGATCCGGCTTATTTTTTAATAATGGGAAGATGGCTATTTTGACCGGAGCGATCGCTTTAGGTAATTTCATTACCACTCTTTTGTCATCTTTGACCATTTCTTCATTATAGGCTTCTATCAACGAGGCCAACAGGGCTCTTTCAACTCCGAATGTCGGTTCTAGTACATGAGGAATATACCTTTTATTGGTTTCTTGTTCAAAGTATTCTATTTTTTCTCCGCTGGCTTTGGAGTGAGCAGATAGATCGAAATTACCGCGGTGGGCCAGACCAAAGAGTTCAGAGAAACCAAAAGGGAAGTTATATTCGATATCAACGGTCTTTTTGGAATAGTGGGAGAGTTTTTCTTTCGGATGTTCGTATTCGCGTAAATTTTCTTTGGACAGTCCCAGGGCATAAGCGAACCCTTTTTGCCTGTCTAGCCATTCAGAGAATTCCGGATGCCATTCGGCTTCAGGGCTGAAAAAATATTCTATCTCCATTTGTTCGAATTCCCGCAAGCGGAAAATGAAATTGCCGGCCACTATTTCGTTTCGAAATGCCTTGCCTATCTGCCCGATGCCGAATGGAAGCTTCATTCTGGTCGTGTCTAGAATGTTCTTGAATTCCATAAAGATGGCTCCTGCCGTTTCCGGACGTAGATAAACAGATTCTTCCACTCCGTTCATTTCTGTTTTGAACATCATATTCATCGTTCTTACCTCGGTCCAATCTTGAGCCCCGCAATTCGGACATTTTATTTGTTTATCCTTCACTACTTTGTTCATTCCTTTTAGATCGCCTTCCAGATCAATGCCGGTAGCGTATTCTATTAAGTGATCGGCTCTAAATCTTCTTTTGCATCCTTTACAGTCTACCAAAGCGTCGTTAAAGCCTTCGGTGTGGCCGGACGCTTGCCAAACCTTGGGATGAAGAAGAATGGGTCCATCTATGCCGATTATGTCCGTTCTATCCTCGACGAACATTTTCCACCACAGGTCTTTGATGTTCTTTTTAAGCTGTGACCCGTAAGGTCCGAAGCTGTAAGCATTGGCGAATCCGCCATATATCTCGCAAGCCGGATAGATAAAACCCCTCCTTTTGCAAAGAGCTACGATCTTTTCCATTATGTCGCTTTGTTCAATAGCCATATATTTTATTTAAAAATTAAAAATTTTTTTACATTTCCTCCATTACTTCTATCCCCAAAAGCCCTAAGCCGTTTTCTATTATCTGGGCAACTCCGGCCAATAAGGACAATCTTGATCTTTTTACCTTTTCTTCCGAGTTAAGTATCGACACTTGGTGGTAGTGGTCATTTAAGAGCTTGGCCAATTCGTAAAGATATTTGGCTATCTCCGAAGGATCCTTTTGGTTTCCGGCCCGTCCTATCGCTTCCGGCCAACGAGCCATTTTTTTGATCAGTTTTATTTCGGAAGCTTCTTTTAGTAGAGCAGGTTCGATCTTTTTTATCTTGATCTTTGAATTAGAAACCCTTTCAAAGATGCCGGCTATTCGGGCATAGGCGTATTGGATATACGAAGAGGTGAAGCCGTCGAACGACAGAGCCTTTTCCGTATCAAAAGTGATGATATTATCAGCACTTACTTTTACCATTTCGAATTTTATCGCACCTAGGCCGACGGCAAGAGCAACTTTTTTTGTTTTTTTCTCATCCCAGTCGTCATGTCTTTTCTTTATCTCTTCGGTCGCTCTTTCAATGACCATATCTTTGAGCTCGTTGTAGGTTATCACATTACCGGAGCGGGAAGACATCATTCCGTCAGGAAGTTTCACAAGATCATAAGACAAGTGCGTCATTTTTTCTTCGTGTCCTGACAATTCCAATATTTTGAAAAGCTGTTGGAAATAGAGCGACTGTCGATTATCCACCATATAAACCGATTCATCAGGCTTGAACTTTTTGGTCTTTGTTTCGGCCAGGGCCAGATCCCCGACAGCGTAGGTGGCGGTGCCGTTGGAACGCAAACAGACAAGCACTTTAAGGCCATAGTCCTTCAAGTCGGCGATGATAGCGCCGTCATCCATTTTTAATATTCCTTTTTCCGTTAGTTCTTCTATTTTTTGGCGTCCTTTCTCAATGAAGTCATTTTCATAGAATATATCCTTGAACTCTATTCCTAGATCCTTATAGATCATATCAAAATGTTCTATGCTCCATTGTCTGGTCTTTTGCCATAGGCTATAGTAGTCGCCTTTTCGGCTTTCTATTTCTCGCATCACTCCACCGATCATTTGCTTGGCCATTGGATCATCTTTTTCTTTTTGAGCGGCATCAACGTACATTTTGCCTAAAAGATAACCTTTTTCTTTGTCATCCATTTTTTCTACATTTTTGTCCTTGGTGAAATCGTCAAAATTCCAAAGGGTCTTGGCTACATGGATCCCGAAATCATTGATATAGGAAATAGGGATGGCTTCGTGTCCGCAAGCATTCAATATTTTGGTCACTGAATCTCCGAAGCAGGCATTTCTCAAATGACCCACGTGATATTCTTTGTGAGTATTTACATTGGAGAATTCCAAGAGTATCCTTTTTTTGTTCTCAGCTTTGGCTTGCCCATAATTCTTACCGGCCTCTTTTACTTCTTTCAAAACATTGCTTATCATTTCTTCTTTATTGAGGAAAAAATTAAGGTAAGGCCCCATGATCTTAAGGCTAGACAACTCTTTGTTCGGCTTTACAGAATTCAAAAGAAGACTGCTTATTTCGCCCATATCTTTTCCGGTTTTTTCTTTTATTTTGAAAAGAGGCAGGCTTAAGTCTCCCATTTCCTCGTTAGGAGGATAGCTGATATCAGAGACGTCGACCATTTCAGGACCTAAGACTTGATTGATCGAATTGACTATATTCTTTTTTATTTTTAACAATGTGTTCATATCGTAATTTTATATTATTTGCACCAATTTTGGCAATTTTTACCTTAAATATGCTATAATTTAAATAGATTATTATTTATCGTCAATAATATGGAAACTTTAGTCACCTTTGTCCGCCATGGAAAGAATAATTTCGTTAAGGATAATACTCCTTGGCACCCAGGACCTAAGCTAAACAAGAAGGGGATCGAAGAATCTGAATTGACTGGTAAATATTTGAAAGATATGACCTTTGATATGATATTCTCCTCTGATATGAATAGGGCTCGACAAACAGCGGAGATAATCAATAAGCATCAGAAACCGCAAAAGAAAAATGGTAATTTTGATAATATAGTCTTTATTAGGCAGTTAGCGGAGCATGATCAGACAATATATGGGAAGCGCCCTCGCCGAGGAAGGAAGAAGTTCGATCAAGAGCTGGAAAAAGCCGAGAAGACCATAAAATTTTTCAAAAGAATGCTTAAAGACCATAAAGGTGAAAAGATCCTTGTAGTCGCTCATGGCAATGTCATTCGCGCTTGTCTAGGTTTTTCCATGGGTTTTGAATTGCGCAAGTCTCCGGAGTTAAACCTTTTTAACTGTTCCGTGTCCACTGTGATCTTTAAAAAGAACGACCTAAAGAGCATATTTCATATAAACTTCGCTGATCATTGTCAGTCAAGAAAATTCGGCAGAAAACTATCTTCAGTAAAGTTCATTTCTGATTATTCAAAACTGGTCAACGGAAAAAAAGTATATAAAAAGTAAATGATCAAGAACTTTTTATTTCTTTTATCAATTCTTCTTTTGATAGTTCTCTAGTATCTTTTGATCCTCGATCGCGAACCGACAATTTATCAGATTCCATCTCCTTGTCTCCGATGACAAGCATATAAGGCACCTTTTCTCCGGTGGCCTTTCTTATTTTATTGCCAACGGTTTCGTCGCTTATATCTATCTCGACACGAACATCTTTTTGTTTCATATCCTTTGCCAAGCCTTTTACATGATCGATATGTTTTTCTCCAACTGAAATAAGTTTAACTTGAACAGGAGAAAGCCAGACCGGGAAGGCGCCGGCAAAATGTTCTATTAGCATTACTAAAAATCTTTCATACGAACCAAGGATCGCTCGATGGACCATAACAGGATTTTCTTCTTCTCCCTTTTTATTGGTAAAAACCAAATTGAATTTTTTCGGGGTGGCAAAGTCCAGTTGAACGGTTGGTATTTGTATCTCCTTGCCTAGCGCATCTTTGAACATAAAATCTATCTTAGGTCCGTAAAGTGCAGCTTCGCCTTCGCATTTTTGGGCGTTTAGATCCATTTCGTTCGCCACTTCGGACAGCATATTTTCGCAAATATCCCAATCATCGGCGCTGCCTATATATTTTTCTGGATGTTGGTAGTCTCGAACGGAAAGAGAAACCCAGAATTTATCCCAAAGCCCGAGCGATCCGTAAAATCCTTTTATTATCTCTATCATATTCTTTACTTCTTGCTTTACCTGTTCGACTCGGCAAAAAGAATGTCCATCTTCCACTGTAATAGCTATCACTCTTGATAATCCGTTGATCTCTCCCGGTTTTTCAGCTCGGTATTGTTTTTCGGATTCCATATAGCGGATAGGTAGATCTTTATATGATCTTGGTTTGGAAGCGTATATCTGTGTTTGGTGAGGGCATTGCACCGGTTTTATAACATATTCTTGTTTGTGGCGGGAATTGACATGAAAAAGCTCGTCAGAAAATTTATCAGCATGCCCTGATATATTATAAAGGTCGATCTTGGCCAAATGCGGAGTTATGACCTTTTCAAAGCCGTAAGCACGGCAGATCCTCTCTACCTTTTTTTGTAATTCGTCCTTAAGAACGGTTCCTTTTGGGGTGAACATGGGTAAACCAGGACCGACCAGGTCCGAAAAGCAAAATAGATCCAATTCCCGTCCCAATTTTCGATGATCTCGAGCTTCAGCCTCTTTTCTCATTTTTAGATATTCTTCCAGCTTTTCCTTGTTTTCAAAAGCAAGTCCGTATATTCTGGTAAGCATTTGATTTTTTTCATCCCCCTTCCAATAAGCGCCGGCCAACTTATCCAGTTTAAAGGCATTCGGGTCAAGCTCTTTGGTCGATCCTATGTGAGGGCCCTTACATAGATCCTCGAAATCGTTCACCTTATAGAAGCTAACCTTTTTTTCTCCTTCCGCTTTTAAGTCGTTTATGAGTTCTTGTTTGTATGGCTGACCTTCCGTTTTGGCCAAGGCCTCATCTAGTTGAAGATCGAAGTTTGAGAATTGAAGATCTTGCTTGATAAGGTGTTTCATCTTTTTTTCGATCGCTTTTAGGTCTTCTTCCTTTATTCCATCTTTGCCAAAATCAAAATCATAGTAAAAGCCATTCTCTATGGCCGGGCCAATAGCGAATTTTACATCCGGATAGAGCTCTTTAATGGCCGCCGCTAGAATATGCGAGTATGAGTGACGGACCAGTTCTAATTGTTCATTGCTTTTATTATTGTCCATATAATAATTTAAAATTTATAATTTAAAATTAGAAAACAATTTTTAATTAATAAATGTTTTAAACATTAAAAATTAAATGATTTTAAATTGTTTAAAAATTAAAAATTAAAAATTAAAAATTTAAATTAAAATCCTCGTCTCAATATACCAAGAATATCTTGATATACCGGGACGAGGACTTATTTGAGTCTCCGCGGTTCCACCCAGTTTCCTATACCTTAGGCATAGGCTCTCTTGAGTTAAGGCCGACTTAGTCCTTTTAGGATGCCCTTTTCCAAGGGGCACTATGGTTGGTAGTCATAGCAATCGTTGACCTTTATATTCAATTGATATTTAAATATTAGCACTTTAAGGACTTTTGTCAATAAAAAAACGCGCAACCATTGTTCATTTTTTTGGTTGCGCGGAATTTGTTCTGGTATCAAGAATAAGGGACCCTTCATCATAGACAGGCTCTACATAGAGAATGTAGCTGGGGAGAGCGCCTTTCCTATAACTTTTTCCTATTCTTAGCAATCGAACTTTTTTGATATGGAGCTTAGGGATCGTTTTCTCCGGATTGGTCAAAATTATCGGGAAAGCCTTTTTTCTGGACAAATACCTCCAAAGCATACTGGCCGATCCTTGAAATTCAGCTATCATTTTCGAGCCGTTAGGTAGCTTCATTTCTTGACCGTTGAAAATGAAGATCACTGAATCGAACCTGAAGACCGCCTTGGGAAAGACGGTTTTATTGTGGTTCATGTAAACCGCCTTTTTTAAGGTGAATAAGGAGCGAATCGTATTATTATATTTATTTCTTATTTTTTTGTCAAGGTTAGTATAAAATTGGTATAATTAAAATATAAGAATTAAAAATTTTATATGGACCAGGATCAACTATCTCAACAATCTTTGGAAAAGAAGCCTAACAAAAACTCCAAGGGATTGGTCATAATGATAGTTATAGTCAGTTTGGTTACGACTTTAACTACTGTTTTTTTGTGGGAGGTAACTTTGGGAGATCAAATGAGGATCATTAGATTGGAGAACAAGGTCAAAATGCTTGAGGTTGACGTAGAGGACCTGAATAAGAAGACCGGTAAGATAAATATAGTTAAGTAGCCAGTATACTTTTGACTTTAGAGCATTTTTAAACTATATTCATATGAACCGCACGCAGGTTTTAGCTTGTAGGATTTTTTATGGGAGTATTCACTCTTAGATCTAAATTCAAGCCTACCGGCGATCAGCCGAAGGCCATAGATAAACTGGTTCGCGGTCTAGAAAAGGGCCATAAGGAGCAGACGCTCTTGGGCGTGACCGGCTCCGGTAAGACCTTTACCATGGCCGGCATCATTGAAAGGTTGCAGAGGCCGACCTTAGTGATATCCCATAACAAGACCTTGGCCGCTCAACTTTATTCCGAATTCAAGCAATTTTTTCCGGACAATGCCGTCCATTACTTCGTTTCCTATTACGATTATTATCAGCCCGAGGCGTATATGCCCCATACTGATACTTACATAGAGAAGGAAACAGATATAAACGAAGAGATAGACCGCTTGCGTCATGCAGCTACCCAGTCTTTGATAAATCGTCGTGATGTTCTGGTGGTAGCTAGCGTGTCTTGTATTTATGGTATAGGGGAAAGGGAAGACTATGTACGTATGGGTAAAAGGTTTTCCCAGGGCGAGAGCATAAAAAGGAATGAACTCATAAGAAGATTGGTCAATATCCAGTATGTAAGGAACGACAAGGAATTTTCCCGTGGACAGTTCAGGATATCAGGAGAGAACATAGATATTCATTTGTCTACCGGGGAAGCTGTTATTAGGGTAACTATGTTCGGCGATGAGATAGAGAGGATAAGGAGCTTCAATGTCGATCCTGGTTCTTCTTTGCCTGTTTGGGCGGTCGATCTTACCAAAAAAGAGGGTATTGATATGCCGGAGATATTCATTCTGCCGGCTAAACATTTCATAACTCCTGAAGAAAAAACAAAAAGGGCTTTGATCACGATCAGAAAAGAATTGACGCAGAGATTAAAACAACTAAAGAAGGCCGGTCGTGAAGTGGAAGCCTATCGTTTGGAAAAAAAGACCGGTTACGACCTGGAAATGATAGAAGAGGTTGGCTATTGCAATGGTATAGAGAATTATTCCAGGCATTTTTCCGGGCGGGAGGCAGGTGAACCGCCGGCCACTCTTTTGGATTTTTTCCCTTCTGATCATCTTATGTTCATTGACGAGTCCCACGTAACCTTGCCTCAAATCAGGGGCATGCATGCCGGCGATGCTTCCAGAAAGGATACTTTGGTGGATTTCGGTTTTCGCCTGCCCAGTGCTCGTGATAATCGACCGCTTCGTTTCGAGGAATTCTATGATCGAATAAACCAGGGGGTTTATGTGTCAGCCACGCCTCAGGATTTCGAGATCCGCAACTCTTCTCAGATAGTAGAACAGATAATCAGGCCGACCGGGCTTTTGGACCCGGAGGTGGAAGTTAGAAAAACTGAAGGCCAAGTGAGCGATCTGATAAAAGAGATAAGATACAGGGCTTCTTTGGGCGAGAGGGTATTGGCTACTGTCTTGACCAAGAGAATGGCCGAGGAGCTTACTGACTATTTGACAGAGAACGGTTTAAGGGTTCGTTATCTGCACAGCGAAATAGACACTTTGGAAAGAATAGATATATTGCGCGATCTTCGAGAGGGAAAATTTGACTGTTTAGTAGGTATCAATCTTCTACGTGAAGGACTAGACCTGCCAGAGGTTTCTTTGGTGGCTATTTTAGATGCTGATATGTCCGGATTTTTAAGGAATGAGACTTCGCTCATTCAGACCATGGGCCGGGCGGCCCGCCACGAGAAAGGCAAGGTGGTCATGTATGCGGATAAGATAACTCCGGCGATGCGGTATGCCATAAAAGAAACTGAAAGAAGAAGAAAGATCCAGAAAAGATACAATGAAAAATATGGGGTCATTCCTAAGCGGGCAGAAGCCAGGCTTCATAAGAGGATCACTTAAAGATGTCTTTGTTTCTTTTGTTTCGATGATAAGAGATAGCGAATCTGTGCGCTTCATCGCGCACTCTTTTTATTATATGAAGAGCCGGCGAGGCTAGCGGTAATTTGAGCGCCTCTTTTTCGCCGGGGAAGAATATCTTGTCCGGAGCCTTGGCGCTTCTTAAACCTTCGCCCTTAGAGATCGAGATGATCGGTATGTCCAGGTCGAATTTTTTAAGAACGGAAAGCCCGACGTTCAATTGTCCCTTGCCCCCATCAATTATCATCAGATCAGGCATCGGCCAATCATTGTTCAACCTTCTTTCCAATATTTCCTTCAGCATTCCAGTGTCACCAATTGAAGTTTGAAGTTTGAAGTTTGAAGATCTAACTTTGAATTTCCTATATTCATTTTTGTCCGGTTCGCCATCTTTGAAAACCACCATCGATCCAACTGCTTCTTTGCCGAAGATATTGGATATATCATAACCTTCTATCCTTTTTGGGGTTTTGGGCAGGTTCAGGACTTTGGCCAGCTCCACCACATCGGCCGCGTATTTGTCATGGATGGAAAGCACATTGGCATGAGCCAGAACATTTCTCATATTTAAAAGTCGATACTTTAAAAAGCTTAGATCTTCCTTTAATTCTGTTATTTTTTCTTGATCATTCTCCTTTTTGATTCGTAATTCGTAATTCGTAATTTTTAATTCAAAATCTTTTAAGATCTTGCTGGCATTACCCTCTAGGAAAATTTCTATCTGTTTGACCATCTTTTTATAGTCCTTTTTATTGTCCGGCGTTTCATAGAGTTCGGGGTATCTTTTGGCCTTTATCTCGTTGACTTTGTTCTTAGGCATAGTGATGAAGCCTCCATAAGGAAATATCTTCCTGATGGCTTTCATTGTTTCGCGAACAGCTGTGCCGGAAGTGAAGGGCCCGAAATAGCGGCCGCTTTTTCCGATCTCGCGGGTGGTTACTACCCGAGGGTATTCATCTTCAGTTATTTTAATATATTGATAGCGTTTATCGTCGCGCATCACCACATTATAGGGTGGTTGGTGTTTCTTTATCAAATTGGACTCCAAAAGCAATGCTTCTATCTCTGACTCTGTCTCTATGGTCTTGATGTCGGCTATCTGTTTGACCATTGAACGCTTGGCCGGGGTGTGCAAGGTATGCTTTTTGAAATATGAAGAGACCCGGTTTCCTAGTTTGGCGGCTTTGCCGATATACAAAAGCTTACCGTCCTTATCAAAGAATTGATAACAGCCGGGTTTTTGGGGAATATTCAAGTTTTTTATATCTTGATCATTCATATTTGAATTATAGTCCATTATGAAGAATTGACAAAACAAGCAGGGATTTTATTAAGATCTTAAGCTTTTTTAAAGAGGTGAATGATGCTATAATAGGGTTAGGAAACGTTAAAGTTCTCTTATTTTTCTTATGAAGAAACTCATTCGTTTAGTTATTGTAATATTAGCCGTTATACTGGCCTATAATTTCCAGTTCGATATTTATTTGGCCGAAGCTGGAGTGATCAGGGTTGGGGAGTCAAAAGATCTTAACCGGGTCATAGATGACCTTCGTCCCGGCTATACTTTAATAGTGGAGCCGGGTATCTATCGTTTGCCCAGCTGGAATATGATCGGCTTGCACGGAACAGCCGATGCGCCCATAACCATCAAAGCCAAAGGCAAAGCGGTTATAGAAGGTTTTTCCCAGGCTTTTGCCGTGGTTAAGATGAAGAACGTGTCTTATGTCAATTTTGAAGGTTTTGAATTAAGATCTTCAGCCCAAACCTTGGGAGGAATAGATGGGATCCATATTTCCGGAAGCTTGAGCCACCATATAACTTTAAGTGATCTTAATATTCATGATGTTTCCGGGCAAGGAGTAAGAGTGGCTGCGGATAAAGCCTATAACATAGAACTTATTGACTCCGAGATCCGTAATTGTGAATCAACGGCGGTCGTTTTCGGTTATCCTGATAAATATATAGTCCATGATTCGGTCATTAGGGGTAATTACATACACCATTGCCCAAAAGACGGTTATCGCCGAGGGTATTATGGTATACAGGTGCGTTCCGGCAGTTATCGCAATATCGTGGAAGACAATGTTTTGCATGATGTGGGCAGCCACAACAAAGCGGCCATTACTTTGTACTATGGCCGGGACCATCGCCCTGGCAATAGCCCCTCGGAAGTGAATATGGTCCGCAATAATATTCTTTTCAGCGGACGTAATCAGGGCATAGCCGCCATTTCCGACGCCTTGATAGAGAACAATACCATTTTTAATACTGATATCGGCTTGGCTCTGATGGCCTTTTTTCATAACGATTCACTAGAGGGTGGAGAAGTAGAGAATTTGATGGTCAAGAATAATTCCATATTCAATTGTCCTAAAGCTTGCGTCCATATTTACGATTGGACAGGGGCCGGAAAGAACGTTGAGTTTTCAAACAATCTTATTTATCAATCTTCCAATCAGGATTACGCTATCAGGGGAGATGCCGGCAACGGCCATTTTTATGATAATGTCTATTATGGAGCCAGTGATATAATAGAAGGGACTTCTTTGGCCAGCGACAGTTTTGACTTTACTGAGATATTATCTTTGACCAATGACCCCGGTATAGATATGTCCAAGAGTTTGCAGAATTCCCTTTCTGAA
Organism: uncultured Gammaproteobacteria bacterium; assembly: GCA_964602485.1. Taxonomy (GTDB): domain Bacteria; phylum Patescibacteriota; class Patescibacteriia; order Patescibacteriales; family WJLG01; genus WJLG01. The sequence continues at coordinate 19,001 of CAZRQU010000003.1, read as the reverse complement.
GCTATTGCCAAAGTGAAGATCATGCCGCGCATGAAGAAGCGGAGAGTAGTGAAAAAGCCGGTACTTAAGAATAATGTGGAAGAAGTAACCCTGGCCGAAGCCGGCGAAGTTTCCAACTATGCGGGTAATGTGGATATGGGTTCGCAAGAAGCAAAGATATATCGAGAATTGATAGATAAGGCAGACGGCCAAGTGAGTCTAGAATCCTCTCGAAGTCTGGCCAGATTCATCCATGAGGGCACTTTGACCACTGAATATTTAGGTGCCGGAGAAAGAGCCGGTGTGGTCGATTCTTATTTGAGCGCTTTTGGAAGCTTACCTTCAAGTGAAGAACAATGGCAGGATGTGGTTAAGATAGCCAATGGCCGCTGGCCGAGCCAGAAGAATGAAAAATTGGAGCAAGAGGTCAAGAAAACAATATTCGAAGAGTTATATAAAAGAGAGCCTAATATGGAGAATGCGAATGATAATGCCGCGGTTACCATAATCGCTTACGGGCTTAGGCCATCCAACCGGAATACAAAAAATGAAAAGCAGGCCGTGAAGACTTTTGAACATATCTATGGACACTCTCCGTCCAAGGCTTTGGACTGGAATATCGTCAGGGCTATTGCTTATTCGGGTGCAAGAAGGTAAATTAGAAACGAAATTTTTAAAAAGATATATAAATGGAAGAGAAAAAAGTCCAATTGAACAAAGAACAAGAGGAGGCGGTTTCCCATGGCGAGGGACCGCTTTTGATAGTGGCCGGAGCGGGTACCGGTAAAACCGCCCTGATAACTGCTCGGATAGCCGGCTTGATAGAAAGTGAGAAAGCCGGGTCTGACGAGATCTTGGCTTTGACCTTTACGGAAAAAGCAGCCGGTGAAATGGAAGAAAGGGTGGACGATCTTCTGCCTCTTGGTTATTTCGATCTTTGGATAGCCACTTTTCATTCGTTCGCCGAAAAGATCTTGCGGGCCGACGGTTTAGATATCGGGGTACCGGCCGATTTTAAGCTTTTGGATGAATTCGAACAATATCGATTGATAAAGAACGACCTGGACCGATTCAACCTTGATTATTATCAGCCGATGGGCAATCCAACCAAATTCATTCGGGCGATGTTGACCCATTTTTCGCGTTTGAAGGATGAAGACATAGCCCCTAAGGAATATTTGGAATACGCCGAAAGTTTAAAACAAAATTTAGATGGTATGCTTGCCGGTAAAGGCAGATCAAAAGCCCCTGACATATTCCTGGATCCTAAAGGCGAACTTAACAGGGAAGTGGCCGAGTTCGAAGTTAATAGAATAAACGAAATAGCCAATGCTTATCATATCTATCAGCAGCTTCTTTTGGAGAACTCCTGTCTTGATTTTGGCGATATAATAAATTATTGCTTACAGCTTTTTCGAGATCGCCCGAACATATTGAACAAATATCGCCAGCGTTTCAAATATATACTTCTTGATGAGTTTCAGGATACCAATGTGGCCCAGTACGAATTGGTTAAATTGCTTTCTGCTCCGAATAATAATCTAACAGTAGTCGGAGATGACGATCAGGCCATCTACAAATGGAGAGGCGCTTCAATGTATAATATCATTCAGTTCAAAAAGGATTTTCCCAAGGCCAAAAAGATATTTTTGAAAGAAAATTACCGCAACCGTCAGGACATATTGGATCTTTCGTATGATTTCATAAGATTGAACGATCCGAATCGCTTGGAAGCCAAATTGCAGGAAGAGGGGGAGAAACTGGACAAGAAACTAAAAAGCAATACAGGCAAACAGGGAAAGATAGAGGTTCTCGAGGAGCCGGACGTAGAAAGCGAGTTGATGAAAGTGACCAATCGGATAGCCGAGCTCAAAATAGAAGACAAGGAGGCTACCTGGGACGATTTTGCCATATTGGCCCGTTCCAACGAGCAGGCCAAAGAGGCTTGTGCCTATTTGGAAGGAGCCGGATTTCCTTATATCCTCCATTCTTCCAAGGGTCTTTATTCCAAGCCGGTCATTTTGAACGCCATCAACTATCTAAAAGCCATAAGCGATCATCATAATAATTCTTCGATGTTCAGGGTCCTTGAATTGCCAGTTTTCGGGTTTACTTTCGAAGAGATCGCCAACATGAATTATTTAGCCAAGAGAAAAACGCTTTCCATATATCAAGTATTGAAACAAGCATCCACTTTTAAATTTTCAAATGAGCTTAATTCTAAAATAAATTCATTCTTATCGGTGTTCAACCGCCACTCTTCCTCTTTAAGAGATAAGAAGGCCGGCGATATGCTTATCAGCTTCCTTTATGACACGGGTTATATGGGCTACCTTTTGGACAAAGGCGATGAGTATCATAATGAGGCCGCCAATCTGCTTTCAGCTTTTGCCAAAAAGATCAAGGAGTTTGAAAAAGACTCCGAGAACAAGGGGGTAAGATCCTTCCTAGAAGCTCTTGATGATGAGATGGAGGCAGGGGAGCAAGGGCGAGTGCCCTTTGATCCGGATGCTGGTCCGGAAGCCATAAAAGTTATGACCATACACGCGGCCAAGGGTCTTGAATTTAAATATGTTTTCATCACTAACCTGGTGGACAAAAGGTTTCCTAGCGTTGAGAGAAAGGACCCTATCGAGATACCTTCGGCTTTAGCCAAAGAGGAGGTACCTGAAGGCGATCATCACTTGGAGGAGGAAAGACGCCTTTTCTATGTAGCAGTAACCAGAGCCAAGCAAGGCATTTTCTTTTCCTGGTCCAAAGATGCCGGTGGCAAGAGGGAGAAAAGACCTTCCAGGTTCTTGGTAGAGGCCGGATTGATCAAAGACCTTTCCAAAGATGATGACGACAGGATAGAGAAGAAAAGTGATCCTCGGCCGAATATTTTGAAAAAGAACGAAGAGACAAAAGAGAAAAAATACGAATTGCCGGTACCCAAGGCCTTTTCCTACTCTCAGCTGGCCGCCTATGAGAAATGCCCGCGCCAGTATTGGTATTCCTTCATATTGAAAGTTCCGGCCAGGGGCTCTTATGCTATGTCTTTCGGCAAGACTATGCATTCCACTATGCAAAAGATACTTTCGGAAGTGGGCAAAGCTCGGGAAAGCAGCCAAGGATCGCTTTTTGAAGATCAAAACAGCCAAGAGAAAAAAAATGAGCCGATAACAAGGGATAGGTGTCTTGAAATATACGAAGAAAGCTGGATAGATGAATGGTATCCGGACGAAAAGACCAAGGAAAGATATAAAAAGGAAGGCAGAGAGACTGTTAAGGATTTTTATGAGAAGAATAAGGAGAATTGGCCCAAAACCATCCTCTTGGAAAAGGGTTTTATGGTAAAACTGAAAAAGGGGAACGAAGAATATGCCATAAAAGGACAGGTCGATCGAGTTGACGAAGAAGATGAAAAGTTGAAATTGATAGACTACAAGACCGGCAAGGTAAAAGATAAACTGAAATTTTCCGACAAAGAGCAACTTCTGATATATCAATTGGCAGCCGACCAATATTTTCGCCAACCGGTAAAAGCCTTGATGTTCCACTATTTGAAAGATAATTCTCAATTGAGCTTTGAAGCCAAAGAAAAGGATATGGATAAGATAAAGGAAAAGATAATAGAAAGGGTGGACAACATTAGAGCCGGTAATTTCGAGGCCAAACCAAATCCGCAGACCTGTAAATTTTGTGATTTCAAGGATATTTGTGAATACCGTAAATAGTTTATCGATCGATATGTTGGTTGATCGGTTATTGCATTTTTTAAGAAAAAAGGTTGGAAAAAATAAAGCAAGACATTAAAAAAGATAGTTGCAGGAAGATGATATTCGTTATATCATAAATATGATAATACAGTGGATAAAGAACGATTTGAAATAAAAATATACGTTTAAATATACATTAAAATGGATATTAAAGATAAAAATACTAAAATGATCATGGCTGTTTTGGCTTTGTTTCTGGCCTTTGCTCTGATCAATTGGCTTTTTCTAAGAGGAAACAAAAAAGGATCTTTAGATGAAAGAGTTCCTGAAGTAGAGGATATCAAAATAGATGCTTACCAGATAAAGAACGACAAAGTCTATTATCGACAAGCGGGAAATTTAAGAGAGGTTGAAGGCGCCGATCTAGAAACCTTTGAAGCTTTAGACAACAATTACGCTAAAGACGCTAACAATGCCTACTTCCGTAATTTTCCAATAGAAGAAGCCAGGGCGGATACTTTCGAGGTGGTGGATGAATTATGGTCCAAAGATGATGAAAATGTTTTTTGTAGCCGTTTGTCTGTTTATAAGAAGATAGTTGAAAATGCGGATCCGCAAACCTTTGAAAAAGTAGGCAGTGGATATTATAAGGATAAGGATAATGTTTTTAAGGATTGTCATATTTCCGAGATACCGAATTTGGACCCACAAACTTTTGAGATCGTGGACGAAGAAACGGTAAAGGATAAAAATGGTATTTATAATATGGAATAAATGGAAGATAATAATTTTGAAAGATTAATAAGCGCTAAAGAATCCAGCGGGGATAATACCTTGGAGCTGACTTTGCGTCCGCAAGCCATTACTGACTACATAGGGCAAGACAAGGTCAAAGAAAGCATTTCCATAACCATTGAGGCGGCCAAGGGCAGAAGTGAACCCATAGAACATGTTCTTCTGTATGGCGCGCCGGGGTTAGGCAAGACCACTTTAGCTCATTTGATAGCCAACGAGATGGGTGCCAATATCCGAGTGACCACCGGACCGGCCATAGAGAAATCAGGTGACCTGGCCGCTATCCTTTCCAATTTAGAGGAGGGAGATATTTTGTTTATTGATGAGATACATAGACTCAACAAGACTATTGAGGAAATTCTTTATCCGGCTATGGAGGATTACGCTTTGGATATAGTGATAGGCAAAGGCCCTGGCGCTAGAACGGTAAGAATAGATCTGCCTCGCTTTACGATCATCGGAGCTACCACTAAGGTCAGTTTGCTTTCTGCTCCTTTGCGCGATCGTTTCGGAGTTCATCACCATTTGAATTTTTATGAACCTAAAGATATAGAGAGGATAGTTAAAAGAAGCGCTGGTATTTTGAGTATTGATGTTGATGATGATTCGGCTTTGGCTATAGCTAATCGCTCCAGAAGGACGCCGAGAGTGGCCAATCGTCTTTTAAAAAGGGTTCGTGACTATTGCGAGGTCAAAGGCGACGGGCAAATGAAAGATCCGATATGCAAAGCGGCTTTCGAAATGATGGAAGTGGATGAACTGGGCTTGGACCATATAGACCGTAAAATACTGGAGACCATAATAGATAAATTCAGCGGCGGGCCGGTTGGTTTGAATACCATTGCCGCCGCTACCGGCGAAGATATGTCAACCATCGAAGATGTTTATGAACCATATTTGATGCAATTAGGATTTTTGGACAGAAGCCCCAGAGGGAGAGTGGCTACCCGTTTGGCCTATGAACATCTAGGCCGGCAAAAACCAGGACAAGACAATTTGGTTTAACTGGATCCCCGCCTGCGCGGGGATGACAAAAAAAGATCATGACGAGAAAAGGTTAATAATGATCCGTCATTCCCGCAACCAACCGATCGTCATTCCCGCAACTAACCAATCGTCATTCCCGCAACTAACCAATCGTCATTCCCGC
>CAZRQU010000003.1:0-13279 GCA_964602485.1 uncultured Gammaproteobacteria bacterium | reverse complement strand
CATTCCCGCAACTAACCAATCGTCATTCCCGCAACTAACCAATCGTCATTCCCGCAACTAACCAATCGTCATTCCCGCGAAGGCGGGAATCTAGAATTGTATGGAAAAAAGATCTTATGTTTATATATTAGCCAGCAAGAGAAATGGAACCTTGTATGTAGGAGTAACCAGTAATTTGATAAAAAGAGTCCAAGAGCATAAAGAAAAAGCCACTAAGGGTTTTACTGAAAGATATAATGTAGACAAATTGGTTTATTATGAAATTTATGGAAATATAGCAGGGGCTATTTATAGAGAGAAGTGTATCAAAAAATGGAGAAGAAGTTGGAAGTTAAGCTTAATTGAAAAAAATAATTCAGATTGGAAAGACTTATTTTATGAATTGCTTTGAGATTATTGAACTGGATCCCCGCCTGCGCGGGGATGACAAAAAAAGATTATGACGAGAAAAGGTTAATAATGATCCGTCATTCCCGCAACCAACCAACCGTCATTCCTGTCCCGCCAAGGCGGGAGGAATCCAGGGTCTAGAATAGAGTGATAAAAAAATATTAAATAATAACAAATATGAAAAAAGCCATAGATAAGGTGCCTAACATAGTTTTTTTGATCATTGCCATTGCCGCCATAGCCGTGGCCGGGGTAATATTTGCTTTGTATTCTTTGGAAAAGGAAAGAGCCGTCAATTCTTTGAATGAGATAGCCAGACTGGAAAAGGATGTGAACAAATTGATGAATAAGAACAGCGACCTAATGATGCAGATGGGCGGAATTGAGGATCAAAAAGAACAGTTGGAAGAGAAAATAAAAGAGGATAAAATTATAAAATGTGACACGAATGAATGTTTGATGAGCGCACCATTGGATAATGTGTATGGCTTAGCGAAAGTTAAGGGGTATTATATGCAACAAGAAAGAACCGAAACAAATCCAGCCTCGGGGGAAATAGAGGGAAAAGTTTTATGTGATAGGTTTATTATAACAGGCGGACCAGACAAGCTTATTGAAGATTATTTAAAGAAGGCTCCTTCCGCTTTTTTTGATAAAAACGATGATGGACAGCCAATTATCAATATTTCTTTAAGTAATTTAAGTGATAGTGGTCGAGAATTGATAAAAAATTCCAGCATTGAAGATGAAGTAGATATAACGATCTTTGATAGGTATCAGCCGCCGGCAGGGCATGAAAGTGCAAGTGTTTGCACAGCTGGTGTCGATATTTTTAGAGTAGATTAGATCATGAGATTCGAAATAAAAGGAAAAAGAATTATATTAAGAAACCTTGTTAAGGCGGACGCTGAGTCTGTTTGTAAACATGCTAACGATAAAAAGGTTTTTAGATATACGACTTTGCCTTACCCATACACAAAAAAAGATGCTTTAGAATTTATTCCTATTGTTCAAAAAGGTTTAAGAGAGCAGTCTTCTTATGAGCTTGGGGTCACACTTAGTGAGAATGATGAAGTTATAGGGATGATCGGTTTAAAAAATATAGACAGAGGAAATAAACTATCAGCCGAGATCGGCTATTGGTTAGGTAAAAAATATTGGCGTCAAGGTATGATCAGTGAAGCAGCTAATTTAATATTGGATTTTGCCTTTAATGATATAAATTTGAATAAAGTTTTTGCTAAGGTTATGGAGCCAAACGAGGCATCGGTTAAATTGTTAGAAAAATTAGGCTTTAAAAAAGAAGGTCTTCTAAGAAAATACGAAAAAAGAAATGGAACTTGGATGAATGTCGTTTATTTGGGACTTCTTAAAAAAGAATTCAAGAAAAAATGAAATACAAGTTAAAAGATTTTGATTATAATTTGCCGGATAAGTTAATAGCTACTCATCCAGCTAAGCCGCGTGATCATTCGCGGCTTTTAGTGCTGGATAAGAAAAGCGGAGAGATAGAACACAAGAAATTTTTTGAGATAATTGACTATCTTAAACCGGGTGATGTTTTGATTATGAACAATTCCAAGGTGATCCCAGCCAGGCTCTTTGCTAACAAAGTAGGCACTGGCGGTAAAGTGGAGGTGCTTCTTCATAAGAAGTTGAATACCAATACTTGGCAGTGCTTGCTTGGCGGCCGAGTAAAAGAAGATCTGAATTTGGAATTTGGCAAAGGCTTGCTTGCTCAAATTAAGAATAATAATGAAAATGGGACTTGGGATCTAAAATTTAATAAAAAGAGTGATAGTTTAATGGAAGCTATTGTTAAGCTGGGAGAAATGCCCTTACCTCCTTATATAGAGAATAAAAGGAAGCAGCAAAAAGAAAAAAGGGTCAAAGCGGATGATAAGAAGAATTATCAAACTATATATGCCAATGATAAAAAGTTCGGTTCAGTGGCAGCTCCAACGGCCGGACTTCATTTTACTCCTAGGGTTTTAAAAAAGATAAAAGAAAAAGAGGTCAAGATAGAATTCATAACGCTTTATGTTGGTATGGGCACCTTTGCTCCGGTAAAAACAGAGGATATATCCAAACATAAAATGCATGCTGAATGGGTGGAAATTGATAGAAAAACTATCAATTCAATATCAAATTTAAAATTTAAAATATCAAAACAAAAAAAAGGGAGGATTATTGCGGTGGGAACTACTAGTGCCAGGGCTTTGGAGGCGTGTTTTTCCGATCCGCCAAAGAAAGGGAAAGCGTTCAAAGGTTGGGTGGACATATTCATAACACCCGGCTATAAGTTCAAGGCAGTAGACGCTTTGATAACCAATTTTCATTTGCCTAAATCAACCTTGTTGATGATGGTGTCTGCCTTGGCCGGTAAGAAGAATATTGACAAAGCCTATAAAGAGGCAGTTTTTCAAAAATACCGTTTTTACAGCTATGGAGATGCAATGTTCATTAAATAGCTTAAGTTATTTTTCCTTAGCTAAAACTTGACTTTTATGGCCAAATCGGATACTATCTATATAGCTTAATAATTTAAATTTTTCCCCTATAATAAAACTCTTGAGTTAAGGGGCTTGAGAGGCTTTCTTTCAGGGATGATGACCTTGGGAGGGTTTAGGCCTGTTTTTTATTATAAGAATATTAAAAGACAGACATTTCATATAAATATATGAGTGAAGAATTTGCAAAATTGATAGAGGAAAGCGATGTAGTCGTTCCTCAGGCAGGAGATATCGTCAAAGGTACGGTTGTTTCCGCTTCAAAAGCAGAAGTAAAACTCGATATAAGCGGAGTTTTGATAGGTGTTGTTCGCGGTCCGGAACTTTATAACGAGGCTGATGAATACGCTGATCTTAAACCTGGAGAAGAGGTAGAGGCCACTGTTATAGAAGAAGAGAACGAGAACGGTGAATTGGAACTTTCTTTCCGTATTGCCGGACAGGAAAAAGCTTGGAATAATTTAAGAGAGGCTTTCAGAGAGCATTCCACTATCAAAGTCAAGGTTTACGATGCCAACAAGGGAGGCCTTTTGGTCCGTTTTAGGCAGATACAAGGCTTTTTGCCAGTATCTCAGCTGGCTCCGGAAAATTACCCCAGGGTTTCAGGGGGAGACAAGGGCAAGATCCTAGAGAAGCTTAAATCTTTCGTTGGTACCGAATTTAAAGTAAAGGTAATAACTTTGGACGAAGAAGAGGACAAGATAATTTTCTCCGAAAAAGAGGTTTGGAACGAAGAACAAAAAGATGTTATTGACCAGTATGAGGTTGGAACGGTTATCGAGGGTAGCGTTACTGCAGTTACTGATTTTGGTGTTTTCGTATCTTTTGGTGATAATATGGAAGGTTTGATACATATCTCTGAATTAGCTTGGAAAAGGATAGATAATCCAAGTGATCTTTATAAAGTGGGAGATAATATCAAAGCTCAGGTAATAAATGTAGATGGAGCCAAGATATTCTTGTCTGCCAAGAAATTGGCTGACGATCCTTGGAAAGGAGTTGAAGATAAATACAAGGTAGGGCAAATAGTTCCTGGAAAAATACTTAAGGTCAATCCTTTTGGTCTATTTGTTGAACTGGATGAATTCATTCACGGTTTAGCCCATATCAGTCAGATAGATCTAGCTCCTGGACAGAAGATAGAAGATCTTTATAAAGAAGGGGATAGATCTGATTTCGAGATAACCTCAATAGAGCCTGAAGAGCATAGATTAGGCTTGAAGGTGGCTAAGAAAGGAAAAGAAGAAAAGAAAGAAGAAAAGAAAGAAGAAAAGAAAGAAGAAAAGAAAGAAGAAAAGAAAGAAGAAAAGGACACTAAAGAAAAAGAGGACAATGTAAAAGAAGAGGAAGTAAAAGAAGAGGAAGTAAAAGAAGAGGAAGTAAAAGAAGAGGAAAAGAAAGAGAAAAAAGAGGAGTAAAAAGCAATAATCTTATACAAGAATCTTATAAAATAAAAGCCTAGGTCGATCCTGGGCTTTTGTTTGCCAAAAAACCGTCTTTAATATATACTAAAACACAAGAAACAGGTCAACTTCTCCGGCTTAAAGTCCGGAGATCGACATTCCGCTGTTCCGGAAAAGAGGGCGGAATACACAGGTTCGCTTTCATCCGCGCCTTAAAAGGAATGCGGTTTTAAAGCGAATTTCGATGTAAATATATCAATTTAATTTTTTTATTTTTATGAAAAACACAGCCGGACTTATAAAGAATTTCGTTATATTCTTCATAATATTCATTTTGATAGCCGCCGCTTTCAGTTATTTGGCCAATCCAGGGGAAGAGGATAAGCAAATGAGCTTGAGCCAGCTGGTTACTGAAATAAGGGAAGAGAATGTTTCTTCTATAAAAGTTGAAGGTGACTTAATGAAAGTAGAGTTGGGATCAGGCGAGAAGAAAACAGTTAAGAAGGAGTCAGGAGAATCCGCTGCTGAATTATTGTCTAACCTGGGGGTTTCTTCCGACAAGATAGCTGGAGCCAATATAAACATAGAAGGCGAGTCTGATTTTGACGCTTGGATATTGCCTTTGCTTTCATTTGTTTTGCCATTCTTGATCATAGCGGTTTTTATTTATTTTATGATGAGAGGAGTTCAGGGAGCCAATAGTAAGGCAATGATGTTCGGACAGTCTCAGGCTAAAGAATTTTCCAAAGACGGAAAGAAAAAAGTTACTTTCAAGGACGTGGCCGGTAGCCGGGAACCTAAAGAAGAGTTGGCCGAGGTAATAGAATTCCTAAAACATCCTAAGAAATTCATAAATTTAGGAGCTGAAATACCAAAAGGATTTTTGCTTTTAGGCCCTCCGGGAACAGGAAAGACTTTGATGGCCAGAGCAGTGGCTGGCGAGGCAGACGTCCCCTTTTTCCATATTTCCGGATCTGAATTCGTGGAAATGTTTGTTGGTGTTGGTGCTTCTCGCGTTAGGGATATGTTCTCTAAGGCCAAGAAGAACGCTCCATGTATAGTTTTTATAGACGAGATAGATGCAGTCGGCCGTAAGCGCGGTGCCGGCTTGGGAGGGTCTCATGATGAGCGTGAACAGACATTGAATCAAATATTGGTTGAGATGGACGGGTTTGATCCGCACGCTAATGTGATAGTGGTCGCCGCTACCAATCGTCCTGACGTTCTTGATCCGGCTCTTTTGCGTCCGGGCAGATTCGACAGGCGGATAGTAGTGGACATTCCAGACCTTAAAGAAAGAGAAGCTATCTTAAAAGTGCACGCTAAAGGCAAGCCTCTGGCCAAAGAAGTGGATCTAAAGAGAATAGCTGAAAGAACTCCGGGGTTTTCCGGGGCCGACTTAGATAATCTTTTGAATGAAGCTTCTATTTTAACTGCCAGGAAGAACGAAAAGGAAGTCAAGATGGAGTATATATATGATTCAATAGAAAAGGTTATGATGGGGCCGGAAAGAAGGAGTCGCATAATAACAGATAACGAGAAAAAGGTTACCGCTTATCATGAGGCCGCCCATGCTTTAGTGGCTCACAGTCTTCCTCACACCGATCCAGTACAAAAGGTTTCTATAATTGCTCGTGGGCGAGCCGCTGGTTATACCTTAAAAACTCCGCAGGAAGATAAGAGGATGCATTCACGAGTTGAATTTGTAGAAGAGCTCTCTGTTCTTTTAGCCGGACACACTGTTGAGAAAGAAGTTTTAAAGGATATAACCACCGGTGCCACTTCTGACCTGAGAAAGGCGACTGAGCTGGCTAGGAGCTTGGTTACTGATTATGGTATGAGCGATAAAATGGCTCCTAGAACATATGGCCAGAGTCAGGATATGGTTTTCTTGGGAAAAGAGATACATGAACAGCGCGATTACAGTGAGAAAACCGCTCAAGAAATAGACCAAGAAATAGAGGGCTTGATAAGGGACGCTGTTAAGACGGCTGAAGATATCCTACAAGACAAAAAGGAAGAGTTGGAGGAAGTGGTTAAGGCTCTCTATGAAAAGGAAACTATAGAGAAAGAGGAATTCGAGGAGATCCTTGGCAAAAAAAAGAAAGAAAAGGAAAAAAAGATAGGCATAGATCCAAACAGTGAAAAAGAGGAAGAGCAAAAATAATCTTTTTCAAATATGAAAAACATAGATCAGGCGGGCAAACCTTTGGATACACAAGAAAGATTTGCTCGCAAGCTTCGCCGTATGGCCAGAATCCTGCTTCTTGTTTTGGCTATTTTGGCTTTTACCTTCGCACTTCTATCCGGAGCCGGGCAGGCCGGGGAAGGAATTTCCGGAATTATTATGAACAGCCCCAATGCTATACCCTGGCTGGTTTTGTTCGTTTTTGTTTTAATAGCCTGGAAATGGGAATTGACCGGCGGTTTTTTGATAGTGGCCATGGGAGTGGCTTCTATCTTTTTCTTTGATACTTTCAAGGAGAATAGATGGTTGGTGCTTTTCTTTATATCTTTGCCTTTGCTGGTGCTGGGAAGTTTTTTCATCGGCGCTTGGGGGCTTTCTTGGGACAGCAGTAAGAACAAAAAGTAATATGAATTTTAACATCATCACAATATTTCCAGATATATTCGACTCTTATATAAACGAGAGTATAATTAAGCGTGCCCAAGAAAAGAAGAAGGTCAAAATAAAAACCCATGATCTTCGCCAGTGGACCACCGACAAGCACAGAACGGTTGATGATACTCCTTATGGAGGCGGGGCCGGCATGGTGATGAAAGCGGATGTTTTATATAAAGCTATCAAGAGCATCAAAGAGAAGATCGCAAAGAGCAGATCGCAAAAGAATAAAAAAGCTACGAAGGTTGTCCTTCTTTCGGCTAAGGGTAAAAAGTGGGACCAACAGATGGCTAAAAAATATTCTAAACTTGATAATATATTATTTGTTTGCGGACGCTATGAAGGAGTGGATGAAAGGGTTTTGGAGTTTATTGATGAAGAGATATCTATTGGTGATTATGTTTTAACTGGAGGGGAGCTGGGGGCAATGGTAATGATAGACTCTATTACTCGTTTAGTGCCGGGAGTTTTGGGCAACAAGGAGTCGGCCAAGGATGAGTCGCATAGTAAAAAGGGAGTTTTGGAATATCCTCAATATACAAAACCGGCCATGTTCAAGGCCGGTCGTAAGAAGATGGAAGTGCCCGAGGTCTTATTGGGCGGAAACCATAAGGAAATAGAGGAGTGGAGAGAGAAGAACAAAAAAATTAGTTAATTGGTTAGCTGCTTTATTAGGTGTTTATTTTTGTCTGGTCCCTAATTAACCAATACACTAAGTAACTAATTAACCATCCACTATCCGCCAGCTTGAGGCGGTTTTTTTTATGTGACCGTCCACTTTGAATCCAGAGGCTTTGGCATGCCCTCCGCCGTTTAGGTGTTTGGCCAGTTTGGAAACATCTACATTAGGGTAATTGGTGCGCAAACTGCCTTTTATCTTTCCCGGCTTTTCTTCGCGCAAGAGCATGATGGCGCGAACACCATCCATATTGGTCAAGAAATTCATAACCGAGTCAAAGGTCTCTTCCGATCCTTTAAAAACTTGCATTTCTTCGTAGGTCAAACAACTGAAAGCAAAATTATATTTTTTGTTGACTTTTAATTTGTCCAATATGCTTCCTAGCGCTTTCATTGATCCAATGTTCTTATTCTTCCAAGCGAAGCGGTTTATCTTTGGCATATGGGCTCCGCAAGAAAGCATTTCCGAGGCGATGGATATGGTTCCGGCCGTGGTGGAAGGATTAAGAAAATTTATGGTATCGGTCAGAATGCCGGTCAGAATGCCGGTGGCCATGTCTTTATCTATCTTTATTCCATTAGTTCTAAAGAAATTAAAAAGAAGTTCGGCTGTTGAAGATGTTTTTGGTGATCTTATTTCTAGGTCGGAATATTTGTCCACTGCCGGATGATGATCCAGCTCTATTATATATCCTTTTGCCGGACCTGATGTAAGTTCTTCTTCGGCCTTGGTCCTGGATACGGCCCCACAATCCATTATTATTATCAGATCGAACCTTTCCCAGTTATTTGGTTTTTTATCTTTTATTCTTTCTACATTCGGAAGAAAGTTGAATATAGAAGATGGTTTGTCATGGCAGTAGATGAAAAAATCTTTATTTATATGTTCAAGGAATACCGACATTGAGCAAACAGAAGCTAAGGCATCCCCGTCTGGCCTTTCATGGGTTATTAGAAGTATGTTTTTGGCTTGTTTTATTTTTTCGTAAGCTAATTTGTATTTTTCTTGAATATTCATATATCATCCATTAACCAAAAAAGAACCTTTTGAAATGAGGTCCTTTTATTGTTCTTCTCTTTCTTTTTCTATTTGTTCGAATATTTCATCCAAAGCGGAAGCATTCTTTTCTCTTGGGTCAAATACCCATTTCAATTTTGGAGTCCTTTTTAATTTTATCTTCTTTGATAAAGCGTTTACTATCTCTCCGGAGTGCGCTCTTAATTTTTTTAAAGCGGTTCCAACCAGCTTGTCAGGTAATACTGAAATGGCAACCTTGGCGCTATCCAGATCAGGAGAGCATTCCACATAAGAGATGGTTATAAGTCCGTCTTCTATTTTTACTTCCTGATTGACTATTTCGGCCAAGTGCTGATGTAACAGTTCGTTGACTTGTTCCATTCTGCCCATATTATAGTTTGTTGATTATTTCTTTGTTTTCGTAGAAGTTTATTATATCTCCTTCAGCAATAACCGGCTTTCCTTCGAATTGAACTCCGCATTCTTGATCCTGCTGAGCTTCTTTTACATCTTCTTTACCAGCTTGTAAGCGAGAGATCTCTCCTTCGGCTATTATTTCCTTATCGCGAATAACCTCTACTTTCGCCGGTTTAATGGAGCCATCCAGAACTTTGCCTCCAATTATCTGATTATCATTACCGGTCCTGAATATAGCCAGAACTTTGAGTCTTCCCAATTCTTTCCTTTCCACTTTAGGAGTTACCAATTTCTGCATTTCGGTTTTTACGTATTCTATTAAGTCGTATATTATGTTGAAAGTATTTACTTTAATGTCTTTTTCTCTGATCAGGCTTTCGGCCTGATTGGCTACCTTGACATTAAAGCCCACTATTTCAGCTTCAGCCGCCTCGGCTCGGGCTATGTCGCCCTCAAGTATATTGCCTAGTCCTTTGTAGATCAATTTGACTTTTACCTCCTCGGTGTTTATTTTCATCAAGGATTCTTCTATGGCTTCAGCTGAACCAAAAACATCGCTTTTGAGAACCAAATTGAATTTTTTTACAGGGTCCTCTTCGCTTTCTTCAGCAACGCTGGCAGAGACGCTGCTTGGCTTCTTCGATAGTTTGCTGAACCCACCTTTAACTCTTTCTCCTTCTCCAACTTTTAATATTTCACCAACAGCTGGAGCTATCTTAAGTCCGATTATCTTGACTGGAGTGGAAGGGCCGGCGTTTTCTATGTCTTGGCCGGTATGGTCTTTGAGCGACCTGGCCTTACCGCAGATCTTTCCTTGTATGCAGAATTGGTCGCCTATGTTAAGCGTTCCGTTTTGTACCAAGATAGTGGCCACGGGCCCCGTGTTCTTGTCTACATGAGATTCGATCACTGTTCCAACGGCCTTGCTTTTCGGGTTGGCCACTACATTTTCAGCTTCGGTATCTGTGAGTAAAAGGATGGTTTCCAAAATATCATCTATACCTTCCTCTTTTAAAGCGGAGATCGGTAAGCAGACGGTTTTTCCGCCCCAATCTTCCGGGATTATATTCAACTTGCTCGAGAGTTCTTGCTTTACTCGGTTTATATCAGCCCCTTCTTTATCCATTTTATTTATAGCCACCACAAAAGGTATGCCAGAAGCTTGGATTATCTTGTAAGCTTCTACTGTTTGTGGCTTGACTCCATCATCAGCTGCTACTACCAAGATAGCCACATCAGCTATTTTGGCGCCACGGCTTCTCATGGCCGTAAAGGCCTCATGCCCGGGGGTATCAACAAAAGTGATCAATCTGTCGTTCTTTTCTATCTGGTAAGCTCCGATATGCTGGGTGATGCCTCCGCTTTCTCCGGCTATAACATTGGTTTTTCTGATAGTGTCCAAAAGTTTGGTCTTTCCATGATCTACATGACCCATTACCACTATTACCGGAGGTCTTTTTTTAAGATCGTTGTCATTTTCTTCGTTCAATATCTTGTTTATCTTTTCATCTTCTTCATCTTCTTCGTCCTCATCGTCTTTTCTTATAACCTCTATCCCTAAGTTGTCTCCAATTATGGAGACAGTATCAAAGTCCACTTTTTCGTTCATAGAAGAGAAGACGCCGTTTTTCATGAGTTCGGACAATACTTTGTTGACCGGTATTTGAGCCAATTCAGCCAGATCGCGGACAGTTATAAAATTAGGAACTTTCACCTTTTTAGCAACTTCCAGCTCTTCTTTATTATTTTCTTTCTCTTTTTCTTCCTTCTCTTTCTCCCTTCGTAGTTTGTCTCTAAAACTGGGCCAGCCTTTGATTATCTTCTGAGCGGTCCGATTGTCCACCTTGATGGCTTTTTGACCAATATTAAAACCCATCTGCGGAAGATATTCGCGCAGCTCGTTTGGGGTTATTTTCAATCTTCTAGCTAGCTCGGTTACATTCATATAAAAAAATAAATAAAATTAGCCCTAAATTCAAAGGTTTTATTTAATATTATACTCTTTTGCCCAAGAAGTCAAACCACTTGATTCTATCCTATTGTTTATGATATAGTGGGATACTTCGTTATTTTTCAAATAACAAGGAGGTGTTATGTTCTTTGAAGCAAAAAAGAGAGCTTTGTTGATCTTTGATCATGAAGTTGAAGAAGAGGAGATAGGGGATATCTGCGAGGAATTAGTCGATTTTACGGACGATTTCCAGATAGCGATCGGTTTGGCCGACACTATGGATCAGTGGGAGAATGACAGGAATGACATAGGCTACATCTTTTTTGGAGAAGGATGTCTGGAAAATTCGGACTACTTGATCCTAATAGAAGATGTGTTGGAAAGAGCGATCTCTGGTCATAAAGTGAATCTGTTCGCTCTTTATGACAACGAAGGAACCAATCCTTTGGATCCGGTCATGGCTGAAATGGCGCAAAAGGACAAATTCAAGAATGTGTTATTCGTTGATGTCGACAATTCGCCTTGCGGTTTTCCGATATTCAGCCTTAATTAGAGACTTTAGAAAAGTCTCTTTTTTATTGGCAGAGCTTGGCTATGGGGCCGAAGCTTTTTCTATGAATAGGGCAGGGACCGTAGCTGGCGATTGCCTCCATGTGCAATTTAGTGCCGTAGCCGCGGTGTTGATCAAAGCCGTACATCGGATATTGTTGGTGGAATTCATCCATCATTCGGTCGCGGGCCACTTTGGCGATTATGGAAGCGGCGGCTATGGAAAGAACCAGATCATCGCCCTTTATGACCGCTTCTTGTTTTAAGCTGGAGTTCGGGATCATGAACTTGCCATCCAACATGGCGAACTCCGGTTTTTGTTTAAGCGCGCTGATAGCTTTCTTCATGGCCAAAAAGGTGGCCTCCAATATGTTTATTCTGTCTATGGTTTCGTGGCCACAGATGCCGATGCCAACCTCGCAAAAATTGTTTTGTATAAAATCAAAAAGCTCATCCCTTTTTTTGGCAGTGAGCTTTTTGGAATCCTTGATATATTCTAAAAGTTTTTGGCTGGCCAAACTTGAGCAGGTTTCCGGATCCAAAGAAACAGCCGCGGCCACCACCGGTCCGGCTAAGGGGCCGCGCCCGGCTTCGTCCAAACCGCAGATAGTTTTATGGCCACAAGAGAATAATGTGTTTTCTTTATCCAGTCCAAGCATAATTATTTTTCCTCGTCATACCCTTTGTTTTTTGTCATTCCCACTCTTCCTTCGTCATCCCCGTCCCGCCAAGGCGGGAGGAATCCAGTCTTGATTCTATAACAAATCCTTTATCTTATCAAATTGCGTGGTTGCCACCTTGGTATATATTTGGGTGGTTTCCAAGCGAGAATGACCGAGAAGTACTTGAATATAACGGATATCCAACCCGCTTTCTAAAAGATGAGTGGCAAAGCTGTGGCGGAAAGTATGCGGAGTTATATTTTTAAAAATGTGAGCTTTTCGGGTGTTTTGTGAAACAATGGCTTGGACTGTCCGGGTAGTGAGCTTGCCCCCACGCATAGATTCAAAAACATATTCAAGTGGTTGCCATTCTTGTAAATATTTATCAATATTATTTAAAACAGTTTCCGATATAATGGTGATCCGATCCTTTTTGCCCTTGGCGCCTTTGATATGAATTGATTTTCTGTTGAGATCTATGTCGTTTATTTTCAAATTAATGACCTCGCTGACGCGCAAGCCGGAACAATAAAGGATCTGGATGATCAATTTGTGCTTGATGTTCTCGCAAGCGTTGATGATTTCCAAAATTTCTTTTTTGGAAAGCACGATTGGTAGTTTTTTATCTTTTTTGGCCCGGGGCAGGTTAAAAAAGAATTTACGGCAAAGAATTTTTTCAAAATAGAATTTCAAAGCGCTATAAGCGGTGTTTAAAGTAGAGGAAGAAACATTTTTATTGCAAAAATTATCTAAATAAGCCCTAATGTCGTCTTGATTGATATTGGTTGGGCTTTTCCTTGTAAAATTAAGAAAAAAAGTGGTATAGTAAAGGTAGGATTTGATGGTTTTGGGACTAAACATCCTAAGGCGCATTTCCTGCTTTAATTTTTCTAAAGGATTTTGGCTATTATAAGAATAGCGATTTTTTGTATAACTTGTATCCATACCCGTCCTATGGATTAAAATTTATATAATAATTTTAACTAATTTTTAACAAAATAACAACAACTTCGCATATAATTTGTTATGCAAAATTTGTTGCCACCCCGTTCATTCCGCTTCGCTCCATTCAGGGGCA
>CAZRQU010000002.1:24933-135529 GCA_964602485.1 uncultured Gammaproteobacteria bacterium | reverse complement strand
GAATGGTCCCGGCAACGACGGCTACGAAGACTGCGACAATGGCGACGGTGTGCCTCGACCGCATGAATCAGATGTTTCCTGGCAGTACGGCTGTAAAGACAACTGTACTGGCAAAAGCGACGGTTATTGCGATGATGGCTTGGTTCAGGACGGACACCCGGAAAAAGGTGTAGAAACCCTTTACAAGTGGTCTGTGGATGGCGATGGCGCCGCGGTCGAGCTTGAACATAGCGGAGAGGATTACAAAGAACAATGCGATGACAATAATGATATACCTAACGACGGCTGTGATACTCAGGGTGGATGCTACTGGACCTGCGGGGACGGTATGTTAAACGACGGTGAAGGCACCGGTGGTTACTGGAAGATGAACATTGTCCCGGAAGACGATCAGGTTAGAGCCGACAAACCGTCTTGCAGAAATCTTGATACTCAAGACGACTCCGATACCCCGTGCTGGATATCTGAGGAATGTGATGATGGCAACGAACAAACCAATGATGGTTGTAATACTGAGAGTACTGGTTGTCAGTTTGTTTGCGGTGATGGTTATTTGAACAATAATGAGTCTTGTGAAGTCGACGAAGAGGGGAATGATATTCTTGGCGGAAGAACTTGCCAGGATCTTATAGGCGGTATATCTGGCAGGACCTTTGATGAGGGTGATTTGACCTGTCAAGCAAGCTCTTGTGATTTTGATACTACAGATTGTTTTTATCTGGATTCAGTATCTGGAAATATAAAAAACGCTTTAAATTATGATAATTTGTCTGGCGTGCAAATATCAGTCACTTTAGCCGGTAGAACCTATACAGGCACCACTGACTCTTCAGGTAATTTTACTATGGATATGCCTCATAAGGGCGGAACTGATCTGGAAATAAATTTTTCCAAAACTGGTTTCAGAGATGGTAACGATAATATAAATCTTTCCGGGACTTTGACTGACCTGCAATATTATATGTTTCCCTCGGATTGGGATGGTTTAGGGGCTATAATTATGACTATGACCTCTGATGATCCATCAATGAAGATAATGGACACTCATATAAAATTCGGTCCGCATCATCTTTACTATGTAACCACTGGTTGCACTTGCAAGCCAGGATGTCCAAATCAGATCGGAGGTAGCTTAAGTATGGATGTTGATAATTGTGGGGACATCGGCCATGAGACCGTTACTATAGATGCTGTAAATCCGGGAACCACTTATCATTATTATATAGATAGCTATAGTAATAAGAATTTCACTCCCAATATGGACGTGAGAGTGTTTAGGAGAGTTGGAGGAGAAGCGGTTTTGGAAAGAGCATATACTGCTATAAATAGCTCCGAGGAAGCCTGGGAAGTATTTTCTTTCCGCCCAACTGTTTCAGGTGGTGTCATAACCGATTTTGGTATAACCGATATAGATAGCTACACCACTCCTGAGCCTACATATTAATATCAATACTATTTAATATTAACACTATGGAAGAATACAACAACGAGCAACAAGAGCTTAAAAACGAAAAACAAAAGAAGATCATTATGGTGGTTGCTCCTTTGGTTCTTTTTGTAGCTATAATAATTATTTTTGTTATTATTTTAGCTAGAATAGACAAGGATCAAAAACAAGCGTTTGAATATGAGATAATCAACAAAAAAGTGTCCGAAGAAGCAAAACAAGATAATGTCGTCGAAGAAAGTGTAGAAGAAGAAAAAAATCAACAGGAAGAAGGTCTTACTATGGAAGACAAGATAAAAAAAGCGCAAAAAGAAGAGGACGTATTAACTACTGAAAAGATGACCAAAGAGCAAAAAAAGGCAAACGGGGAAGAAAAAGAACAGTTGGGAATAAGGGATGATTTCGAGGTGGAAGTAGTTGAAAGAAAAAAGAATGGAGATATTCTGGTTTTTAATATAATAAAAGATGATTCAAGATCTGATGCGGATGGAGACTGGCTTTATGATGACGAAGAGAGGGAATACGGAACTGATCCGAATAAGGTCGACACTGACGAGGATGGAATGAGCGATTGGGAAGAGATAGAGGCGGGGAATGATCCTTTAACCGCAGATGATTATAACACTAGATAGAAAATAAAAAAATAATAGTATAAGGATTGCGAAATACTTTCAGGCGAGGACCAGGTTTTCTGCCGGGAATCATTCGAAACATCCAGGGAAAGACGACCTTGAGCAAGGAATTATGAATAAAAAAGGCCGTTCGCGCCATTTTTTTCAGGCGGGATCGGCTTTTCTTGATATGAAGATGCTTAAAACAATTCATGGAAAATTGGAAACCCCATTTTTTATGCCAGATGCCACCAGAGCTTTGGTAAAAGGTTTGACTGTGAGCGAACTTGAAAATACGGGAATTAAGGCCTGCGTGGTCAATACTTTCCACTTGTATCTTCAGCCAGGTCTTAAAGTGATCAAAAAGTTCGGAGGGATACATTCTTTTATGGGGTACAGTGGCCCTTTACTTTCTGATTCCGGTGGCTATCAAGTGTTTTCTTTGATACACAAGAACCCTAAAATGGGTAAGATCACCGACGAGGGGGCGTTTTTCCGTTCGCCCTTGGATGGATCCAAGCATCTTCTTACTCCGGAAAGATCTATCCAAATACAATTCGACTTAGGGGTTGATATGATGGTGGTACTGGATGACTGCTCGCCTTACGGCCACACTAAAACAGAGATAGAACGATCTGTTGACAGAACTATTACTTGGGCTAAACGTTGTAAACAGGAATACGAAAAACAAATAAAGAAGAGGGAGCTTACCGGCAAGAAGAAACCTCTCTTGTTTGGAGTGATCCAGGGGGCGCTTCACAAAGATCTAAGGAAGAAATGCGCCCAGGGGCTTTTAAGTATAGGTTTTGACGGGTACGGATTCGGAGGCCGTCCAGTGGATGACGATGGTCGTTTTATTTCGGATATACTTAAATATACAGCTCAGTTGATACCAGATGACAAACTTAAATTCGCCCTAGGGGTGGGAACCTTCAAAGATATAAAAAAATGTTCTAAAATGGGTTGGGATATGTTCGATTGCGTGATCCCGACCAGGGAGGGACGGCATGGCCGTCTTTTTCGTTTTTCCGGTCAAGGGAGCATCAATATAAATAATTCTAAATTCTCTGCTGATATTAGGCCAATAAATAAAGAAAGTAAAAGCAAGGAATTAAAAGATAATTCTTTGGCCTTTCTTCATCATCTGTTCAAGGTAAATGACCCCCTGGGGCCGCGCTTAGCCACCTTGAACAATCTTGAATTCTATAGTAAATTAATGAATGAACTAAAATAAGGAGTGAAAGGTTTTTAAATTGACTTTTTTCTCCATATATGCTATTATTAGCATAGATTTCACTGAAATCAGGGTGAGCGGATGGTCACCTTTTGTTTTTATTACAAAGGAAGGAAAGTCCGGACTCCCTCTTTCTGGTTTTTAACCGGAAAGGGAAAAAAGATGGTGGGTAACGCCCACGAGGGGAAACCCTACGGAAAGTGCCGCAGAGACAATACTACTCAATGCTTCGCATTGAAATCTCAAATTTTAAATAACAAATATCAAAAAAATTGAGAATTCAATGCGGGGCGTTGGGGAAAGGTGAAAAGTTCCGGGGTGTGAATGTTAATTCTTGGGATATCCTAATTAGCATTGGCTACTCGGTTCGCTCCCTGGTGACAGGGATGCGTGGCAAACCCCATCTGGAGCAAGAGCAAACCAATCTCTTTTTAGGGGTTGAAGAAAAGTGGCTCGCTTGAGCATTCTGGTAACAGATTGCCTAGATAAATGACCATACTAGACAGGATCCGGCTTACAGCTTGCCCTGATCTCTGTGAGATCAACAAATTTATAACTCATAAAACGTAACGCTTAAAGCGTTGCTTATTTTAGAAATGAAACGTTCAGAATTACTTCTATCATTCTTACTGGTGCCAATAGATCTTTTGATGATAATTCTAGCCGGCATCACCGCTTATTATATACGTTTTTCCGAATTCACCCGGGACATCAGGCCGGTGATATTCGAATTGCCCTTTGACCAGTATTTTAAGGCTGTGGTCATAGTGGGTTTCTTATGGCTGGTGATCTTTGCTTTGGCCGGTCTTTATAATATAAGAACAGCTCGTAAATTGATAAGAGAGGTTTATAGAGTGGTATCAGCCTGCTCCACGGGTTTGATGGCAGTCGTGATACTTATATTCATTAGGCGAGAACTTTTTGATTCCCGCTTCATAGTCCTGGTCGGATGGATCTTGGCCATAGTTTATGTTTCAATAGGTAGAGCATTGATAAGGGGGGTGCAAAGATTACTTTTCACTCACGACATAGGTGTAAGAAAAGCTGTTTTGGTCGGTGCTTCCAAGACCGCTGATAACCTGGTCAACAAATTTTCTGTTGATAGGAATTTCGGTTTTAGGATAGTTAAAAGGGTTAAGGATTTTTCCATGGAGACTTCCGAGGAAGTCGAGCAGTATCTTAAGAATTCAGAAGTGGACGAAGTTATACAATCAGATCCTAATCTAAGCAAGAAAGAAATACTTCGCCTTTACGATTTTGCCGATGAGCACCACCTTTCATTCAAATATGTAGCCGACCTATTAGGCACTAAGGTCTTAAAGACCGAAGTTATGGAGTTGGCCGGCATTCCTGTGGTAGAGGTGAAAAAGACTTCTTTGGATGGCTGGGGCAGGATAGTCAAACGGATATTTGATGTTATTGGTTCGTCTATCTTGATAATTTTGATATCTCCTTTAATGCTTATTACTGCCATAGCCATAAAGCTTGATTCGCACGGCCCGATCTTCTTTACCAGCAAGGATGACGGTTCACCCTTAAAGAGGGTTGGCCAGGGAGGTAAACTCTTCAATTATTTCAAATTCAGATCGATGATAGATAAATGCGATGATATGCGTTATAATGAGCTTTCTCAGAATAATTTGCGTAAAGACGGACCGTTGGTAAAAATAAAGGACGATCCCCGCGTTACCAGAGTGGGCAAGATCATTAGAAGATTTAGTATAGATGAATTGCCAGAACTCTTTTTGGTCTTTATCGGCAAGATGAGTCTGGTCGGCCCGCGTCCTCATCTCCCCGAGGAAGTGGCAAAATATGAACATCGCCATAAGAAGGTGCTTACCATAAAGCCGGGTATTACCGGATTGGCCCAAATATCAGGTCGTAGCGATCTATCCTTCGAAGAAGAGGTGAAATTAGACACTTATTATATAGAAAATTGGTCTTTTTTGCTCGATCTGGCCATCCTTCTTAGAACACCTTTTGCTGTTATTAGAAGCAGAAAGGCCGAATAAAAAATATTTAGTATCATATAACGGGTTGTAAACTATGAAAGTAGCATTGGCACACGACCATTTAGCTCAAGACGGAGGAGCTGAGAAAGTTCTCAGACAACTTTTGGAAATGTATCCAAAAGCGCCTATCTACACTCTGCTTTATGAAAAGGAAAATGCGGATAAATATTACAAGAGCCGCAAGATAGACGCTTCGGTCATTCAACGTTTGCCCGGCGGAGTTAAACATTATAAATGGTATATGCCTTTTATGCCTATGGCCGTGGAATTCTTTGATCTGTCAAAATACGACGTGGTTGTATCCTCAGCCAGCGCTTTGATAAAGGGGGTTATAACCAAGCCGGAAACTCTGCATATATGTTATTGTCATACTCCAACAAGATATCTATGGTCCGATACTCATGAATATATAAATGAACTCAAATACAATAAGTATTTCAAAAAGGTGATCTCGTTGATCTTGAACTACATAAGGATATGGGACAGAATGGCCGCTGATAGGGTGGATGTTTATATTGCCAATTCAAAAACAGTCCAAAAAAGAATAAAAAAATACTATAAAAAGGATTCAACTGTCATATATCCGCCGGTAAATACTAAAAAATTCAATGATCTTGAAGTTAGTCTAGATGAAGAATTGGAAAAAGATGAATATTTCCTTATTGGCTGTCGCTTGGCTCCGTATAAAAGGGTAGATATGGCTATTAAAGCCTTTAAAGATATGCCAGATAAGAATCTTAAGATATTCGGACAAGGTAATGACAGGAAAAGATTGGAAAAAATAGCTCAAGGAGCCCCTAATATAGAATTTTTAGGACATCTAAGTGAAGAGGACCTGAAACGTTATTATGTTAATGCGCGAGCCTTTTTGTATCCTCAAACAGAAGATTTCGGTATAACAGCTGTAGAGGCCATGGCTTGTGGAACCCCGGTGATCGCTTATCGCAAAGGAGGCGCTACGGAAACTGTCATAGAGAATAAGACCGGTCTTTTCTTTGATAAACAAGACGCGGGAAGTCTGGGCAGGGTGGTTTCCAGATTCGATCGAAAAGCCTTTGATCGAAGAGCTATCAGCGAACACGCCTCTAAATTCTCCGCAGAGAATTTTCAAGAAAAAATGAAAAATTTTATAGAGAGCGAATACGAAAAACACATATATTAAGTAATTGGTAATTTGTAATCGGTAATTAGTAATTTGGGATCTTATTAGTTCCTCCCCTTACCAAGGGGAGGCTAGGAAGGGTCAATGTAATACAGTATTCGGTATTCAGTATAGGGTTTCGGGCTTGTCATCCTTAAGGAGCCCGCGAAAGCGGGAGACGAAGGATCTATATTGGGTAATTTGTAATCGGTAATTAGTAATTTGGGATTTATTTAGGGTCTGTAATATGAGAATAGGTATAGATATAAGATCGTTAATGGACAAGGAGTATTCAGGCGTGTCTTGGTATACGCTCGACCTTATCAAACATATAATAGAGGAAGACGATAAGAATGAATACATTTTTTATTACAATTCTTATCAAAATATCAAGAACAGGTTACCTAATTTTAAAAAGGGTAGAGTCGTAAGCACTCATTATCCCAACAAGATATTCAATTATATCCTGCAAAAAATATTTTCTTTCCCTAAATTAGATAAGCTTCTAGGGGTGGATATCTTTTTTTCTCCCCATACTAATTTTACTTCACTTTCAAAAAAAGCCAAAAGCGTCCTAACAGTACATGACCTTTCCTTTTTGCGATATCCGGAATTCTTTTCTTCTCGCAAGAATTTTTGGCACCGGATGCTCAATACTAAAAAAATGCTAAAAAGGGCGGACAAGGTTGTGGCTGTTTCCGATAACACAGCTAAAGATATAGAAGAGTTGGTTGAAATACCGCCCCAAAAAATAGAAGTAGTATATCCCGGATTGAATGATAAATTCAAAAAACTAGACAAAGGAGATCCAGTCTTAATGAAAACCAGGGAAAAATATGACCTGCCCGGCAAATTTGCACTTTTTTTAAGTACTATTGAACCCAGAAAGAACGTAGTTGGCGTTTTGCGCGCTTTTGACCGCTGTTTGGATATGCCGGAAATGTCCGGGTATATATTAGTGGTAGCCGGAGGTTCCGGTTGGAAAAATAAAAATGTCACCAAAGTATACAATGAATTGAAACATAAGGACAGGATAAGATTTATTGGTTATTTAAAAGAAGAAGAAAAAGTTTATTTTTATAATTTGGCCTCGATGTTCATTTATCCGAGCTTTTATGAGGGATTTGGCTTTCCGCCATTGGAAGCTATGGCTTGCGGAACTCCGGTTATCGTCGGCGCCAATTCCAGCTTGGTTGAATCGACAGGAGAGGCGGGAATATTGGTTGACCCCGAAAATGTGGAAAGCATAGCTCAAGCCATACGGCAATTAGCCTCTGACCCTAATCTTAGAAGAAGACTAACTGAAAAAGGCTTTGTTCAAGCAAGTAAGTTCGACTGGAGGGATACGGCCCGGAAATATTTACGAATATTCGAATCATTAGCATAAGATTTTTAAAATGAGTTTGAAAACGAAAGATAAAAAGAATAATAATAATAATAAAAAGGTAGCTGTTGCTATGTCAGGCGGCCTTGATTCTTCTATGGCTGCCAAGACCTTAAAAGACGAAGGATATGATATTATCGGTCTTTTTATGTCTTTTGGAATAAACGACAAGGAAGATGATATGAACAGGGCTAGGATGGTCTGTTCTGAGCTTGGTATTAAGTTATACCCGGTCGACCTTTCCTTTGAATTTAAAAAAAGGGTTAAAGATTACTTTTTAAATAGCTATAAGAAAGGAATAACTCCAAATCCTTGCGTGGCCTGCAATAAATTCTTGAAGTTTGGGGAGTTACTGAAGATGGCCAAGGGGCTCGGAGCTGAATATTTAGCTACCGGTCATTACGTAAGAATAGAAAAAGAAGGGGAGGAATATAAGATCTATCGACCGGTCGATAGATCCAAGGATCAAACTTATTTTCTTTATACACTTACCCAAGAACAGCTCAAACACCTTTTGTTTCCCCTAAGCGGTAAAAAGAAGGAAGATATAAGAAAGCAGGCAGAGAATTTAGGGTTGCCATATATTAAAAAAGAAAGCCAAGATGTTTGCTTTCTCCCCGATGACCATAATATATACTTAAAAGAGAACTTAGAATTGAAGCCGGGCGATATAATCACTCTAGAAGGGGAAAAGATCGGGGAACATAAAGGGCTTCCTCTTTATACTATTGGACAAAGAAAGGGGATAGAGGTTGGCGGAGATGGTCCTTTTTACGCGGTCAAAATGGATCACGGTCAAAATATTCTCTATGTAACCAGAGATGGTAACGATGATGATCTGTATAAAAAAGAGTTGGTCGCCAAGGACGCCAATTGGATAGCCGGCCAAGAGCCAAAACTACCCCTTAAATGTTCGGCCATGATCCGCTATGGACACAAGGAACAGCCCTGCGCTGTTAAAAAGGCGGATAAAGGATACTTGGTGGAATTCAAAGAACCGCAAAGGGCGATAACCTCGGGGCAAAATGTTTCCTTTTATAAAAAAGAACAATTACTCGGTGGCGGGATAATAGTTTGAATTATTAAAGATAGGAGCAGGTAATAAAAAAGAGACCCATTGGGTCTCTTGATCTTTGAAAAGGTTTGAAGAGTAGTCAAACCTTAGCCAGCTGTAACCTTTCTTTTACCAGTGTTTGATCTAAAAAAGGCGAGAAAAAAGGCATTTTTACCCGCTTTCCCCTTACCACTTCGATAGCCAGCTCGCCTTTTTCAACCCTTTTTGAACGGCTTACTACCAGTCCATAATCACGACTGTCCTTAACGAGGCGAATAGCCAAAATGTAGAACGGATCGTTTTTAGGTACTAATTCTGCCGTGTGGTTGTAGAAAAAGGCATTTAGGAATTTGATCAGGCTTGTCCGGGATCTGCCGTCATAGGTGACCGGTTTTCCATTGACATAAATGGTATTGTTAGGCAAAGCTGACAGAGCTTTTTCAAGATTAGTCTCCTCATCAGCCTCGAACACCAACAAAAATACCGGCTCCTTGAACCATTTTATTATTTCGGACACGGCCTCAACTATGGTTTGTGGCCCTCTTATGTTGGCGCCGGTCTTGCCAAGTTTGGTGATCTGGACGCTTTGTTCACGGCCTTGATCGAATAAAAAGTACATCCACTCCTCCTTTTTCTTCCTTTAAATAAGATGGTTATTCCAAAATAAAATAAAAAAATGTTTTTGTCAACTGTAGCAATATCTTCTCAAGTTTGACTTTTTTCTTTTTATATATTAATATATTAAGTGATTTTTGCCTGTTATCAGGCAAGTTTTATTTTAAAAAAATAATTAACACACATGCTCCAAGAGACAATGGAGGAATCCTTGCTCTTTATCTTTTTTGACTAATATTAAATCAAAAAAGTGGAGGGTCTAACTGTTGGAGCAGAGGAACGCCGTAATTGGATATACTTTTAGTATTCCAATAGCGGTAAAAGGAAAAACTATGATCAAATTACCAGAAGTCAAGGAAATGCTTGCCGCCGGTATGCATTTCGGACACACCAAGAGTCGGTGGCATCCAAAAATGAAGCCATTCATCTTCACAGACAAGAAAGGTGTTTATATCATTGATCTGGAAAAAAGCCAGAAAGAAATGAAAAGCGCTTTGGAGTTCGTGGAAAATTTGACCCGCGAGGGCAAAACCATTCTTTTTGTTGGAACTAAGAATCAAGTAAAAAAACCTATGAGGGAGCTAGCTGAAGAAACCGGACATCCGTTCGTTGTTGAAAAATGGCTTGGCGGAACCCTTACTAATTTTACTGTTTTTAAGAAAATGATCAAAAGGTATAAAGATCTGATGGAAGAAAAGAATTCCGGTAAATTAGATAGGTATACAAAGAAAGAAAAACTTGAAATAAATAGAGAGATCGGGAAGCTTGATGAAAGAATAGGCGGATTGGTCAGCATGAATAAACAACCAGACGCTTTATTCGTTTGGGATATAAAAAAGGAGAAGACCGCTGTCGTTGAAGCTAAGAAAAGGAATATCCCAATAGTTGCTATTTGCGACACCAATGTTAATCCGGATCCAATAAACTATCCGATCCCTAGTAATGATGACGCCACTAAGGCCATCAAATTAGTGCTTAATTGTGTAAAGGAGACCATATTGAGCACCAAAAAGGAAGCAGACTCAAAGAAGAACTCTTAAATAATTTAATAACGTTTTGTTTTCGTATATCCAAAGGAGGGTTGCGGAGAACAATGCTCTTATAAAAATATGGAGGAGATAAAAAAATTACGTGAAATGACCGGCGCCGGCATCAGTGATTGTAAGAAGGCCTTGGAAGAGGCTGGTGGTGATCTGGAAAAGGCTGTTGAAGTTTTACGCAAGAAAGGTATTACTAAGGCTGCCAAGAGGGGAGACCGAGAGGCTAACGAAGGCACTATAATGGTTGGAACCAACAATGATAAGACAGCTGGTTATGCTATTCAAATAAACTCAGAGACCGATTTTGTGGCTCGTAATGACCAATTCCAGGATTTCGCCAAGAAAGTGTTAGATCTGGCTCTGGAAAAGGATCCGGCCGATCTAGAGGCGCTTCTGGCTTTACCGATAGAAGATGTTACTGTTAGTGAGCAATTGGAAAGTTTGTCCGGTATTATTGGAGAAAAATTGGAGATAAGCGGATATCAAAAATTGGAAGGCGCTTCCGTGGCCGCCTATTCCCACTTAGGTGGAAAAATAGGTGTTTTGACTGCCTTGGACAAGGAAGGTGCTTCTGAATTGGCTGGCGATATAGCCATGCAGGTGGCAGCCGCCTCACCTAGATACATAAAGCCGGAAGATGTCGATCAGGCTGAGATAGACAAGGAGAAAGAGATCGGCAAAGAGACTTTACTGAAAGAAGGGAAGCCGGAGAATATGATCGACAAGATACTGGAAGGAAAGATAAATAAATATTTCGAAGAGATCTGTTTGATAAAACAGGAATATATCAAAGATGATAAACAGAAGGTGGAGCAAGTGTTGGGCGATGCGAATGTTACCGGTTTTGTCAGATTTGCCTTACAAGGCGGGTCTAAGATCTGTGGAAAATAAAAATCTTCAAACAGGCCGCTTCTAAAAGCGGTCTGTTGATATATATTATCTATATTTATGATATTAGCTATAGTAAAATTCGCACCCTGGGATAAGGATTATTTCTTCAAACCCGGAGAGTTGGAATTGACCAAAGGCGACTTGGTCATAGTCGATACCGAATTCGGTGAAGAATTGGGGGCCGTAGTTCAGGTAAGGGAGGTTGATGAGAGCGAGATAAAGGCCAAGGATGATGACGGCGTGGAAAAAATGGAATTTAAGAATGTTATCCGTAAGGCCACCAGCGAAGACCTTTCCAAACTACCTAACGACCAAGAGAAGAAAGAAGCCATGGACTTCTGCAAGCAAATGATAGACAAAAGAGGTTTGGAGATGAAGCTGGTTGATGTGCTTTTCTCTTTCACTGGCAGTCGCATAACCTTTGCTTTTATTGCGGATGGTCGAGTTGATTTTCGAGAATTGGTCAAGGATCTGACCGCTCATTTCAACAAAACCATTCGTTTGACCCAAATAGGGATCAGAGATGAGGCCAAGATCTGCGGAGATTGCGGTCATTGCGGACGCGAACTTTGTTGCCGCAGTTTTATTGATAATTTCGAATCCATCACTTCGGAAATGGCTGAATCTCAGCAAGTGGTCCATCGAGGCAGTGAAAGGATATCAGGGGTCTGCGGACGCCTTATGTGCTGTTTGTATTATGAGCAGCATGGATATGAAGAGTTGGCTAAAAAAATGCCTGACATTGGCCAGAGAGTGAATGTGGACGGGCAGAAAGGCACAGTGATCGGCGTCCATGTGCTTAAGCAGTCTGTGGATGTGGAATTCGATGACCCTAAAGACGGTAATATCATAGTCGAAGTCGACTTGAATCGCCATAAAAATAAATAGAAAAAGACTTGAAATAAATAAAACCCCCTTAATAAGGGGGTTTTATTTAACATTTACGGCTTTTTATTGTATAATATAATTATAATATTAATACTGAAAAATATGGCCAAAATATTGATCGTGGAGGACGACCAGTTCCTTTTGAATATTTATGCTACCACTTTCAAAAAAGAAAATTTCGAGGTCCACACTGCCTCTAACGGAGAAGAGGGTTTTGAGATAATGAAAAAGGACCGCCCGGACATAGTGCTTTTGGATATTATGCTTCCGGGAGAGATGGATGGCCTAAAAGTTCTCAAAGAGGCTAAGAAAACAGCGGAAACAACCACTATTCCGATAATGATATTATCTAATCTGGAAGACGACAAAACTATCAGCGAAGGACTGAAACTCGGTGCCAACGGCTATTTTATAAAATCACAGTCAGAACCAGGAGATGTGGTCCGCAATGTGCAAACACTTATTGGTTAGGGTGGTAAAACACCTTTTTAAAATAATAAATTTGTTCTTTTAGACAAATATTCTAGGACCCTTTGTTGCGAGGAGTTTTAAATGACAAAACAGAGTACCGGCGGAAATCTTATGGCGGGCAATATGTCCATTTGTAAGATTCTGCAAAAGCATTACGAACTTTCTGTCCAGGAAAAGGAGGTATTTTTGGAGGACGAAGCCGGGAGATATATCTTGGCCAATCTGCCAAAGGATATTGCCTTGATCTTGAGGAGAGGGTTCTTGTCTGGGCTTCACGGCCCGCAAATTCCCGAATGGGACAAGCTTGTTGATTATTTTCAAACTGAAAGCGAGATCATTCCGGCCCTTACTGAGAATCCAGGAACGTTTACTATGCTGGAGAGAATGTATCATCTTCAGCCGGTGAAAGGAGTAATAGACAACTATTTCTTGCTTTCCAAAGCCGGCGGCCAAGCACTACGCAATCGCTACGAGGTCGTAACAAGGCATTCGTCTTCTGTTATTGAAGATATGCTCAAACAGCAAGACGAATGCCTGATAGTAGATTTCGGAAGCGGTCCCGGTCGCAATATGATAGATTTATTGACAAACCGGCCTGATTTCCGCAAAGGGATATCGGTGGACTGCGTAGACATAGATCGCAAAGCATTGGGCTGGGGAAGCCGTTTGGTCAAATTGAAGGATCTTGGCGATATAAGATTCATAGAAGCTAATATGATGAAGCTCAACGGGCGTTATCATAAAGACATAGACTATGGATTACTTGTCGGGGTCCTTTGCGGAATGGACCATAGGTCCAGAGTGGTATTACTCAAGTCCCTGAGGCGTTATTTTCGCCCCGGCGGCACTTTGGTTGCCGCCGCTCTCTTGGACGAAATGGCCAAAAAGGACCTTCTCTGCGCCTTTATCCTTCGGGAAACGGCCAGTTGGCAACTCAAGTTCAGGCCGCTAGGAGAACTGCGACAGGCTTTTGAGGAGGCAGGCTGGATCTATCAGGGCTATTTTCAGGAAGAACCGACCAGATTCTATGAGATAGGAGTTGGGTTGGCTCCATGAAAAAGCTTCAAAACATCTTCGAATCTTGCTATAATATAAATAATATAGTAAGATTTGAAGATTTTTTTTAAAAAGATGTATCACTTCTTCATTATAAGCGCGATATTTAATGCTTTGATAAGCTCCTTGCTGGGTTTTTTGATACTCTTTAAGAATGCTCACAATAGGATCAATAGGAGCTTTTTTTATTTTTGTCTTTCAGTGGCTGTTTGGTCTCTTTTTTATATCGGTTGGCCAATAGCTAGAACAGCGGAAGGGACCGTTCTTTCCTTTAGGCTATTGCACTTGGGGGCCATATTCACTCCAGTGACCTATTTTCATTTCGTAATAAATTGGCTGGATCTTTATCAGAAAAGAAAAAAAAGTATATATGGAGCATATGTTTTAGCTATCATTTTTTGTATCTCCGTCTTCACTCCTTTCTTTATAAGTGGTGTTTCCCCTAAATTCAATATGCGGTTTTGGGCCGAGCCGGGATTGTTTTATCATCTTTATTTGGTGTATTTCTTTACCTTCGTCCTTTATTCTTCTCTGCTTCTCTATAAGAAGTCTAGAAAGGCCACATTAGTAAAAAAACAACAGATAAAGTACATCCTAATAGGGATGCTTTTGTCCTTTTTGGGCGGTTCTACTAATTATTTTCTTTGGTATGATATTAATATCCCTCCCTATGGCAACATTTTGGCCAGCTCTTTTGTGATATTTGCGGCCTATGTGATAATAACCAAAAGGTTTTTGGGTGTTACCTTAGTTGTCAGAAAGTCGGGAGTGTATTTCTTCTCCCTGTGGACATTGCTTCTATTGGTATTCTTTTTGGATGCCGGATTGTCAGTATTGAGATTAGACCAGTATTTTTTGGTGGATTTTTGTTTGATAGTCTTTTCTATCTTCGCTTTCAGATATACCAAGAAATTCTACTATTACTTGGCAAATAGATATTTTTTCTACTCGCTTTATCAGCCGGGCAAATTAATATCTTCCATTTCTGATAAATTGATCAGGACTTTGAAACCGGTTTCCATTTACAATTTTATTTTTAACAAGCTTGCAGAAGTGTTTATGTTAAAGACTTTTGTGTTGCTGAAATACGAACGGAACCAAGGGGCATATAAGATGATCTATTCGCGCGGATGCCAGACAAAAGAAAAGATCTATCAAAAAGATGATTTTCTTGAAAAAGAATATTTCGAAGAAGGTGAGCCGGTGGTTAGAGGTGAGCTCGATGTTTGCCATATATCCGGTAAGAAAGATGGTTTGTGTAAGTTAATTTCCAAAAATATAGACATTGTCATGCCCTTAACATCTAAGAAGCGAATAATAGGACTGATGTTGCTTGGTCCTAAGGGCTCGCAGGATTTTTATAATGTTACTGATGTTAATACGCTCAAAGTGATAGCTGCTCAATTGGCCTCAGCTATAGAGAGTCGAGAGCTCTATAATAGAATTTATGACCTCAACCGCAGCCTGGCTCAGAGGGTCGAAAAGCAGACCAAGGATATCAGGAAAAAGGCTCAGGAACTAAAAGAAAACAATAAACGTTTGGAAAAACTTTTGGAAATGAAGAGCGACTTCTTGCGCTTGGTCAACCATCAATTGAACACTCCTATTTCCATTATCAGGAATTCGATCTTTATGATAAGAGAAGAGAGCTTTACTCAGGAGAAAGGACTTACCTACATAGAGGAGGGGATAAAACGAATGGAAGAGATAACCCATGATTTCTGGAAGGCCTTTGCTTTTGAGGGCGAATCCATAAAAGTAGAGAAGAGAAAAACCGATATTTCAAAAATAGTAAAGGGACTAGTGGAAGAAAGTCGAGAAATGTCTGTAGTAAAGGAAAGGAAGTTAAAGATAAACCTAGACACCTCCTTCAAGGTTCCAGCTGTCCTTTGTGACCCCAAGGAGCTCAAACAGGCTATTTCCAACCTTTTGAACAATTCCATCTCCTACACTAAAAAAGGACAGATAGATATATACTACGAAAAGTTGGACGACTTCCTGAAGGTCTATATAAAAGATACCGGTTGCGGTATAGATGAGCAGGATGTGGGCAAGATATTCGATAAGTTCACCAGAGGGCAAAGAGGGATAAGCAATCGTCCGGCCGGATCCGGTCTTGGTCTCTATATATCCAAGGAGATAATAAGCGCCTGTGATGGAAAGCTAAAATTGGAAGAAACTCAACCGGGGAAAGGTACCACTTTTAGCTTGACTGTTCCCTTGTATAAAAAATAACTGTTTTTCAATATAAAAAAAGGATCCCGCATTGTAGGTCAGGATCCTTTTTTTTATTTGATCGAATTTATTTCACTGATAATCTTATCTTATCCTCAGAGCCGATATCGATCGACACTTTATCTCCTTCCTTTACCTTGCCTTCAACTATATCCATAGATAATTCATCTAGTATCTTGTTTTGGATTATCCTCTTCAAAGGTCTGGCTCCGAAAGTGGTATCATAACCTTCTCGCGCCAACATCTTCTTCACCTTAGCGCTTATCTTGATAGCTATTTCTTTGTTCTTCAAGCGCCTTTGCACCTTGTCCAGTTCCAGATCGATAATATCGACCAAAGCCTTTTGAGTAAGGGTTTTGAAGACCACTATCTCATCTATTCTGTTCAAGAATTCCAGCTTGAAGCTCTCTTTTAGCTTGTCGTGGATCTTGGTCTTCATCTGCTTGTCACTTGCCGGGTCGTTTGCTTCATCGTCCGGCTTGAAACCAATGGCATATTGCTTGATTATTTCATTGCCCAGATTAGAGGTCATTATGATTATGGAATTTTTGAAGTTCACGGTCCGTCCTTTAGAATCGGTGACTCGTCCGTCATCTAATACTTGCAAAAGTATATTGAATACTTCCGGGTGGGCTTTTTCTATCTCATCAAAGAGTATCACGCTGTAAGGCCTTCTTCTAACCATCTCCGTAAGCTGTCCGCCTTCCTCGTGTCCGATATAACCGGGAGGGGATCCGATGATCTTGGCTACAGAATGCTTTTCCATATATTCGCTCATATCCAAACGGATCAAAGAGTTCTCATCATTGAACATGAATTCGGCCAGCGCCTTGGCCATTTCAGTTTTACCAACACCGGTCGGACCGACGAACAAGAAGGAGCCGATCGGCTTATCCTCCTCAGAAACACCGGCTCTAGAGCGCCTGAGAGCGTTAGAGACGCCTTCTATGGCCTCATTTTGACCAACTATCCGTTTCTTAAGCTCTTCTTCAGCATGGGCCAATTTCTTCATTTCCGATTCAAGCATCTTGGAAACCGGAATACCTGTCCAACG
The DNA here is from genome assembly GCA_964602485.1 of uncultured Gammaproteobacteria bacterium. Lineage (GTDB taxonomy): Bacteria > Patescibacteriota > Patescibacteriia > Patescibacteriales > WJLG01 > WJLG01. The sequence goes on along the minus strand of CAZRQU010000002.1, from coordinate 118,396 downwards.
GGCTATCACTTTGGCGATATCCTCTTCGTCTATCTCTTCTTTTAATATGCTTTGACCGTTCTTTTGGATCTTGGCCAATTCAGCCTCTTGCTTTTTTACCTGTTTTTCCAAATTAGGTATCTGGCTATATCTTATCTCGGCCACTTTAACCAGATCCTCTCCGGACCTTTCTATAATATCCGATTTGGCCTTAAGCTCGTCTATTTGCCTTTTGGAATCTCTGATCTTGGCGATTATCTCTTTTTCATTATTCCAATGAAGTTCATACTGATTGGCTTTTTCTTTTAGTTCTTCCAATTCCTTATTTACTTCGGTAAGTTTCTTTTGGTCCTTTTTTCTATCTTTGGATAGTCCAGCTTTAGTGATCTCCAGTCGCCTGATCTCGCGCTTCATCTTATCCAATTCTTCCGGAGTGGAATCCACTTCCATACGCAGAGCAGAAGTGGCTTCATCTATCAAGTCGATAGCCTTATCCGGCAAAAAACGGTCTGATATGTAGCGAACAGACAACTTAGCGGCCGATTCTAAGGCTTCGTCGGTTATCCTAATGCCGTGATGAACCTCGTATTTCTCTTTGATACCGCGCAGAATGTCTATGGTGTCCTCAATGGTCGGCTCAGCCACAGTGATCGGCTGGAAACGCCTTTCCAAAGCGGCATCCTTTTCTATATATTTTTGATATTCCTTGGTAGTGGTAGCGCCAATGGTTCTGATCTTCCCACGAGCTAAAGCGGGTTTAAGCATATTGGAAGCATCCATTGCTCCTTCAGAAGCGCCGGTTCCCACCAAGGTATGTAATTCATCTATAAATAATATTATCTCGCCTTTATGGGCGTCTATTTCTTTGATAACGGCTTTTAGACGGTCTTCGAATTCGCCTCTGAACTTGGCTCCAGCCACCAAAGCGCCCAGGTCCAAGGCCACTATCCTTTTACCGCGCAAATTCTCTGGTGCGTCTCCGGATATTATCCTTTGGGCCAAGCCTTCGACGATAGCGGTTTTACCGGTTCCTGCTTCACCTATAAGGACTGGGTTGTTCTTGGTTCGACGAAGAAGTACTTGCATAACCCGCCTGATCTCCGAATCACGACCGATCACCGGATCCAGCTTCTTACCCTTGGCTTGCTCAGTAAGATCTATGGTATATTTTTCTAAAACTTTATATTTATTCTCCGGGTCCGGATCAGTTATATTGTTGTTGCCTCTCAGCTCCCTTAATATATTAAGAACGGCGTCGTAGGCGACTTTGTCAGCCAAAAGCAACTGCTGAGCCTTGGACTTGATGCCAATTAAGGCCAGAAGTATATGTTCAGTGGATATGAACTCATCTTGCATCTTGTCGGCTTCCTTTTTACTTCTTTCCAATATCATGGCCACCTCGGCTGTTCCGGAAACGGTATTCATACTATCGCCGGCGCCCATTGGGGTAAAGCCATCACTTGATTTAGGCATTTTGGCTATTTCGGCAAACACTTTTTCTTTGATGATCTCCGGATCGACTTTTAATTTTTCTAATATGGGCCTGATCAAACTTTCGTTCTGCTCAAGCAAGGAAGCTAGCAAATGAAAAGCTTCGATATTGGCCTGGCCATTCTCCTGAGCCAATATTTGGGCATTAATGATAGCTTCTTGTGATTTGGTCGTAAATTTATTGAACATATATTTAGTGTTTAGTATTTAGTATCTGGTATTCAGTATATTATTATAAAATTCAATAGGGAAGGTGGTGGTTTTTAAATAATTTGTCTATATACTGAATACCACATACCACATACTGCATACCGTTGAATTAGCAGTCTTTAGTTAAGAGTGCTAACTTAAATATAACCTATGAACACCCTCTTTGTCAATAGCCGTATTATTGACAGATCTTAGTTAAAATATTAGTATAATAGTTGGTTCCTTTTTTGTTTTTTTAACTCAAACCCCCAGAAAGGAGAGGTATGCGCTTATGGAAAAAGAAAGGCGTTCTCTCAGTTCTCAAATCCCAAGCGTTATCAGGAATTTGGAAAGGAAGCTGGACCGCGGTGAGGTTCTAGGAAAGAGAGACCTAAGAAGGGTCCGATTCCTAACGAGCATCATCGACCGCAAAGAACTGCAGGCATTCTATGATGATTGCGTTCAAGTTCTTTATCGGGTCTATTTCTTCCTGCGTAGTCTGGCTTGGAGAGCCAGAAACTGGGCTGAGCGCCAAATATTCGATGTCATTTATCCTTTTAGGGAACAGCTGGGGATAGCTCATCATGAGAGAGTAGCAAGATCCCATCACTTGGGCTTGCCGCTCGCTGTTATCGCCTAAAAGGGTGATCCTCATTATGGCCGTCTGCTAAGAAGCGGGCGGTTTTTCTTTTTTAATAAATAGACTATAATGAAAATATGGAAAAAATAGATATTTTAGGCATAAAGCTATCAAAGACGGATCGAAAGAAAGCCCTGGACAAGGTCGAGGATTTTTTAAGGTCCAAAAAATGCAATCAGGTGGTTACTCCCAATCCGGAAATAATTCTTGATGCCATACATGACGAAGAGCTTTTTTACATAATCAACTCGGCTGACCTGGCTTTGCCAGACGGCTTTGGCCTAAAAGTAGCTTCTTGGTTCAACGGAAACGATCTAAAAAGAGTGACCGGAGCCGATCTAACCAGGGATATATTAAAAATGGCCGAGGACAAAGGAGTGAAGGTGGCTTTAATAAACTGGAAAGAAGGCCTTTCCAGTAAAAGAGATATAGATAAAGCCATTCGCAAACAATATCCAAAATTGGAATTCTTTTCCGAGAATCTAAACCGAACAGACAATAAATTAAGCGATGATCTCTTTGCGTTCGACCCTAAGATAGTCTTTGTTAATTTTGGCGCCCCTTACCAAGAAAAATTCATACATCATACGGTCAAAGGAGCCAAGGGCGTAAGGGTGGCTTTAGGGGTCGGCGGGTCCTTTGATTTTATTACCGGCCGAGCCAAAAGAGCCCCGAAAGCATTGCGTTTTATCGGCCTAGAGTGGATTTGGCGCTTGATCATAGCCCCTCGGAAGAGAATAAAGAGGATATTTAGAGCTGTGGTCATCTTTCCTTTTAAATTCTTTCGCCACAAGTTCTTCCGTCCTTTCTTTTATCGGCCGAATGTCGCTTGCTTGCTTTATAAGAAGAACAAAGATAAATACAAGGTATTAATAGTGGAAAGAAAAGACGAGAGAGGAGAGTGGCAGCTGCCTCAAGGCGGACGCGACGGGCAAAACTTGATGGATGCCGGAACCAGAGAATTACGTGAAGAACTAAATTGCGACAAATTCATACCCAAGCGCGCTTATAGGCATATACATAAGTACAAATTCGGTACTCGTAAGGGTGAAACCAGCTGTCGGGCCGAGTCCAGACGCAAACATACCGGTTTCAAGGGTCAGAAACAAGGCCTCTTCATTGCTGAATTCACTGGCAAAGATGAGAATATTTCCATAAATTTCTGGGATCATGCCAGCTGGAAATGGGTGGATTCAGAAAAACTGGTAGATGAAGTTCATTTTATCAGAAAGCGGGCCACTCAGAGATTCTTGCGTTGCTTTGATGAATATGTAAAAACAGAAGAACAATAGAGAAATTTTTAATTTGAAATTTGAAATTTTTAAATAAGGTCTAATATTTAATTATTAATATATCAAACCCGCCCAAGTTTATTGAGGGCGGATTTTATTTTGCCCTTTATTTTTTTGGAAATTGTGATAATATAAAAATATCAATAATAATCTAAAATAACTTAAATATGAGCGAAAAACAGATACGCGTGCGCTTTGCGCCGTCTCCAACCGGATATTTACACATCGGCAACCTGAGAAATGCCTTTTTTGATCACCTGATCGCTAAGAAATATAATGGCAAATTGATTCTTAGAGTAGAGGACACCGACCAAAAAAGAGCCGTGGAAGATGCGGTGCCAAGACTACTTGATATTATGAAGTGGTGCGGTATCGAATTTGATGAAGGGGCTGGAATTGGTGGTGATTTTGGGCCATATATTCAAACCGAAAGACTAGATATATATAAAAAATATGCTGAACAACTCATAGAAGAGGGTAAAGCTTATTATTGCTTCTGCACTCCCCAAAGATTGCAAGAAATGCGAGACGAGCAACAGGCGGCTAAAAAAGCGCCAAGATACGACCGTGTTTGTAAAAAAGTTAGCTTAGAAGAGGCCAAAAAGCGCATAGAAGCCGGAGAAAAGGCCGTAATACGCCAAGCAATGCCGGAAAGCGGGGAAGTGGTAGTAAATGACGAACTTCGCGGTGAGCTTAAATTCCAAGCTGAAGAACTAGATGATCATGTGCTTATAAAATCAAACGGTATTCCAACTTACCAATTTGCAGCTGTGGTAGATGACCACCTTATGGAGATCACTCATGTGCTTAGAAGTGAGGAGTGGATAGCTAGTTTACCAAAGAACATTTTGCTTTACCGAGCCTTGGGCTGGGAACCACCTAAATTCATACATCCGTCTTTGATACTCAACAAGACCGGAGGCAAGCTTTCCAAAAGGCAAGGGGATGTGAATGTGGAAGATTACCGAGACAAGGGCTACTTGCCGGAAGCAATTCTTAACTTCATAGCTCTCCTTGGCTGGTCGCCATACTCGGGCGAAACCGAATACGGCGAAAGCGTGTCCGAAGTGATGACCGTTGCCGAGATCATAGATAAATTCAAAATGGAGGATATAACCACCTCTCCGGCGGTTTTTGATACCGAAAAGCTGGATTATCTAAACGGTGCTCATATCAGAGCCAAAGATATAGATGAATTACTTAAGATCTGCCGGCCGTATTTGGAAAAGAATTTTGAACTTACGGGTAATGTTGATAAGAAAAAAGATGACTTCTTAAAAAAGGTTTTGCTTTTAGCCCGCGACAGAATGAAGCTGATCCCAGATGTAGCTGAAATGACCACATATTTTTTCAAAGACGAGCTGAATATCGACCCAGAAATGCTTAAATGGAAGAAATCAGACCTTGCTGGCGCTAAAAAGTGCCTAGCCGAGCTAGTAGAGCTATTTGAGAAAGTAGATGAAAAAGACTGGAATAAAGAGAATCTGGAAAAGATAACTATAGAACACATTAAAGAGCAGACTGCTGGTGATGATAGGGGAAATGGTGATTACTTATGGCCAATGCGTGTGGCGCTAACAGGTGAAAAAGCAAGCCCAAGCCCATTTGAAATGGCCGATGCGCTAGGGCGCAATGAGACAATCGTAAAACTTCAATCTTCAATTAGTTAATTGGTTGCTTAGTTGATTAGGTACTTGGGATAACAATAAGCGATAAAGGATAAGAGATAAAACCTTATAATTCAAGACCTGACCCCAAAACCAAAACATTATTAGTATCAGGAAGTTCAAAAAGAGTTGAGTTCGAAAAAACTTTACCAGGAATAATTAATGAAGGAGAACCAATTAATCTAAGATATTCAGTTGTCCCATCAAAAGTTCTTGATTTAGTTTATGGCAGTTTGGTATTTTGTTTGAACAAATTAGATAATGGTTTTTCTCTTCAAGGATTACATGATTTAAATTATTCTGAACAAAAAGATATTGCAGAGCAACATATAAGAATATACAATAAAAGGTGATTTTATTATGAAAACAAAAAAAATCGATTTAACTGTTGGAGCATGTATTGTTTTAGATGGAAAAATTTTGCTTATGCGCCATAAAAAATTAAACAAATGGCTTTTCCCAGGCGGGCATATAGATTTAAGTGAAACCCCTGATATGGCAATCATAAGAGAAGTAAAGGAAGAGACAGGATTAAATTTAAAATTAATAAATTTTAGTGAACTTAATCAAGCCCCTGAGGAAATTAAGAAATTAGCTGTGCCATTCCATGCTAATTTGCATAATGTAGGGGATCATGATCATTATTGTTCTTATTATCTTGGAACTGTTAATAATTCTAACTTTATAAAAAATCATGAGAGTAAGGATTTAAAATGGTTTAATCTCGAAGAAATAAAAGTGTTAGAAAATCTGCCTCCAAGTATTAAGCAAATGGCAATATTTGCAATAGAAAAGAATTAGAATTAGGGTCAATTAGGGTCAGATATATTAAGTCAAGTTTTTCAAGATATAGTAGAAAATTGATTATATATAATATTCTCTTTCTTGTTTTAATTAGAATTAGGGTCAGGTCTTGTTTTTTGATCTTTTATGCTTTTTGTTTATTAACATAGCCATAAACTATCGCCAAAAGGCCGTGGTGCTGAAAAATAAAAAAACGTCGCAGTGCCTTAGCAGGAGACTGCGGTTAAGCAAAAGTGCAAATTGCAGAGTGCAATTAGCAAATTATAAATTTTTAAACTACAGTCTTCAATTAATTAACTAACTAATACACTAATTAACCAACCAATATGAAAAAAACATTTTTTATCCTATTATCAGCTGTTCTGCTTGCTAGCTGTTCAATGGGCGAACAAAATGCTGACATCTTGATGGATGCCGGCCAAAATAAAGCAGATGATCTTACTGAAGATATTACTAGCAATATTCAAGATAAACAAAGCCAAGAAAGTGTATATATTGAAAATGGAGATGTCTATTATATCAATGAAAGTGGAGAAGAAGAAATAATAGCTAGTTCAACAGATGATGAAGAAAATATTGCAAACATTAAAAGCTATGAAAAAGCAGAGTTGTCACCAAATAATGAGTTCATTATGCTTGGCAGTAAAGGGTGGGAACATGTGTTTGTTGAAGTTTACGAGATCGAGTCTGACGCTATTTATGATACTAAAGAAAGCGGAAGTGAATATGGTGAGTGGCTTTCGGACAATCGCCTTAGAATAGTCGGCGAATGTGGAATGGGTATATCGTGCGGTATTTTCGAATCGATCGATAGTGAAAAGCCTTGGAATATGAGGAAAGTGTCCGATGTTGATGAAGAGCTTGAAACCTATAAAAATGAAGAATACGGCTATAGTATTCAATATGATGATAGTCTAGTGCAAATAACCGATCAAGTATTTGAAAGAGGCACTAAAGGAAATCCGAGCTTCAGGATCAATAGTGGCGGACACTTCGCCTTGGGTGTATGGGGAAACCCGGAAGGGCTGACACCGGTAGAATGGATGAGAGATCGCAGTGCTGTTGCAGAATGGCCGGCGGACTTTGAAGAAATGACCGTAAACGGAGAAAAGGCATATAAAACTTTCGTTAATTCCATGGAAGGAGGGACTTCTTGCCATATTGAATGGGTGATCATGCCTAAAACAGGACGATTCTATACCTTCGGTTTGGAGATATGCGGTGATGATAAGTCAGGATCACTAAAAACTTTTCATGATATTGTTTCGAGTTTTAGGATCAATAGCTTATAATTTGAATTGGGGTCATAATGGGGTCAGGCCCCTGTTAAATATTCAGCTAGCGCTGAATTTCACAGGGCAAACTTGAATTATAAGATTTCTACTATAATTGAAGTTTGAAGATCTATTATTGTAAATTTGAATTGGGGTCAGGCCTGCCTGCCGATAGGCAGGAAATTAGGATTTTATAATTGAAGGTTTATAACTATAAATTGATACTATTAATATGTTTAAAAGGTCTTTATCTTTTGGTGCTGTTGCTGAAAACTACCAAAAATATCGCGGCTCATATGATATTAGGGTGTATAAGTTGCTGGCGAAGATACTTGGCGGACCCAATAAAAAATACAGGATACTTGATATTGGTTGTGGCACTGGAAAATCAACTGAACCATTAGTTAAGATCTTTAAGGATTCTGTGATAATTGGCGGTGATCCAGACAAGGGGATGCTTAAAGTGGCCAAAAAAAGCGCTAAAGAAAAATCTTTAAAAATAAAGTACAAACAAACCCGAGCAGAAGAAATGCCTTTTAACAGTGGATACTTTGATGCAATTATCGCCGGGACGGCATTTCATTGGTTTAGTACCAAAAAGGCAATAAAAGAAATTAAAAGAACGCTCAAGCCGGAGGGGATATTTTTTGTTTTTTGGCGGAGGCATAAAGAAGATCTTATTAATTTCAGTGAGTTGAGAAAAAAATATAAAATAAAGTCATTTGTGAACAAATATAAAAATAATAATGAATTTCTTGTCGATACTTTAAAAAAACTAGGATTCAGAGATGTAAAAACCGAAAAGGTCGAGTTCAAAAGCAAGACTGATCTGAAAAAAATGATCGAAGACATAAAAACAAATTCTTTCTACCTAGCAATGAGTGCAAAGAAAAGAGAAGAATATCTCTCTGATGTAGAAAACAATTTTTTATCCATAGCCGGAACAAATAAAACCATCACGCAAAACGGAGAGGTTTTGGTAGCGTATGGGAAAAAATAAATTGATCAAAACTGGAGTTAAGCCTCCCTGCTTGCCAGTAGGCAAGGAATTAAGGCTTTTTTGCCAGTTGAAGTTTGAAGATCTATAATTGGATTGGGGCAAGCCTTTACTTTTAGCCTTTTAATTTATCTTTTATCGCCCATCATTTATCATTGCCCTAAGTACCTAATTAACCAACACGCTAATTAACTACATGTACGACCTTGTTATAATCGGTGGGGGACCAGCCGGGATAATGGCTGGGATCAAGGCAGGCGAAAAAGGCTTGTCTGTTCTTTTGCTTGAGAAAAATGAACGACTGGGAACAAAACTTCTAATGACCGGTAATGGACGTTGTAATATCACCAATGCCGAAGAAGATATAAGAAAAATGATAAGCGTCTACGATAATGGAAAATTCCTTTATTCAGCTTTTAATACTTTTTCAAACCAAGATGTTGTAAATTTTTTTGAAAACTGCGGACTTAAAACAAAGACAGAAGATAAAGGAAGAGTTTTTCCGGTTTCAGATAAGTCTAAAGATGTTTTGGAATGTCTAGTTAAAAATTTAGAAAAAAATAAAGTAAAAGTAAACTTAGAAAGCACGGTAAAAGATATATTTTTTTCAAAAAAGAGAATAAACAAAATAATTCTTCAAGGCGGACAAGAAGTAACGGCTGATAAATTTATCATAACAACTGGTGGAAGATCATATCCGGCTACCGGCTCCAGCGGTGATGCCTATGCTTGGCTTAAAAAAATGGGGCACACCATAGTAGAACCTAAGCCAGTTCTAGCACCTATTATACTAAAAGATAAAATAGTTGAAGAGCTGGAAGGATCGAGCCTTAAGGATGTTGCCTTTGAATTAGTGGGGCAAAAAAAGCCAAATTCAAGCCAGGGTGATGCAATTTTCACTGCAAATGGCTTAAGTGGTCCGGCTATTTTTGGTCTAAGCAAGATAATGAACCAAGAGAATAAAGATATAAAACTAAAGATAGACTTTCAAGCAGAAGAAGATGAACCAGATAAAAAAATATTAAGCCTTTTTGAAGAGCAAAAGAACAAGCAAATAAAAAATACTTTAGAGGCTTTATTGCCAAAGAAAATAATCCCACATATCTTGAAAAGGTGTGGTGTTCGAGAAGATAAAAAAATAAACGGGATAAGCAAAGCAGAAAGACAAAGACTTGTTAAGTTAATAAAGAACTTTGAATTCGAGGTAAAGGGCCTGGCCGGTTTTGACAAGGCTATTGTTACTGCCGGCGGGGTGGATATAAAAGAAGTTGATCCAAAGACAATGAGGTCAAAAATGATCGATAATCTTTTCTTAGCCGGTGAAGTGTTGGATGTTCACGGACCAACAGGCGGATACAATCTACAGCTAGCTTGGAGCACTGGAGCTTTGGCGGGTAGCAGTGTAAATTAATTGAATTATGGGAATACTATTACAGGTAAGCGACCTTAGTAAAGAATATTCAGGACAAAAGATATTTTCCAATCTATCCTTTACAGTAGCTGAAAAACAAAAGATAGGAGTTATTGGCAAAAATGGTTCTGGAAAATCAACTCTTTTTAGAATACTTAATGGAGAAGAAAAAGCCGACGAGGGTAGTATTATTATTGGCAAAAAAGCTCATATCGGCTATTTAAAACAGCAAGAAACCTTTAAAAAGGGGGAAAGTGCTTTAGAATATCTTAAAAATAGTGGGGCAGAAGAATGGGAGATCAGAAAGGTCGCCTCTAAATTCCAAATAGACGAAGAAAAGCTGAACCAAGAGGCAGACGGTCTTTCCGGTGGTTGGAGAATGCGTTTAAAGCTAACGGAAATGCTCTTAAAAAAACCAAATCTTTTTCTTTTGGATGAACCAACTAACTATCTGGACCTAACAACCTTGTTGTTACTGGAAAAATATCTCAATTCCTACAGTAGTAGCTTTATGATCATCTCGCATGATCGTGAATTCTTAAAAAGAACCTGCCAAGAAACTATCGAAATATCTTCTTCCGGGTGTTATCATTATCCGGGAGGAATTGAAGATTATTTGGTTTTTAAGGAACAGAAGCTATCTAGCGAGGTCAAAGCCAACAAAAGCATAGAAAGCCAGCAAGAACACCTAAAAGACTTCGTGGATAGATTTAGATACAAATCATCAAAAGCCAAACAGGCTCAGTCTTATTTAAAAAAGATAAAAAAACTGGAAGAAAAAAGAATAACCATAGAAAGCAAAGCCGGGATCACCAGAATAGTGATACCAAACGTTGTAAAAAGGAAGAATTTTGCCCTTAGAACCAGGGATCTATCCATAGGCTACGGGGACAAAGTGGTTGTGGGTGATATTAACATAAATATCAGGGCAGGGGAGAGGATCGCTTTTTTGGGAATGAACGGACAAGGGAAAACCACTTTTCTAAGAACAATAACCGATTTTTTAGAACCGATCGCCGGTTCGTATCGCTGGTCAAAGGATACCAAGATCGCTTATCATGGCCCCGACCCGATAGAAAAACTCGATCCTAAAGAACAAATATTGGACTACCTAACCAGACTGGCCACGGCCAAACATACCACTGAATCGATCCTTAAAATGGCTTCGGACTTCCTTTTTCGTGATCATGATCTTAAAAAAAGAATAGGTGTGCTTTCTGGTGGAGAAAGATCCAGACTACTGCTAGCAGGCATCTTGTTATCAAATCCAGATATATTTCTGCTAGATGAGCCGACTTGCCATTTGGACTTTGAAACAGTGGAAGCTTTAGCTGATGCGCTTAAAAAATTCAATGGTACGGTCTTGTTCACTAGCCATGATAGAACCTTTACTAGTTTGGTAGCGACCGGCTTGGTTGAACTAAAGAATGGCCAAGCCAAAATGAAACTTGAGAGCTATGAAGACTATATTGAAAAATTAAGAGAAGAGCTTTATCTTTCTATAGAGAGCAAAAGCGTAAAACAAAAAAAGACCACCGAAGCCAAAGAGGCAGAAAGAAAAAGAAGAGAAAGGATGAAACAGGCCAATAGACTGGAGAAGCAGTTGGAGAAACTTAACAAAAAACAATTGGAACTGGTAGAATATTTTTATGAGAATCCAACCGACCCAAAACAGGAGAAAGTAGAAGAACTTAGCTTGGTAAAAGAAAAGATCACGGAAAAAGAAGACGAATGGCTAAACTTAAGCTCCTGATCGCACAAAATAAGTCAATTAAAATTTATAATTCTTAAATATATGTTAAAATATATATTTAAGATAATATATCCAATTAACCAACCTGTATGAAAAAAACTTTTTTTATCCTCTTATCAGCTGTTGTGCTTTCCAGTTGTTCGATAGCTGAAAAAAACGCTGACATAATGATGGATGCGGCTCAGGACAAGGCTGAAGACCTTACAAGGAATACGACAGAAAATATGGAAAAATGGAAAAAGGCCACTGAAAAAACCCTAAAAGCAGACAAGGAAGAACAAAGACCGGAAAGAAAAATAATAGATGGCTGGAAACTCTACAAGGATGAAGAATATAATATTAGTTTCCAATACCCCGAAAGTGAAACATTTGGAGGTAAAACATTAAAATGGTTGGTAAAAAAGGTGGACAACAAGATATATCTATATGCTGACCATATGGGAAGCCACACTGAGGGACAATATGTCGAAATGTTCGAAAAAGAAGAAAAAGACAGCTTGGAACAAGCAATAGAAAAGAAATTTTTATCCGAACACTCAAAAGAGGAGTGTTTCGTTTCCAAGGGCAAACTGATCAATTCTCAATATCCTGAAAGCTATGACTTTGTTTCCGGCATAGACTATGACCGGAAAGGTCAAGAGCCATGGGAAAATAAATACAATTGCCCGGTTCCTTACACGAACAGCAACGGAGTAGCTTATTTTATAATGGACAAGGATGATCCGGACAGGTTCGCCTTCTTTTCTATCGGACAGTACGGAATACCATCCGCCAATGAAGGCGTTGATATACTTTGGCAAGATACTTTTAGATTCGAATAATAAACATTCAAAACATCTATGAAAAATGGCAATCATGGCGGAAACGCCGTTTACGGGCTGGGCTTAATTGGCGCGGTCATCTACTATATAAGCACAGCCACTTCATTTTGGATGGGGATGATAGGCATCCTTAAAGCTTTTGTTTGGCCGGCCTTTCTGGTCTATGAAGCCTTGAAATACTTAGCATAAAGAATAAAAATGAGAATGAAAGATCTTTACCTGGCCTTGACCATCTTATCAGCGGCCGGGCTTATTTACCAGCTAGTCTTGTTCAGCCAAGCTCATGGCAACGATATAGTGCTTTTATTCAAGCAAGGCTTTGCCAACCCGGGCGCCTCCTTTTTAAGCACCGACCTGTTAGCGGTCGCCTTGGCAGCCACGGCTTTTATCATTGCTGAGGGCAGAAGACTAAAAATGAAATATCTTTGGCTACCGATAGCTTCTATATTCTTATTAGGTATTGGATTGGCCTTGCCAATGTTCCTTTATATGAGAGAAGGCGTTTTGCGCAAATGATCCAAAACAGAAGGAGGAAAAATGCAAGACATCAAAAGAGAACTGATCGCTTTTATGGAAAGATGGATAGGCAAAACCATCAATGTCCAAACAAAAACAAAAAAAGCCAGCGGAAAGGTGCTTAACGCATCTATAACCCCGACCAAGATGATCTTGCGGACCGACGAACCGCTAATAGCCGAGATAAGCTTTGATTATCCGGAGAATTACGGTAATATCCGCCAACACCCTCGAGATAAAAAAGTAGAATATCTCATATCTTGGGAAGGTAAGGACAGAAAAAGAGCTTTTACCGCCTCTGAGGGCGAAGTCTTCTTTGTCTAATATCTTAAAACCCCGTTCCGCTTTCGGATCGGGGTTTTTAAATAAAGAGCGCAGCTTTTTCAAGGCTGCGCTTCGAACTCCATACTTGCTCGGCTCTTTTCCTTTTTCTGCGCCACTTCTTTGACATAATCAGGTAGATGGCGGTCAAACCAGATCAAGGAAAATCCGCGGGCATTTGTTGGAAGAGGGAAATCGTCTCTGGATCCGGAAATGACGGCATAGAACTTGCCTGAATAAAAGAAAGAATTCATTTCCCAAATAACAGGCTCTAAAATGACCATATCAGCGTCTTCATGAGATTTGACCCACTCGATCGAGCATTTGGATCTTTCGAGTATATCCTTGACCACCCAGACCACTTGCTGTCTGCACTTAAGGAGTATCTTCATAAGAACCAGATCCTTTCTTTATTGAAAATGAACTTAAGAACAACTGTTTGAATTTGAATTATATCCTTTTAATATTATGCGGTCAAATAAAAAACCCCTTGTCTACCAATGTTGGTAGGCAAGAGGGCGGCATAAGCTTAGACGGAAACGGCTTCTTTCTCTTGAGCTTGTTTTATTTCCAGTATCTTCTGGATATGAAAATTGCGATAAAGCCATCTCTTGGCTCTGGCAATATTCTTAGCTTTAATAAAGAACTCTTCGGGCTTCTCATCTCCTGATAAAAGACATTTGACTGCATACTTTACCAACTACAGGCTCCTTTCCCTATGGACTAGTTAATATTTAATTATAAAATAAAAATAGCCTCAGGTCAAATATATTATCTTTCATTCTTTTTTTATACCTAAAAAACGATTTTATAATCTTTCAAAAAATGCTATAATAGATAACATATGGAAGTAAAAAACCCAGCTTTATATCTAGTGAAGATACTGGCCTTGGAGGCAAAAGATCTGGTGATATTCCCTTTGTGGTGGTATACCGGCGGTTTTTTGAATCTACTTGGCAGTTTAAAGGAATTCTTAGCTGATTCGGAAAGGAGCCTGGCTTTTTTCGTTTGGGTCAAGAACATCTTTGTTCCTATGTACGGCCAAAGCGATTGGCAGGGGAAAATAATCAGTTTTTTTATCAGGATAATACAGATAATCTTCAGGGGTTTTGCCTTATTGGTAATGGCGATGTTCGCTTTGATAATAGCTATTATTTGGCTGGCTTTACCGGCTTTGATAGTTTATCAGATACTTTTCCAACTGGAGATAATGGATATTAATCTCTCATTATAATGAAAGAAGAGAAAGAAGAAAAAATACAATTCATAGAATGCGGTCAATGCCAAGGCCTTCAATTCGACAAGACCGGAAGGGACTGTCCTCAGTGCTCCGGCTATGGAGTAGGCAGTTTCTTTGCCGGCTATCTTTTGTTTTGGAGGTCATTTTTGAGCCGATCCAACATAACTGTACGGCGTTTGAAAAGAATGATAGATATATTGATCAACTTATTGGCTATCTTGGCCGTTTTAGTGGCAATAGCCTCCTTGTCCTACTGGTTCTGGCAACAAGATTGGGAAAATATAACCGGCAATCTGGCTTTTTGGCAGAACCGCGATCCTTTGATACTTTATTTTTGGATATTTTCCATATTCGCCCTTTTTATAGTCTATCGTTTTGACAAAGAAAAGAGGAGAAATCTGCGCATCAAGCGTCTTAATGCTAAAAGGATCGATATTCCGGACAACTGGGAAGGATTAAAGCGCTTTCGCCGAACACATAATGTTTATTCAGCTTTAGGCGAAGAGGCGCACAAGGTAGTGGAAGACGCATTTTTACTGGCAGTTAAGAACAAAAATAAAGAATTGGAGATACATCACTTAATGATGGCCCTTTTAAAAACCGATGATATCGTTTCTTTCTTCCTGCGCTTGAATGTGGACATGAAAAAACTTAAGGAAAAGATAAATAATCAAATAAAGGAAGATCGGAAGGATCTGAAGATCGCCGGTGATGTGATCTTCTCACCAAACATACAAAAAGTCTTCATCTCAGCGTTCGTTGATGCCTACAAGAACGGACAGAATAATGTCGGGCCGATGAACATGATAGTTTCTTGCATAGAGAATGACAAAATACTGGAAGAGATACTTTTGGATCTAAAAGTAACCAAGAATAAGGCCGAGAACACCAAGCGTTGGTTCGAGATAAATGAGGAGCAGGTAAAAAACTATCGACTTTACAAAAAAATGGCTAAATATAAGCCAAAAACCAATATGGATCGAGCCTATACGGCCGTAGCCACGCCGATTTTGAACAATTTTGGCTACGACCTGACCCTGGCAGCCAAGTGGGGTCGGTTGGATCTGTGTGTAGGCCGTGATAAAGAGCTGGAAAATATATTCTCTGATTTTACTTCCGGAGCCAATGGTATAATACTGGTTGGTCCAAGCGGAGTGGGCAAAAAAACTGTTATTCATGGTATAGCTCGAGAGATGGTAAAAGAGGAGAATATACCGGATTATTTCCGGGACAAAAGATTAATAGAACTGGATATTGCCCGGTTGATAAGTGGAGCCGACCCCTCCAAAGCTGAGGAGCGTCTTATGATGATCCTGAACGAAGTTAGCCATGCCGGCAACATCATTCTTTATATCCAAGATCTGGAGAACATGATCGGCATATCGTCAGGTGGGGAGGAGAGCTTGGAATTATCCGAAGTGCTTTCCAACGCCCTGGATAGAAAACAATTGGTTTGCCTATCTTCAGCCACTGATACCAACTACCAAAAATACATAGAAGGCACCGCTATTGGCAATACTATGAACCGAGTGCTCATCAAAGAACCGGAAGGGGATAAAGCTATTCACATACTGGAAAGCAAAGTAGGTCGAATAGAGGCCAAATATGGCAACATATTCTTCTCTTACAATGCGGTAGAAACGGCCATCCGCTTGTCTTCTCGCTATATACACAACAAATATCTACCGCAAAAGGCCATAGAGATACTGGAAAAGACGGCTACTCGAGTATCGACCCAAAACCCTAAAAAAAATAAAAAAAGGATCTGCACCCGCAACGATGTAGCTAAGACCGTTAATGAAATAACCAACATCCCTACACAAGATATAGAAAAGGATGAAACAGAAAAACTGCTCAACCTGGAAGATAGGATACATGAACGCATGATAAACCAGAACGAGGCGGTAGATATGGTCTCCAACAGTTTACGCCGAGCCAGGGTGGAATTGCGCGAGGGTAAACGCCCAATATCAAGCTTCTTGTTCATGGGGCCGACCGGTGTTGGTAAGACGGAGCTGGCTAAAACCATTTCCCAGGTCTATTTCGGCCAAGAGGACTATATGACCCGTCTGGATATGAGCGAATACCAACACCAAGACAGTATCAAAAAAATGATCGGCGACGCCAATGGAGCCAAAGGTTATCTTACCGAGGCTGTACGCCAGCGTCCTTTTTCCTTGATACTTCTGGATGAGTTCGAAAAAGCTCATCCTAATATCTTTGACTTATTTCTACAGGTGATGGATGACGGTCGACTGACTGACGGCGAGGGACGAACCATTGATTTTACCAACAGTATAATCATAGCTACTTCTAATGCCGGATCGAACTATATCCAAAAAGAAATAGGCAAAGGCACCTCTACAGAAGAGATAAAGACCGCTTTGATAAACGAACAATTGAACAAAGTAATGAAGCCGGAATTAATAAATCGTTTTGATGGAATAATAGTCTTTAAGCCCCTTTCTGAACAAAACGTGGTGGAGATAGCCAAGCTCATGCTTGAAGGAATAGGCAGAATGTTGAAAGAAAAAGGGATATTCTTTGAGAGTACGGAAAAAGGCGCTTCAATACTGGCTAAAGAAGGCTATGACCCAAAATTCGGAGCCAGACCTTTGAGGAGATTGCTTCAACAAAAAATAGAGAATAAAATAGCTATGAAGATATTGTCCGGGGATATAGAAAGAAGGGATAAGGTGATAGTTGGTGAAGATGCTAAGATAAAAGTAGAAAAAGCGCAAGAATTATAAAAAAACAGGACGCGCACCTTATTCCTTTTCAGGAAAGATGAACGCGCCCCGGTTAAAGGCAAGATGTGACATCCTTGAAGTAGCTCATTCATAAGCTCTACCACCTCCTTTTATGGTTAGTATCAACTTGCCGGGAACAGTATTTGAAATATTGAATTTCAAAATTCCCGGCTTTTGCTTCCCGAATTCATCCAAGAACCTTTCCAGATCTTGCCAATCATCAAATTCCAGGATCTGATCCTCGTCTTTCCCTAGCGCTGGATCACGGTTAGCAAAAATGCCCAACTTACGCTGCAAACGCAAAAGTTTTGGATGAGAACCATGGCGTTGAACCTGCTTTTTGAAAGAATCCTCGCCCTCGCTTTGCAAAACAGCTAAGGCCTTTTCCCTGTATTCCCTTAAGGCCTGAGGTTCTTTGCTAACAGGCTTAGAAGCCCGTTTCTTTTCAGGGGGTTTAAGGGTATAGGCTATGGCGCAAAGCGGACGACGCAAGCGGCGCTGACAAGTCTTACCATAAAAGAAGGGTCTGTCACGATGAGCGACAACAGTTGTGTCTAACATTTTTCTCACCTCCTTTCTTCTTGTTAAAAATGGAAAAGAACTATATTTTGTTTAATAACTATAACACATATACACCTAATGGTAAATACTGAATTCTGTTTGGTCTTCGTCGCTTGTTTTGCTGTCTCTTGGGGTCTTACTATCCTGGCCGGGAAATTGGCCGTCTGGCTCAAGATGATGGACGAGCCGAACAAAGACCGCAAGATACATAAAGAACCAACACCTCTAGGAGGGGGAATAGCCATCTTTGCTGTTTTCTTCCTGTTCGTCTTCCTGTTCCAAGAATATTTGACTGCCGGGCAACTGGAAATGAAGCATTGGCTTGGATTCTTTATTGGAGCTTCTTTCTTGATGATCGGAGGATCTTTGGACGATAAATTCGACCTATCACCGGGCAAACAGATAATCTGGCCTCTTCTGGCTGTGGCATCTGTCATAATAGGGGGCGTGGAAATAGAGAAGGTAACCAACCCGCTGGGTGGATATATATATCTTGATCAGTTTTTCTTGTCAGAAATATTGATAATCGTCTGGCTAATGGTAATGATGTACACCACAAAGCTATTGGACGGAGTGGATGGCTTGGTTTCCGGACTGGGCGCTATTGGCGGGATCATAATATTCCTCTTCACCATCACTACCCAGTATTTTCAGCCGGATATCGCCTTGGCCTCACTGGCTTTCGCCAGCGCTTGCCTGGGCTTTTTGGTCATGAATTGGCACCCGGCCAAGATATTTTTGGGTGAAGGCGGATCGTTGCTTATAGGCTTCATATTGGGCGTTTTGGCCATTATTTCCGGAGGTAAGATAGCTATTGCCTTACTGGTTTTGGGAATACCGATAATGGATGTGGCTTGGATCATAATCAGAAGACTGGCCAAAGGTAAGAATCCCTTTAGGTTTGCGGACAAAAAACACTTGCATTACCGTTTGCTGGACCTGGGGCTATCTCCAAGAAAGACCGTTTTGGTCTTTTACATCTTTGCTGCTTTTTTCGGTTTGGCCGGACTTTTCTTGCAAAGCATAGGAAAAGTTTTGGCTGTTTCCGCCTTAATGATAATAATGCTGGGGATAATAGTATTCTTTACCCGGCTGGATAAAGAAAAGACTGGTCATGAATAACAAAAGGATAATAATAGGATATCTACTACTTTGCTGGATGATCGCTTGTTCGATCATTTTGTTTTCACCTATGCCCGACACCCAGCCGGAAGTGCATAGGATAACCTTTTACGACAAGACAGCTCACTTGGTCCTATTCGGAGTGTTCACTTTTTTGATGATATATTTCCTTGAAACCTTCGGCAGGATAAATAGAAAGCTGGCTTGCTTGCTTGGATTCATTGCCGGCTCTTTGTTCGTTTTTGCCGGCGAGTACTTGCAAATGGTCATTCCGGGACGCAGCCCGGGAATATTGGATTTTTTTGCCGGTATGGTCGGTACCTTACTGGCTATAATAGTCTTTTGGCTAATGTTCAGTAAGAAAAGACTGCTTTTGCATGTCTGTTGCGCAACCTGCGCCATTCATGTCCAAGAAATACTGAGCAAAGACTTTCAAGTTATCCTTTATTATTACAACCCCAGCATCTACCCCAAGAAGGAATATGATAAACGCTTGCAAGACGTGAAAAAGGTTAGCCGTTTAAAAGGACTTAAACTAATAACCGCTAAATATGATCACGCCAACTGGAAAAAGAAAACCAAAGGACACGAACATGACCCTGAAGGAGGGGAGAGGTGCTTGATCTGCTATCAAGACCGCTTAGAAAGAACAGCCAAGCAAGCCAAGAAGGAAAAGATAGGTTATTTCACTTCGACTTTGACTGTTAGTCCCCATAAAAAAGCAGAAAAGATAAACCGAATAGGGCAGGACGCGGCTAACAAATATCAAAACTTGGAATTCTTGAATAAAAACTTCAAAAAGAACGAAGGCTTCAAAAGATCCATAGAACTATCCAAAAAACACAACTTCTATCGCCAGAACTATTGTGGTTGCGAGTATAGCAAGCGCTAAACGCTTGAATAAAGATCCAAACATTGATTTTCAGGCCAAAAATGCTATAATTATTAAAGAAATAAGATAACTCACTACGCGCTTATGACCAGTGAAAAATGGCAAAAGATACTAGGCAACGTATTAGACAATTTCGAAATAGAAGAGCATGACAAAGAACACATAGACGAAATGGGTGGAATAGATATAGAATACGTGATATTCAAATCGCCCTTAGGAAGGGTAAAGCTAGAATATGAGGAAAAACCGGTTATATTGGATAAAAAAACAACGTACTCCCACAGAGCCGGGTCTGACACAGGAGTGGAATATGTTTATAGTGAAACCGAAAAAAGTCAAAAGATGAAGGCCTATCAATGGGATGATGACAGTGAAGAATGGACAGAGATAGAAGCGGAAAAATTCGCTTAAACTGTAACAAACTATGAAACACTCATATTTTTTTGTTTTTTTAACCCCCTTAGCGGTATTTTTGTTGTTAGAGGCGATATTGGCCGATCCTTCCAAATTTTGGTGGTTCTTGGGCTTGATAGCGGCGATGATAATCTTTTCCATAGGCGCTTTTGCTCATACCGGAAAGACGGGCTGGGAACAGCTCAATTTTTATATATTACCATTGATATTCATAGCCAGTTTAACCCTTTATTCCAGCTTTATAGCCAACAAGTATGTGATACACTTCCTCTACTTGCTTGGCTCGATATTCTTGTTCAATTATTTGAAGATAAGCTATGGATCACTGGCCTTGAACGGGCAGGAGCAACAAAGATCATTGCTTGAGAATATATCGTCTTACGGCAATTTCTTGACCTTTTTCTTTGCCTCAGCTTCGCTTTACGCCTTAAAGCCGCTTCTAGGTGTTTCTATCTGGCTACCGGCTGTAACTATTATAGCTGTTGTTATCTTGGTCCTAAGACAAAATGTCTGGGTCAATAAATTCGCATTCAAGGAAGGAATGGTCTACTTGATCATTCTTACTCTCATACTGTTGGAAATAGCGGCAACTCTGTATTGGTTGCCTCTGAACTATAATTCTGTTGGTCTGGTTTTAACTATTTGTTATTATATAATCATAGGGTTAAGCAGGAACCATTTGAGAAAAAGCTTGAACAGTCGGAATATCAAACTGTATCTGGCCATAGGTTTCTCAAGCATATTACTGGTTCTATTTACCTCTAAGTGGACATAAAAATATGAAAGATAAATACAAGAATCCCAATCTATTACTACTAATAATGATAGCCGTATTCTTCGGCCTGGCCGCTGGCATAGCAGGCGGTCTAATAACTCGTTCTTACGTTATAAACGACATTTATAGCGTGCCTTTTTATGGGAAGATAAATTTCTCCTCGGACAAATTACGCAAGGCCAATTTCATCATAGAGAACGCTAAGAACATAACCGTGGAGCAAGACAAGAAAGTGAATGAAACCATAAATTCCACTTCCGGAAGCATTGTCGGCATATTTAAGAAAAAAGAGGTTAAGGAAGAAGAGTCTGAACAGGATGAACTTGAGCAAGAAAAGAAAGAATTCGACCTTGATCAATACTATAAAATGGACAATAACATAGCCGAGGGCCTGATAGTAACTAGTGACGGTTGGGTAATATTGACTGATTTTGGATCCACCTTGTCTAAAGATTTCATATTCTCCAACTATGTAGTGGTTACCAAAGAAAAAGAAATTTATAAGATAGACGATCTGGTAAGAGAAGCAGGCAATAACTTCCTCTTCATTCATATGGAAGAAGCCAATGATCTGCCGGTTCGAGAATTCGCCTTCAAGAAGAGTTTGAACAATGGACAATTGGTCATAGCGCTTGATTGGGAAAAGAACAGCTTTTTGACCTATGTTCTAGGCCGGGAAAGGGAAGATTCCATGGTCAGGTCCAGCGACCTTTCAGGAGAAAGTATAATCTTTGCCGATGATCTATCCTTATTCTTCGATCAATCTTTCATCTTCAATCTGAACGGGGATCTGGTAGCCTTGCTGGACAAAAATGGGGATGCCCGATTCGTGGACTATTTCAATCCGATAATAAAGAACCTGCTTAAAAAGGAAGAAAAAGGACGCCCGACCTTGGGTGTTAACTACATAGAACTGTCCGAATTCGCCATTAAGGACAATAAACACGAAAAAGGAGCACTTATCCAAGCCGATCGATCCGGAGTGGCTGTTGTCTCTGGTAGCCCGGCCGATGAAGCCGGATTACGCCAAGGCGATATAATAACCTCTATTGATAACGTAGAGATAAACAAGGATAACGATCTGACCAGTGTGATACAAAAACATCTGGCCGGAGACGAGATCAGCTTGGTCTATGTCCGCGACGGTCAGGAAAATAGGATAGATATCACTCTCGGGGAGTTGAAATAATATTCTTCACTATTGCTTTTGGATAATTGGGTCCAAAAGCGCAGCTTAAGCTACCCGGTCTTTCCGCCATCGGCGGTCTGACTGATAAAGGAGGAAATATATGAAAAAAATAGACAAGAACATAAAAAAAATAAAAAACAAAAAGGTTTTTCTTAGGGTGGATATGAATGTTCCTTTGCAAAAAGGCAAGATATTGGATGAAAAGAAAATAATAGCCGCTTTGCCGACCATCCGCTTTCTTCTGCGCTATGACTGCCAGGTGATCATTGGCACTCATCTTGGACGCCCTAAGGGAAAACAAAAAAAACTATCAACTGAAGTGATAGCTAAACGCCTGAAAAAGATATTGGGCGGAAACCGAGTAGGGTTCGCCGGCGGGCTTAATGAAAAAAAGGTTGTTAAAAAAGCCGAAGATCTAAGATCTGGACAGATACTCTTTTTGGAAAATCTAAGATTCGACCCCGGAGAAGAGAAGAATAATCTTCAATTCGCCAAAAACTTGGCCCAAATGGCTGACATACACGTAAACGAAGCCTTTTCAGTATCTCACCGGAAGCATGCTTCTGTTTGCGCCATAAAAA
Organism: uncultured Gammaproteobacteria bacterium; assembly: GCA_964602485.1. Taxonomy (GTDB): domain Bacteria; phylum Patescibacteriota; class Patescibacteriia; order Patescibacteriales; family WJLG01; genus WJLG01. The sequence continues at coordinate 95,717 of CAZRQU010000002.1, read as the reverse complement.
GATACTTGCCTTCTTTTGCCGGTTTATTGCTTATCAAAGAACTTAACAATCTGGATCGGATCAAAAAGCCTAAAAAACCTTTAGTAATAGTTATGGGTGGAGCTAAGGTAGAAACCAAGATAAAGCTAATAGACAATTTGAAGCCCAAGGCTTCTAAGATAATGATAGGCGGGGCCTTGGCGAATAATTTCCTTAAAGCCAGAAAATACGAAGTAGGCAAGTCCTTGACTGACAAAAAAAGCATCAAGATAGCCAAAAAAATGAAAAGCGAGAAAATAATCCTGCCTGTGGATGCTGTGGTCAAGTCTGGACGCAAAATAACTTCGAAAAAGATAGATGAGATAGGTAAGAACGATAAAATATTGGATATCGGCCCGCAAACAGTCAAGAACTTCTCCGACCATATCAAAAAGGCTAACACCATAGCTTGGAACGGTCCTTTAGGGATGTTCGAAGAAAAGGATTTTAGGCATGGAACATTAAGCATAGCCCACAAGGTGGCCGGCCGAGCCAAAGGTCCGGCTTTCGGTATAGCCGGCGGAGGAGAAACTATCCAAGCTTTAAGTATGGCCAAAGTAGTAGATCACATGGATTGGGTCTCTACCGGAGGCGGAGCCATGCTAACCTATCTGGGTGGGGAAGAAATGCCAGGACTTTGATCAAGATGATAAATATAACTAGTGCATACTAAAGCAATAGTGCTTACGTCATTTCATTATAAACATTTATAATTTATAACTATAAAATATGAGCAAGATCAAAGAAATAATAGCTAGAGAAATATTAGACAGTCGAGGCGATCCCACAGTTGAAGCCAAGGTGGTATTAGAAAACGATATAAGTGGCAAGGCGGCCGTGCCTTCAGGCGCCTCCACCGGTATCCACGAAGCTCTCGAACTAAGAGACGGCGACGAGAACAGATACGGAGGTAAAGGGGTTCTTAAAGCAGTGGCTAATGTCAATGATAAAATAGCCAAAAAACTCAAAGGTCAAGAGATAAGCGACCAAAAAGAAATAGATGAGACCATGATAAAGCTGGACGGCACACCGAACAAAGAGAAGCTAGGAGCCAACGCGATCCTGGCCGTATCCCTGGCCTGCGCCCGAGCGGCCGCTTTTGAAGCTAAGATGGAGCTCTTTGATTATCTGGCCGAAACCTATGGGTTTGATACTAAAAACTACAAACTGCCCACACCGTCGTTCAACATCTTCAATGGCGGAAAACACGCAGACACCAATCTTGACTTCCAAGAATTTATGATACTGCCTATAAAAGATATGCCTTTCTCGGAAAAGGTAAGAATGGGGGCTGAAATTTTCCACGAACTGGAAAATGTCTTAAAAAAAGCCGGCTTTGATACCGATATCGGAGCCGAAGGAGGATACGCACCTAATATAAATTCCACTGTTCAGGCAATAGAACTGATAATAACCGCTATAATCAACGCTGGTTACGAACCGGGCAAAGACATCGGCCTGGGAACCGATGTTGGCTCTTCTGAGCTTTATGATAAAGACACCGGTAAATATATATTTAAGCTGGATGATTCCCATTTTACGGCCGACACTTTGGTAGGACTCTACAATGAATGGCTGAAGAAATTCCCTATAATATCCATAGAAGATGGCCTGGCTGAAGATGATTGGGAAGCCTGGAGGAAGATGACCGAAGAACTGGGCGACAAGATGCTTTTGATCGGAGATGATCTTTTCGTCACTAATATAAACCGGTTAAGAAAAGGGCTTAAAGAAAAAGTGGCTAATTCCATTTTGATAAAACTAAATCAGGTCGGGACCCTTTCCGAAACCATAGAATGCGTAAAATTAGCCCAAGAGCATAATTACAAAATAATGGTCTCACATAGAAGTGGAGAAACGCCGGATGATTTCATAGCTGACCTGGCAGTAGCTGTGGGCAGTGAATATATAAAGTCGGGGTCGCTTTCAAGAGGAGAAAGACTGGCTAAATACAACCGATTGATGGAAATAGAAAATATACTAAACAAAAAATAGTATGGTTAATAAAAAAACAAATAAAAATATCAAAGCCACCTCAAAAAAGAAAAAACAGAGCAAGACTGTCTCTCCTTTGATATTGGTGATCCTTGATGGCTGGGGAGTAGAAAAACCGAATCGAGGCAATGCAACCACCCTGGCTAAAACCCCGACCATAGATGCTTTAGCTAAAGAATATCCGTCTACTAAACTTTATGCTCACGGAGAATACGTCGGCCTCCCCAAGAAACAAGTGGGGAACTCCGAGGCTGGGCACATGAATATCGGCGCCGGCCGAACGGTTCAACAAGATGCCATGATAATAAATAACAGTATAGAGAATGGCACTTTTTTCAAGAATACAGCTTTCAAAACGGCCATGCACCACACGCAACAAAACAAGTCCAAGCTTCATATAATGGGAATGTTATCCAATGGGATGAGCCCTCATAGCGACACTTGTCACCTAAGGGCATTGGTAGATATGGCCAGCAAGGAGGGGATAAAAGATATATACCTCCATATATTCACTGATGGACGCGACTCTCCGCAACACGAAGCTTTGAAGCTTGTTGATTACCTAAAAAGGGATATAAACGGGGTGGGATGTCTGATATCTCCTCGAGACAAAATGAAAAAAGGTAAAAAGAATAAGCCGAACGTCCACATAGCTACCATAATGGGAAGATTCTACGCCATGGACAGAAATAAGAATTGGGACAGGACTAAAAAGGCCTACGAGGCCATGGTCTTAGGCAAAGCCAAAAAAGCCAGAAATGCCAAATCAGCCATAGTGGAAAGTTATAATAGAAAAGAGACAGATGAATTCATTAAACCTTATGTGATAACTGAAAAAGGAATAATAAATGATAATGATTCGGTTATATTCTTCAATCTACGATCAGATAGAGCGAGGCAGTTGAGCAAACTGTTCGTTCAGCATAATTTTCAAAAAAGGAATCCGGGATCATTCAAAAGACCAAAAACTTTGAAAAATGTCCGTTTTGCGGCCATGACCGATTTTGGCCCTGATCTGGACCATATCCTAACCGCTTACCCCAGTTTCGACCTGGCAGCCACTTTGCCGATAGTTATGGATGATTTCAAACAATGCTACATAGCTGAATCGGAAAAATTCGCCCATGTGACCTATTTTTTCAATGGCGGTTACTCCGGAAAAGTTGGTAAGGAAAAGCAGGTAATGATACCTTCTCCAGGGGTGAAATCGTATGACCAAACACCGGCCATGAAATCAAAAGAACTTACTAGCAGAGTATTAAAGGATCTTAAAGGAGAAAAATTCGACCTAACAGTGCTTAATTTCGCTGCCTCGGATATGGTGGCTCACACCGGCAACCTTGAAGCTTCTATTGAGTGTTGCGAAGCTTTGGATGAATGCGTCAAAAAGATAACGGATGAGTATCTGAAAAAAGGAGGCACAGTGATGATCACATCCGATCATGGCAACATAGAAGGTTTGATAAACCTAAAAACAGGTGAAGTGGATACTGAACACTCGACCAATCAAGTTCCCTTCATACTGGTAAACAAAAACCAGAAAAGATCCAAACTGAGAAAAGATGGAGCTCTTTGCGATATCGCCCCGACCATTTTAGATATATTCAAACAGAAAAAACCGTCTGAAATGACCGGAAAGAACTTGATAAAATAATATGAACGAACCATCCCAAGGAAACAGCAAAAAAAACCTGACCGTAATGCTGATCGTTGATGGCTGGGGGGTGCCACCAAATGGAGAAGAGAACGCCATAAGCAGAAATCACACGCCCTATATAGACCAACTTATATCAAAATACCCAATAGCTCTTTTAGGGGTGCCTAAAAAAGACCTGGGTGAGAATTATAATATACTTTCCGGGGGGAAAAATGATCTAACAGACATTATTTCAGAAAACGGCTTAAAACAAGCCAAGGTGGCGGAAGTGGAAAAATACGCTTACTTGGCCTATTTTATGAACAATAATAATGAAGAGGTGAGAAAGGGGGAGCAAAGAATAATGATATCTTCTGAGCAGCCAGTGGAGGAATATTCCAACAAACCGGAGATGAACACTCCAAAAGTCTGCTCCCAGGCAGTAAAATTGATAAAGGAAGGAAAGACAGATCTGATAATTATCTCTTTGGCTAATCTGGATATGGTTTTGTTAAGCAAAGACCAGCAAGCCATAGACAGAGCAGTAGTAGCTCTGGATAACAATATAAAGAAGTTGACCAAAGCCGTATTAGGCCAAAACGGATCATTGTTCATAACCTCTTGTAAAAAGGGCGATAAAAAGGATAAGGGAGTGCCTCTTATAATGGTTGCCCATGATTGGGAAGGACGAACCGTTGAGTTCGGGGAAACACCGGGAAACGATCTTTCTTTACTGAAACAAAGCGGAACCTTGGCTGATATCGCCCCAACCGTTCTCAGGTCAATAGGTATTGAACATAAACAGACAAACAACATATTGATAAGTTAGGCAACAAAAAAACCGGGTGTTTGAACCCGGTTTTATGATATCTAAAATTCTAGATCAAGAAATAACCAGCAATACTTACTGCCAGTCCCAAAACAGAACCGGCCAAAACTTGCAAGGGGGTGTGGCCTATATCCTCCAGATGATGAGGGTATCTCTTTTCCAAAACATCATCGTCTGCCAGATCGCCAACCAATATATTGAGCGTCTTTCCATGTTCGCCCAAATAACGCCTTATGCCCAAAGCATCTCGGATAACTATGACCGCTAATATCAAAGATATAGCAAAGGCAGGGGAGGAAAGCCCCTCCTTGAGCGCGGTTATAGCAGTCAAAGAAACTACGATAGCACTATGGCCGGAAGGCATTCCGGAATAAGCAATAATATCATTCCAAGTGAATTTACGCTTTCCGGCGTTTATGACCATTTTGGCCGCTTGGGCCAAAAACCCTGACAACAGGGGTAATATCAATATTGAATACATAGATGACCAATATATTTATATATCAAGATTTTCTACTTTTTTAGCATGGGTCTGAATGAAATGCTTGCGAGGAGCAACATCACCTCCCATTAACATATCAAATATCTCATCTGCTGTTCCAGCCTCTTCGACAGTGACCTGTTTGACTATTCTTTTTCCCGGATCCATAGTGGTCTCCCAAAGCTGATCCGGGTTCATTTCACCCAAACCTTTATATCTCTGGATACTGATACCGGAAACCTTTTTTGATCCTTCCTCATCAGGATCCTCTTCATTCTCGATCTCATCATGTCCGGCTTCCTTGGCTTGCTTCTCGCCGCCACCAAGATCCTTTATTATCTTGACCTTCTCTTCCTCGGTATAGGCCCAATGCATTGAACCTCCTTTTTTTATCTGGTAAAGAGGCGGTTGAGCTATATACAAATAACCCTCTTCCACCAAAGGAGTGAAATGTCTGAAGAAAAGAGTTAAGAGCAAGGTTCTTATATGAGCGCCGTCAACATCGGCATCAGTCATTATGATTATTCGATGATATCGCAACTTCTCAAGATCGAACTGCTCATCTATATTGGTGCCTAAAGCGATGACCAAGCTTTTGATCTCGTTATTGGCCAACATTTTATCCAATCGAGCTCTTTCCACATTAAGTATCTTACCACGTAAGGGGAGTATAGCCTGAAAACGCCTGTCTCGCCCCTGCTTGGCAGAGCCTCCGGCAGAATCACCCTCTACTATATAAAGCTCGCATTCCTCAGCCTTTCTGGAAGAGCAGTCAGCCAGTTTACCCGGCAATGTAAGACCGTCCAAGGCGCCTTTTCTTAAAATAGAAGCTCGGGCGGTTCTGGCCGCTATCCTAGCTTGGGCGGAAAGGATACATTTGCCGATTATCGCCTCGGCATCCTTAGGGTGTTCTTCCAAGAAAGTATAGAAGGCCTGGCCGAAAACCTGTTCTACATAGGTCTTCATTTCGGCATTACCCAATTTGCCTTTTGTCTGTCCTTCGAATTGAGGGTCGGTCAATTTGACGCTCACGATGGCCACTATACCTTCTTTAACATCGTCGCCTGTCAGATTGTCGTCCTTTTCTTTAAGGAGGTTCTTACTTCTGGCATAGTTATTCAAACTTCTGGTCAAAGCTGAACGAAATCCGGCTATATGAGTTCCTCCCTCCGGGTTATGTATATTGTTGGCAAAAGGCATCACCAACTCATTGAATTCGTTATTATACTGCAGAGCGACCTCTACATGGGAATCGTCGACTTCCTTATCAACATAGAATATATTTTCATTCTTAACGGTACTATTCCGGTTAAGTGTCTTTATGTACGATTTTATACCACCTTCGAAATGGAAACGATATCTTTTTATATCTTTCTCATCTCTCTTGTCGACCGCTTCCATGGTAATGCCTTTGGTCAGGTATGATTGTTGGCGCAGGCGATCCAATATCCTCTTCCAGTTGAATTCGGTTTCCGAAAAGATGGTATCGTCCGGCTTGAAAATTATCGTAGTTCCGGTATTTTTGGTTTGCCCTTGGGATCTTATCTTGTGCTTGGGTTTGCCACAACTGTACTCCTGCGTCCATATTTTACCGTCTCTGTGTATCTCTGCTTGTAGATACGTACTTAAAGCGTTGACCACAGAAACACCAACGCCATGAAGACCACCGGAGACCTTGTAGCCTCCGCCATCGCCGAATTTACCGCCGGCATGAAGCTTGGTCAATACGGTTTCCAGAGCGGAAAGACCGGTTGATCTGTGTTTACCGACCGGGATGCCGCGTCCGTTATCACTAACTGATACCATTCCATCCGGAAGCAGGGTGACCATTACATGATCGGCGTATCCGGCCATAGCCTCATCGATACCATTATCAACAACCTCCCAAATAAGGTGATGGAGTCCAGGGGAAGCGGTGGATCCGATATACATTCCGGGCCTTTTTCTAACAGGTTCGAGCCCTTCCAATACTGTAATATCGGACGCTTGATATTCAGCCTTATTTCCTTTTTCTTTCTTGTTCTTTTTTTCCATAGATGAATCTTCTTTTAATTAAAATAAATGATATAACTCTTTAATTTTAGCAAAATAACAACTAACTAGCAAGTGGATAAGCATAAGGGATAATAGGCTAATATTAAAACTTTTTATGCCACAAAATCCTTTATAAGGCAACTGCCTAAAAGATCGCTTGCTTTTATTTTTCTCTTAATATGTGGTAAAATGATTAACATAAGATGATGTTCACAAAATGACCAATAAACAAACAAAAGACCAAGGCAAAAAGGTCAACTTGGACAACCGCTACAATCCTCGAGACGCTTCTATGAGGAAGCTTAATTTCGGCCTCTGGTGGCTTAAGAACCGAGGAAAATTCAGAACCGGGGTGATAACCATACTGGCTATCGTATCTCTGATATCTTGGGGATACACTATTTTTCATTGGAGTTACTATTTCCTGGTTCTGGAAGAAAGAGATGATGAAATGGTCAGAGCAATGGCTGAAAGGCGAACGGTTCCTTATGTTTACCTGCGATCAAGGGCGGCCCAAAGCCTTAGTGTTTCCTCTGTGTACATGTTGAGATCCGGTGAGAAATATGACCTTTACACAGTGATCAAAAATCCCAATGCCAAACATTGGGGGCTTATCTCATATTGTTTTATAATGGGCTCTCAAGAGCTGGATTGCAAAAAGGACTTCATTTTACCAGAACAGACAAAATACATACTGTCCTTGGCTCATGAATTAGGGGCAAAAAGAAAAAATGTCAAATTCATGGTCAAAAACACCTCTTGGGTCAAGCTCAACCCTCATGACATATCCGACTGGGACAGCTTCGAGGATGAACATCTGGATCTCAAAATAGGGGAGGTGGAATTCACTCCGGCCTCGCAGAACGAATTGACCGAGAAGATCAATCTCAACCTGCTTGAATTCACGGTCGAGAATCAAACACCTTACAGCTATTATGAAATGCCCATAAACATAATCCTTTTCAGGAGTAGTAAAGTAGTGGGAGTCAATCGTTATGTTATAAAGGATTTTGGATCGAACAAAAAGGAACCTATAAAGATAACCTGGCCGGGTTACATAGGAGGTATAACCGAAGCCAAGATAGATCCGGATATAAACATCCTTAAAGACGACATATACAGCCCTTAGAGAAGAGGAGACAGGAAGCAAATGAACAAAATATACTTATACTTGAAAAAATTCGATTGGATATTGTTCTCGGCCGTTTTTTTATTGGCTTGTTTCGGCTTGATGGAAATATACAGTGTGGCTCTCGGACGGGAAACAGCCGATCTTATTAATTTTCAAAAACAGATAGTCTTCGTATTGCTGGGCTTAACCATGCTTTTCACATTCTCCTTCATAGATTACCGTTCATTGCGAAGCTTTGCCAAATATTTCTATATCTTCACCCTAATAGCCTTAGTGGCCGTACTTTTCTTTGGTACTTCCATTCGCGGCACCAGAGGCTGGTTCGACCTTGGACCGGTAAATCTTCAACCTGCCGAATTCGCCAAGATAATAATGATAATATTCTTGGCCAGATTCTTCTCTGACAGAGCTATCAAGAATAGACCGTTCAAACAAATGGTGCATTCCGGCATTCTGACCGCGATGATCTCGGGCTTGGTCTTTATTCAACCGGATTTCGGATCGGCCCTGCTGATATTCTTCATCTGGATGAGCATATTGATGGTCACTGGATTTTCTCGTAAATATTTTTTAATATTAGGAGTGCTTTTGGCCCTTTCTTCGATAATATTATGGTCTTTTCTTTTTAAGCCTTACCAAAAACAAAGGATATTGACCTTTATGAATCCGACCTCGAATGTACTGGACCAAGGCTATAACATAAACCAGGCGATGATAGCTGTCGGCGCCGGCGGATTGACCGGTCGAGGATTAGGGTTCGGCTCTCAGTCCCAACTCAAGTTCCTCCCAGAAGCTCAAAACGACTTCATATTCGCCGTTATTGCTGAAGAGCTGGGGTTTTTAGGTGTATCTATGGTATTCATCCTCTATGCCTTACTGTTCTTTAGAGCTATAGCCAATCTGAAGAATATCAATGATGATTTTGCCATATTCTTCATTTTGGGTACCGTGGGCTTGATTTTTATTGAAATGTTTATTAATATTAGTATGAATATAGGAATCCTCCCGGTAGTGGGGATTTCTTTGCCTTTTATAAGTTATGGAGGCAGTTCCATAGTATCCTCTTTCATACTGATAGGGATCATGGAGAATATGATCGTTAGGTCAAAGATAAATTACTAATATTAAACATATTTATGGCTAAAGAAAGCATCAAAATGGAGGTTAGCACCAGAACCAAAGAAGAAAGCCCGAAAGAGCTGGTAAGGAACGGAATGGTTCCAGCTGTGCTTTACGGCGCTCATTTAAAAGAAAATGCGATTTTTAAGATCGCCCATAATACCATAAAAAAGGTATTTGAAAGAGCTGGTGAGTCAACTTTGATAGATATGATCGTTGACGGGAAAGAGTCAGAGAAAAAGGTATTGATAAAGGATATACAAAGGGATCCGGTCAAAGGCGACCTGATCCATGTGGACTTCTATGAGGTCAACATGAACGAACCGATCAATGCTTCAATTCAACTTAATTTCATTGGCGAATCCAATGCGATCAAAAATCTTGGCGGTTCATTGATCAAAGACGCTGACGAAATAGAGGTTAAATGTCTTCCAGGCGACCTGGTGAACCATATAGACGTTGATATCTCCAAGCTAAATGAATTGGGTGATACCATACATATCAAAGATTTGAACATACCGGAAGGCATGGAAGTCGCTCAAGATCCGGACGGCATGGTAGCTATCGTTGTCGAGCCTAAAGAAGAAAAAGAAGAAGAGATACCTTCTCCTGAGTCAGTAGAAAGTGAAACTGGAGGCGCTAAAGAGGACAACAAGGAAGGTGGAGAAGGCGAAAAGAAGGAAGAGGGCAAAGAGTAGGTCATCGGATCTGACAAAAACTTCCAATATAAAAAATAAAAAGCAAAAAATGTCCAAAAATATCAAGGACAAACTCAACATCATTGAGCCCGGTTTTTTGGAGAACATAAAACACATACTCAAGAACAAGAAAAAACTATGGAGAATAATAATGCTATTTTCCATGGTTTTTTTTGTGGCCGCCGTTGTCGGCTTCACTTGGTATTTTTTGTTATTTTCCAAGGATAAAGAAACTCCTTTGAGCCAAAAACAAGCAGAAGCACCAAAAGAAGGAGAACAAATGAAGGACGAACCTTGCGAAGGGTGTGTAAGAAGGAAATTGGACGGTGTTTATGTAGAGCCTGAAATGGCAAATTTTAAGCCGGTAGCCGTTATGATAGATAATCACCCGCAAGCCAGACCGCCTCACGGGCTTGATGAGGCCGACTTGGTCTATGAAGCGGAGGTTGAAGGTCGGTTCACCAGATTCATGGCTGTTTTCGATCCGAACAAAGAAATACCTAAAATAGGTCCGGTGAGAAGCGCTCGACCTTACTTTGTGGATTGGTCTGATGGACTGGGCGCCTTGTACTGCCATTGTGGAGGCAGTCCACAAGCTCTGGCAGAGATCGCCCTTAAGGGAATAACGGATCTTAATGAATTCTATAATGAAGATAGCTATTGGAGGAGCAAGGACAGACCGGCTCCGCACAACATCTTCACGTCAACAGAAAAATTAAAAGAATATATCGACAATGGAGAGAATGAAAAGGACCATATTTTCCGATCTTGGAAATACAAAAAAGACGACCCTATGGTCATAAGCCCATACCCCAAGATAGAGATAAAATTCAAGTCCGATGAAATGGCAGTCAAATGGGAATATAAAAGAGAAGGTAATTCATACTTGCGCTACCTGAACGGCAAAGAGCATTTCACAGCCGAGAAGAACGAGATCAGAGCCAAGAATCTTATAATACAATACATACCGGCCAAGGTGCTGGACGAAAAATTACGCCTCAAGATGAATACGACCGGCTGGGGCAAAGCGGTTATCTGCCTGGATGGAACATGTACCAACGGGCAATGGGCCAAACCTGATTCACAAAAAAGAACCGTCTTCTTTTACGAAGACGGTGAAGAGGTCGAGTTCAATACCGGTAAAACCTGGATAGAGGTGGTCAGACCTGATGTCGAGGTGATATTCTAGGCTGACCAGGGTCCTTGGCCTTGGGTAATTTCAGTATGGCCAAACGCGGAAGATCCTTTAGATCTTTTTTAATGGTCATGGTCGCTGAAGGCAATTCTTCTTCAACTATCTTGGAAAGTTTCCTGCCTTGACCCTCGTCTATTTCGCAAAGAACGAATAAAGGGCGAGGGAACCGGCAAGCTCTTATCTGTTTGAAAAGCAAGTGATAATATTCCAAACCGTCATCACCTCCTAAAAGAGCCAATTTGGGCTCTTTTTTAATAGAAGGAGAATCTTGGACCTGCTTTGGTGTCAGGTAGGGGAGATTGGCCAATATCATCATCGGAGATCTGAGATCATCATTCATCACTTCCCTTATAAGGTTCGATCTTAGGAATCTTATCCGTTTGCCCACCTTATGCTTTCTGGCATTGCTTTTAGCCACAGCCAGGGCCTTTTTGCTTATATCCAAGCCCGTGAAGGACCCCTCAGGGATCTTTAAGGCCAAAGTGGTTATTATGCAACCACTGCCGGTACCAACATCCAAAAAACTCTTGACTCCGTATTCTCGGTATATCCTTAAGGCTTCTTCGACCATTAGTTCGGTTTCCGGTCGAGGTATAAGGACAGATCTGTTGACTTTGAAATCCAAACCGAAGAATTCACGAGAACCGGTCAGGTAGGCCAGGGGAGAGTTCGACATCCTTTTCCGCACCAATAATTCATTTTTGACCAATTCCGGCAGGCTTAATTTATGTTCTGGGTGAGCGAAAAGATACTCTCTGGGTTTTTTAAGGGCAAAGGCCAAAATAGATCCGGCTTCGAAGTCGACATTATCAACATCTTTTTCTTTTAGCCGTTGCTTGTTTCTTTGCAAGGCTTTGTTTATGTCCATATTGGATATTTGAAGTTTTATTCTTCTTTTTTAAGTTCCTTTTCCGCCTCTTTTAAAGCATCGACCACTTGTCCTAGGTCACCGCTTAAAATAGAATCCATATTGCTCCAATTCTTTTTTATCCTATGGTCGGTTATCCTATCTTGTGGATAATTATAGGTCCTTATCTTCTCACTGCGATCACCGGTGCCGACCATGGCTTTTCTGGCCGAAGCCTCCTGGATCGATCTTTCTTCCTCTATCTTGGCTAAAACTCGAGAGCGCATTATTTGCATAGCCTTTTCTTTGTTCTGATGCTGGGATTTCTGATCCTGGCATTGAACCACCGTACCGGTCGGAACATGAGTTATACGAACCGCGGAATTGGTGGTATTGACCTTCTGTCCTCCTGGACCGGAAGCGGCATAAGTATCTATACGCAGGTCATTGGGATTGATCTCGATATCGACTTCCTCAGCCTCGGGCATAACGGCTACGGTCACAGCTGAAGTGTGGACGCGCCCTTGTTTTTCAGTCTCCGGAACCCTTTGCACCCGATGAGTGCCGGCCTCATATTTCATATGGCCATAGACATTCTTGCCTGATACGGAAAAAATGATCTCCTTGAATCCTCCTATGCCTATGGGGCTGGAATCCAATATCTCAAGCTTCCATCCTTGAACCTCGGCATAACGAGAATACATACGAAAAAGATCAGCTGCGAACAAAGCTGATTCGTCACCTCCGGTACCGGCCCTGATCTCGACTATGGCATTTTTGATATCATTAGGATCGGCCGGATGAAGCTCTTCGTCTATTTGTTCTTTGAGCTGATCACGTCTTGGCTTAAGCTCCTCGATCTCAGAAGCGGCCAATTCCTGCAGGTCTTTATCATCCTCATTATCCAAAACGTCTTGGTTTTGTTCTATATTGGCCTCTATCTTTTCCAATTCCTCTATATTGGCAACTATATCCTTTGATCGGGAATGCTCTTTGGACACTTTGGTAAGCTCGGCTTGATCGCCAATGACAGCCGGGTCGGAGAGCTTTGTTTCCAATTCTTTGAATTTTTTCTTTATATCTTCGTACATATCATTATCCTATAATAAAACGGCTTGTTCGGCCATCTAATGTCATTATAACACAAAATAGCCAAAAAGCCGTTTTCAAAGTATCTATTTTTCGTCTTTTTTTGCAGAAGCCTTGGTTTTCTTCTTGGTGCTATCCACCTTTTCTACCTTTTCCGAGGCTTTAGCCGCTTTCTTAGCCGCTTTAGCCGCTCTTTTGGCGGTTTTACCTTTCTTACTGCCCATTTCTTTCTGTTTGTCCATCTTAGCCTGGAACTTCTCAACTCGTTTGGCCGTATCGACCAATTTCTGCTTTCCGGTATAGAAAGGATGGCATTGAGAGCACAGATCGACTTTCAATTCCGGCTTGGTAGAACCGGTAGTAAAGGTATTTCCGCAAGCGCAGATAACTTTAGCTTCCGAGTAGTATTCCGGATGTATCTCTTTCTTCATAGTGACTATATATCTTATTGTTTTAATATAAAAAGATACTAACACATTTTTTATAATTAATCAAGAACAAGGTGCTTGCAAAAGACTAATTTTCGTGTCATCATAGAACAAAACCTTAAAAAACAAGCAAAGGAGAGATCAATGATCTTCAATGATCACGGAGAAGTGTCTTTTATCAGAGTACTACTATTTTCCCCGGTGCTCTTGCTGGCCGCTTTGGCATTTTTGGTGGTGAAGGTCCTAACCCTGGCTCCCAAGATGATCCTTGCCCTTTTTTTCGGGATATGTATGTTCTTTACCTTTAGTAGATGGACCGCTGACACAGGCTGATCAGCGGTTTTTTTATTACGCCTTTTCTGATATAATAAAGCCTATGGAAAAGATAGGGAATATAACTAAAAACACTTCATATTTGACTTTTGCACTAGTGTTGCAAAAGATCATTTCTTTTACTTATTTCACGCTTTTAGCCCGAAATTTAGGTCCGGAGAATCTGGGCAAGTATTATTTCGCCATTTCCTTCACCACGGTCTTTTCCATATTGATAGACATAGGCATGGTGAATATGCTCACCCGGGAAGTAGCCAAGAAGAAAGATGAGGCCAACAACCTCCTGGGGTCGGTAGTAGCTATCAAACTACCTTTAGTGATACTAACCGTTTTAGCTACGGTCATAACCGTCAATGTCGGCGATTACGGACAATTGGTCAGAAATCTCATCTATATCTCACTGGGGTGCGTAGTCCTTGATTCTTTCACCACCACTTTCTGGGCAGTGGTCCGAGGCTTTCACAATCTTCTTTTCGAAAGCATATCTTCGGTCCTTTTTCAAATTATCGTAATGACCACCGGCCTGATATTCCTTTATAATGACCTGGGTCTCATCTACATAATGTGCGCCCTGCTGTCAGCTAGTATCTTTCATTTCATATACTCATCGACCGTATTGATAAAAAAATTCAAAATAAGGATAATACCGGTCTTCAACTGGCAGTTGATGAGAAGACTCTTGCTGATAACCCTGCCTTTCGGATTATTCGCTATCTTCCAAAGGCTGTATATGTATATGGACTCGGTGCTTCTGGGCGTTTTGGCAGGAGATGAATATGTTGGCTATTATCAAATATCATTTAAGATAATATTCGCTCTACAATTCTTACCCATGGCTTTTGTGGCTTCCTTGTATCCGGCCATGAGCAACTTCTGGCAAAACGACAGGAAACAGCTTAAAGTGAGTTTCGAGAAAGCGCTCATCTATCTAATGGTGATATCGATACCGATCAGCGCCGGCGTAGTAGCTTTGGCCGATAAGATAATAATCATCTTTAAAGAAGGGTATCAAGCCGCTGTCCTGCCAATGCAGGTGATAATTCTTTCCGTGTTGTTCGTCTTTGTCAATTTCCCCATAGGCTCGCTATTGAATGCTTGCGACCAACAAAAGAAAAATACCGCCAACATGATAATAACCGCGGTGGCGAGTATAATTCTTAATCTGATACTGGTCCCCAGATTCCAGGCATTAGGAGCCAGTATCACTGTTCTGGCCACTAATATACTAATGACCGTCCTGGGCCTCTATTGGGCGCTTAAGATAATTAATATAGATAAAAAGAAGATACTGACCGCTTTTGCCAAAATACTGCTATCGGCCGGTTTGATGGGGATAGGGGTTTACGCAGCCAAGGAATACGCGCCTGCTTTAGCCTTGATCCCTGCCGGAGCCTTATTGTATTTCTTCCTGTTATTGACGCTCAAGATCCTGAAAAAGGATGAAATAAGGCATATCTGCGGATCATTCTTAAGAAAGTGATCATGAAACATTTCTTGTTGTTCACATTGGAATTCCCTCCAGCTATTGGCGGAGTTTCCAACTATTACCATAACTTGGTTCGCTATTGGGGCATAGACCGAATGGATGTTTTAGCTCATAGTCAAAAAGGTAATAAGCTGGGCCAACTCATAAACGGCCATGTATTCTATAAAAAGCTCGTTTGTGGGTATATGAAACCCGGCTGGCTACCGGCCCTTTTTCATTTGTGGCTACTGGCCAGAAAAAGGAAGACCGAGCATGTACTGGTCGGCCAGATCTTACCCTTGGGCATTGCCGCTTATCATCTTTCCAAGTGGAAAGGGCTTGAGTACTCAGTGATACTGCATGGCATGGACTTCGCTTACGCTCTCAAGAGTCCAAGAAAGAACCGAATGACGGCCAAGATACTTAAACGGGCCGATAAGATAATCTGCGCTAATTCCTACACGGCCAAACTGGTCAATAATTTCGACCCCGAGCTGAATGACAAAACTTTTGTGGTAAATCCGGGGGTTGGGATAGATCGAGAACCGCAAAAAGAATTGGCTCAAAAACTAAAAACCAAATATGAACTCTGGGGAAAAACCGTGGTATTATCCTTAGGAAGGCTTGTCAAAAGAAAAGGATTTGATAAAATGATCGAAGTTCTCCCTCGCAGTCTTGAGGAGGATGAAGATATTCTATACGTGCTAGCTGGAGACGGTCCTGATAGAGGATACTTGAAAAAAAAGATCGATAAACTCCCGCAGAAGGCGCGCAAAAGGATAGTTATGACAGGCAAGATAAGCAAAGAGGAGACAGAAGCTTGGATGGAAGCCTGCGACATCTTCGCCATGCCTTCCCGAGAGATAGACGGTGATTTTGAAGGTTTCGGCATCGTTTACCTGGAAGCCAATCTGGCCGGCAAGCCGGTGATAGCGGGGGATAGCGGGGGAGTTAGGGATGCTGTGGTAGATGGGGTCAATGGACTTCTTGTTGACCCGGAGGACATAATGGATATCGATCGTAAATTGATAAGATTATCCAAAGACAAGAAATTAAGGGATAAATTGGGAAAACAAGGAAAACAAAGAACTATCAATGAATTCAATTGGAAGAAGCAAATAGACGAATTGAAACGAATATTCACCTCTTAGAAGCTATAATTCAAATAAAAAAATTATGATAAGCATAATCATTCCGGTCTACAACCAAGCCAAGTTTCTTAAAAAATGCTTACAAAGCATACTGGATCAAACCTATAAAGATAATGAGATACTGATCGTCAATGATGGATCGACTGACGATAGCGGGGAAGTCGCTGAGAATTTCCGGCCGAAGTTCGAAGAGCTTGGCGTAAGATATGAGGTCCTGACCCACGACAATGAAGGAGCTCCGGCAGCTCGTAATTCAGGTTTTCAAATAGCTAAAGGTGAATATACTTTGTTCTGCGACGCTGATGCCGTGCTAAAACCAGATTGCTTGCAAACAATGCTTGATAATCTAAAGAATCATCCGGAAGCGAGTTTTGTTTATTCAGCTTTTTATTGGGGCAGGAAACTTTTCAAACTTTGTCCGTATTCGGCAGCCAAGCTGAAAAAGATGCCCTACATTCATACCGTATCCCTTATCAAAACCGAACATTTTCCGGTAACCGGTTGGGATCAAAACATAAAAAGATTACAAGACTGGGACCTATGGCTCACTATGCTGGATCAAAAACATATCGGCTATTGGATAGATGAACCGCTTTTCAAGATACATCCAAAAGGCACTATGAGCGACTGGCTTCCTTCATTCACTTATAAACTGCTTCCTTTCTTACCGGCAGTAAAAAAATATAACCAAGCCCAAAAGATCATAAAAGAAAAACATCACTTGAACTAAATGTCTTTGAATAAAGATAAGATAAAAAGTATAAAAAAAGACCTGGCCTGGATCATGCTGGGCCTTTTCCTTGTGGAAGGCCTTTCTTTTATTGGCTTTCTCTATCCGATAGTTAACAAAACCGCCTTTATCTTGATATTCTTAACAGCCATAGTCTTATCATTGAAAGATATTAGATATGGTTTATGGCTGATGCTGGCCGAATTATTCATAGGAGGACAAGGCTACCTTTTTCATTTTCAACAAGCAGGACTGGATGTATCCATACGCATAGCCCTATGGCTGGCCCTTATGTCCGTCTATTTGGCCAAGGTCGTATCCGGGTCTAGCAGGTTTTCCAAATCTTTTAAAAAGACCAATCTTCCTTATTTCGGGATACTCCTACTGTTCATACTATGGGGAGGCGTGAACGGTTTCATTAACAATAACGGTTTTTCCAATATATTTCTGGATGCTAATGGCTGGCTCTATGTCTTATTGATCCTTCCGATATACCACGCTTTTCTCAAGGATAAGGAATTTAACGCATCATTCATCAAGCTGTTCTCGGCCGCAATGGCCTGGCTGTCGGTCAAGACCCTGTTTTTGGAATACGTATTCTCCCATAAAATTCATTCGATCATCGAGCCTGTCTATCGCTGGGTCAGAACTAGCGGAATAGGGGAGATAACTTTGATGGATAGCGGCTTTACCAGAATATTCTTTCAATCCCACATATTCATACTACTGGCTTTTTTTCTTTTGCTATTCTTTTTGAATAAAAAGTTGGAGAACAATGATATCCATCTTCTTGCACCAAAGAAGAAAAAGTTGGTCTGGATGTTCGTGCTTTCTTTAAGCGTCGTGATATCAATGGTATTGGTAAGTTTTTCCAGGAGTTTTTGGCTGGCTTCGGCCTTGGCCTTTATGCTTTATCTGATGATCACCTTGAAAATGTATGGCTGGAAAGTGTGCGTCAAGGCTATTTCCATGATCGTGGGTGCGACCCTGGTCAGTTTTCTGCTTTTGACCGCGGTCATAAAATTTCCGTATCCTTCTCCGTCAGGAGTGGAATTCGCTAACGCCTTGAATGAAAGAGCTACCAAAATATCAGGAGAATCCGCTGTTTCCTCTCGTTTTAAACTTCTCCCAAAATTATTCGAAAAAATAAAGGAAAACCCGGTCTTGGGACAAGGTTTTGGTGCGACGGTCACCTATAGGTCAAGCGACCCTCGCATCTTGGCTTCGACCGTAGACGGTGAATATACTACCTATGCCTTTGAATGGGGCTGGCTGGACATCTGGTTGGAAATGGGAATACTGGGAGCCATATTCTACTTGTTCTTAAACCTAAGAATAAGTATTAAGAACTTAAAAAGAGGTGACTGGCTATCATTATCCTTGGCTGTCGGAGTAATACTCTTGGCCACCGTCAATTTCTTCACGCCTTATAGCAACCATCCTCTGGGCTTTGGGATATTGATGATAGCCAGCTTAGTATCAGACTCAAAAAGACGGTCCGAGCCACCTCTTGCAACTGACTGAAAAATGTTTTATATTTATTACTATACATAAAAACACTAGGGGCCCTTTAAGGACCCTTTTATAAAGATCATTTCTATGCCAGAACAAATAATATCCAAAGAGGGCTATAACAAGCTAAAAGAAGAATTGGATCAGCTAACTACGATAAAGAGAAGAGAGATAGCCGGTCGAATAGAGAAAGCCAAAGAATTGGGAGACTTATCCGAAAACGCCGAATACCAAGAAGCTAAGGACGCGCAAGCCTTCAATGAGGGAAGGATATTGGAGCTCCAGAACACTCTTAAGAATGTGGTGATAGTGGATGAGAACGGCGGCGCCAAGGGAAAAGTTTCCATGGGCTCTAAACTAACGGCTCAAAACGAAAGAACAAAAAAGGAAAGAGAATTCACCATAGTCAGTTTCAATGAGGCAGCTCCGGCCGAAGGCAAGATATCTAATGAGTCTCCCCTGGGAACAGCATTCTTAGACAAGGAAAAAGGGGACAGGGTCACTGTGGAAACACCAAAAGGTGAAGTTTCATACAAGATAACCAAGGTCAGTTAATACATACTCTTGACAAAACTATAAAGAAATGTCATTCACTTTTGACATTTCTTTTTATTTATGATAAAACAAAATTGGCTTTAAAAGCCATTTGTCTTTTCACAATTCGATCCTTACGCCAATCAGGATCGAACAAGAGTGTTTCTTATCCCTCTAACGAAAGGAAAGAGTATGCGATTGTTCAAAACAATTGCCTGCTTAACGTTCATACTCTTCTTGAATATGAACGTTTGGGGGGAGACAGAACTTGCCCCGCAAGGGGCAAGCTCAGATCATCTTTCCACTCCTGACCCGGCCAAGGTCAGGCGAAACAAAAACCCAAAAAAGCAGGCCAGTGAAACATTCAAGATAAAAAACCAAAACAACGAACCCAAACCTTCATCGCACATTCAACAAACATATTCTTTAAAAAAAATCGGCGCATCATCTAAACACCACCAAAAAGTAGCCAGAATACTAGGCTACTACGAGTGGTTTTACATGATGAAAGAATATGGATTTCCCAAAGAATTTGGGAGAGTAAAATTCGCCTAAAAAGGACAACTTGTGAGAAATATTTCCAAAACGTCCGACCCCGACCCCGACAGAATTCAAAAGGGGTCTTTTTTTATGGTTGAATGTCTTTGACAAAAAGCTAAAAATACCTTAAAATAAAGGTAAAGTTTACTAAAAACTGACATTTTTTTATGGATAAAAACAGTCAAAAAAACGAGGGAGAAAGCCTTTTGAACGAAAGGGATACTCGCATAGAAAGACTCAACAGGATCAAGGAGCAGGGGATAGACCCTTATCCGGCTGATTCGCAAAGAACCTATGTGATCGAAGATGTCATCTCTGATTTTGAAAAATTAGAAAAAGCTGAGGAAACAGTCACTTTATGTGGACGCCTAATGACCAAAAGAAGTCATGGCAATCTTACCTTTGCCAATTTAAAAGATGAAAGCGGTCTCATACAAATAGCTTTATCAAAAAAAGATATCGGCAACGAACCATATAAGTCATTCGTGAAATTGATAGATATGGGAGATTTTATACAGATCACCGGCAAGACTTTTCTTACTCACAAAGGAGAAAAAAGTATCATGGCCTCGGATTGGAAGATATTATCAAAAGCTATTAGACCTCTGCCGGAAAAATGGCACGGCTTGAAAGACGAGGATGATAAGTTCAGAAAAAGATATCTGGATATCCTGATGAATGATGAGGTTAAGAACATGGTAGTGAAAAGGTCTAAATTCTGGAAAGCTGTCAGGGAATTTATGATAAACAAAGGCTTTATGGAAGTGGACACTCCTGTATTGGAAAACACCACTGGCGGGGCTGATGCTCGTCCTTTCGTCACTCACCACAATGCTTTGGATATGGATGTCTATCTGCGTATATCAGCCGGAGAGCTTTGGCAGAAAAAATTAATGGTGGCCGGATTCGAAAAGACCTTTGAGATAGCCAGAATATTTAGAAATGAAGGTATGGATGCCGAACACTTGCAAGACTACACACAATTAGAATTCTACTGGGCCTATGCCGACTACAAGAAAGGAATGGAGCTTATAGAAGAACTATATAAACATATAGCCAAAGAAACCTTTGGAACCCTTAAATTCAATATCCGCGGATTCGAAGTTGACCTAGGCAAAAAATGGGAAAGATATGACTACCGCGATACGGTCAAGGAATATACCGGTATAGATATTCTTGATACCGATGAAAAGGAAATCAGATCCAAATTGGACGAACTGAAGATAGAATACGACAAAGAAGGCTTCAATATAACTCGCGCCATAGATAATCTTTGGAAATATTGCCGTAAACAGATCAGCGGGCCAGGCTTTTTAGTTGGTGTACCAAAGATCGTTTCTCCTTTAGCTAAATCCGACAAAGAGCGTCCGGAGCTAACTCAAAGATTCCAGCCGATAATCGCCGGCTCGGAAATAGGTAATGGATACTCAGAGCTCAATGATCCAATAGATCAGGCTGAACGTTTCGCCAAACAGCAAGAATTACGAGAGGCTGGTGATGATGAGGCTCAAATGTACGACCATAGCTTCGTTGAAGCCTTGGAACATGGAATGCCTCCAACCTGCGGCTTTGGAATGAGTGAAAGACTATTCTCATTCTTAATGGATAAACCGATCAGAGAGTGCCAAATATTTCCATTAATGAAACCGAAACGATAATTGCTTAAGACCTATAAAAAATGATCGAACAGTATGCATAGAAGTGTTGGAGCCATAATAAAAAGGGTTAAGGATAACCAAGAGGAGATCCTAATGATAGACAGGAACATATTCCCGTTCGGCTGGTCTTGTCCTTCCGGACATGTAGAGGAGAATGAAACACCGGAAGAGGGTGTTATGCGAGAAACAAAAGAAGAAACCGGTTTAGAGATCACCAAATTCAAAAAAATATTCGATGAATATCTGCCTTGGAACGAATGTTCAAGGGGCACAAGAGGGCACCACTGGCATGTATATGAAGTTGAGGGTTATACCGGAAATATTGATATAGATAACCGCGAGGCCAAGGATTGGAATTGGGTACCGGTCAAAGAATTGAAGAATGTGGAATTGGAAGAGGCTTGGGAGTATTGGTTTAGGAAATTAGATCACTTAAATGAACAATAATTTGGAAAAAATAATAGAATTCTTAAGAATAGTGGGTCAATTGAAATTCACTTATCGTTATTCTACCAACAAATATCTTAACAACGAATCGACTGCTGCCCATACTTGGAGCCTAATGTTGCTTTCTCTAATGATAAAAAAGGAGCTTGATCTTGAAGTGGATGAATTGAAACTTCTTAAAATAGCTTTAATGCACGATCTGGCTGAAAGTATAACCGGAGATATAGACAGCACCCTTATTGCCGAAGGTACAGAAAATCAAGAAGATAAAGACGCAGCCGAGAAAAAAGCAATGAAAGAACTTGGCGACAAACTTTCAAGTGATCTAAAAAAGGAAATATTCAAATATTGGACATTGTATCAAGAGCAGACTTGCAAAGAGGCCAAGATAGTTAAAACACTGGATAAAGTAGAGGCGCAACTGCACTTACTTTCCAAGATGCCACGATCCTTTATGAACGAGAAAAAAGCTGATCATGGCTTTCATTATGCCGACAAACCGGCTAAGGCCACACCGGAATTAAAACCATTCATAGAACTTATAAAGAAAAAATTCATAGAGAATGGGATAGAACTATCAAAGCCCTCACCCCCTAAGAGGGGATCTTAAAAGACCAATTATTAATTAATTATTAATTGATTCAAATATGTTGGATATAAAATATGTAAGGGAAAACCCCGAGGAGGTAAAACAAAATGCCAAAAACAGAGGAGCTGTCGCGGATGTTGATAAGCTTCTTGAATTGGATAACAAAAGAAGGGAGATGATAACGAAGATAGACGAACTTCGAGCTAAAAGGAATACCGGGTCCAAGGGTAAGCCGAGCGAAAAAGAAATAGCTGAAATGAAGAAAACCAGAGAAAAGGTTTTGGAAATGGAATCCGAATTGGAAAATATAAAAGAAGAATTTAACGAACTCCTTTATCAGCTCCCGAATATAACCCATCCGGAAGTCAAAGTAAGCGACGACGAGGATGACAATCCGGTTCTTGAACAAATAGGGGAGATACCGAAATTCGATTTCAAACCTTTGGATCATGTTCAGTTGGCGAAAAAACACGATATTATAGACTTTGAAAAAGGAACGCAAGTGGCCGGATCCAAGTTCTACTATCTAAAAAATGAAGCAGCTCTTTTAGAATTCGCCTTGATCCAGTTCGCCCTGGAAAAACTCACCAGTAAGGGCTTTACCCCCTTTGTAACGCCTGATATGGCTAAAAGTGATGTGGTAAGAAGTATGGGGTTCAATCCCAGAGGAGAATCGACTCAGGTATACAATGTAGAAGATACCGACCTTTCCCTTATCGGAACAGCGGAAATAACTATGGGCGGATATCATATGAATGACACCTTTACAGAGAACGATCTGCCTAAAAAATATGTGGCCGTTTCGCATTGTTTCAG
The DNA here is from genome assembly GCA_964602485.1 of uncultured Gammaproteobacteria bacterium. Classification (GTDB taxonomy): domain Bacteria; phylum Patescibacteriota; class Patescibacteriia; order Patescibacteriales; family WJLG01; genus WJLG01. The sequence continues at coordinate 72,441 of CAZRQU010000002.1, read as the reverse complement.
GACAGAAGCCGGTTCTTATTCCAAATTCTCTAAAGGTATTTTCCGAGTTCATCAATTTACCAAAGTGGAAATGTTCGCTTACTGCCAACCTAAGGATTCTGAACTTATCCACCAGGAAATGCTAGAGATAGAAAAAGAAGTGTTCTCTGAACTTGGTATCCCTTTTAGAGTGGTGGATCATTGCACAGCCGACCTGGGGGCTCCAACAATAAGAACTTATGATCTTGAAGCCTGGATGCCGGGCAAGCCGAACAAAGATGGAGGAGATGGAGACTGGGCCGAAGTCACATCTACCTCGAACTGCACCGACTACCAAGCTCGAGCCCTTAACATCAAATACAAAACGAACGAAGGCAAGAAAGAGCTGGTTCACACTCTGAACGGAACCGCAGTGGTTCTTAGCCGAGTCCCGATAGCCATCTTAGAGAACTTTCAACAAAAAGATGGAAGCATAAAGATACCCAAAGTCTTGCAAAAATATCTGCCCAATAATTTAAAAGAGATAAAATAGGGGAGAATCATGTTCAATAAAAGCAATAAGGGGAGATCTTTTTCGAAAAAAAGAAGATTTGATTATGCTAGAAAGAGTTTCGAAAATCCCTTTTTTAAAAAACACAAACGGGTTTCCGTAGGTCCTGATATTCAGGCCAAGATACTGGTCGGGTCCGGTATTTTTGTGTTTGTCATGATCGTTTGGTTCTTCACTTTTTGTCCTTTGTGGCAAATAGACGATATTTCCATTAAGGGACTGAAGAGAATGGATGAACAAAAGATAAAAGATATGGCCCGTGAAGAGATGTCCGAAAGAATAGGTCTTTTGATACCTCGTTCCAACTCACTTTTCTTTTCTGAGGATAAAATGGCTTCCGACCTGATAAAAAGATATCATTTCGATAAAATATCAGTAAAAAAGAAACTTCCTAACAAGCTGGTTATAGAGTTGAAAGAAAAACCATTTGCCTGCATATGGAAAGAAGAGGGGAGGGCCTACTATTCTGATAATGATGGGTATATAATGGAAGAAGTGAAGAGCGAGGATATAGATAAAGAAAAATACCCATTAATAATCAACAGATCGTCCAGAAAAATAAAGAACAACACGGCCAATATAGAAAATGAATATATAAAATTCATTCTGCTCCTATTTGAAACCGCTCAAGATACGCCTATTGGATTCGATATCGGATCATTCCTTATAGATGATGAAAAAGAAACGGTCAAACTAGTTTCCGAACAAGGGCCGATAATAAAATTCTCCACCAGGAACAGTGTTGATGACCAAATAGAAAAACTGGTGATAGTCAGACATGAAAAATTGGGCGATGATTTCGAAAGCAAGGAATATATAGATCTAAGGTATGGAGATAAAATATACTTTCAATAAAAAATATGTCTAACGAAGATATGGAAAAAATGTTCAAATTAGTTTTTTTCTCAGCCGCTTTGGTGTTTTGCATCGTTATAATCGGATTCTTTTTACTGGTCATCAAATTCACCTTGAATTTCTTTCCTGAGATCACCTTGCTAGGAGTTACTATGAGTGGTTAAAATTAACTAATATTAGTTAATTTTATGCTAAATAACTAGTAAAAACTATGAAAATTGTCATATGTGGCAGTATGCGATCAAGCAAAAAAATGTTAAAAGTGGGTGAGGCGCTTGAACAAAAAGGACACCAGGTAGTACTGCCAAAATTTACAAAAGAATATTCAAAGATGGACTCAGAAGATGAAATGCACCTGGAGTCGGCCAAAAATAAGATCGAACACGACCTTATAAGGGATTATTATAATGAAATAAAAAATTCTGATGCCGTACTGGTAATAAATAATGACAAGAATGGCATCAAAGGATATGTTGGAGGAAATTCATTCTTAGAGATGGGCTTTGCTCATATCCTTAATAAGAAAATATTCCTGTTCAATGACATCCCCGAAATATCTTACCGGGATGAGCTAGAAGCTATGCAACCGATCGTCATCAGACAGGATATTGATAAGATAAGATAAAATTCAAGGAGGCCTGTGGTATATTCATACCCAAAAGCGTAAAAAACGCTTGAGAGGGCCATTTTAAGCTTTTTAGCTAATATTAGCGTAAAATTAGCCAAAAAATGACTCCAGAACTACCAACAATGACAAATTTATATCTAACATTGATATCTGTAGCCGTAATAGCTACGGTCATTATAGTTTGGATACTTGATCGAGCTGAAGAGAAAGAAGATATCAGAAAGCATAAAAAAGATATATTCGATAATATGAAATAAAGGCGGATCAAAGACATAAGGAAGCCGACAAAAGAACAAAGGCCCAAAGGGGCCTGTTTTTCTTACATAGTACTTCGCTTAACCTACATTATGCGAAGTACTATATAGTAATAATAAAGGGGCCTAAAGCATAAACTTTTACGGCCCCTCTGTTTCCCTACTTCGACTAAAAAAGTTCATCTGAACGAAAATCCACCGTAAGATCAATACTCCTTATAAAACGCCTGGCTTCCTCCACCTTTTTGACTCCGACCTGATCAAGGGCCCTAAGGTGATCCTTGGCGCTATAAGAAACTACCGTGGCCAACGTAACATTAACCGGCTCCCAGCTCTCACGCTTATAGGCCTGAGGATAACTTATCAGTCTGGCTCTCAAGTGTTGGAAAAAAAGAACCGCTTGTCTAAATCCCCTCTTCTCCGCCTCTCTGATCAATTTATCCAATCTCCAATGGAGAAAAGCTCTTCGAGTTAGCCGTTTAGACAAATCATTCCTCCTTTGCTTAAAAAACGATTTTATAATATAGAACAAATAAGCAATAATGTCAAATAAAAAACTTTCAATACTTCGCATAATATTATATACTTAAGTTAGAAGATCAGTTAATCAGTATATTAGTTAATTAGGAGAATAAACTAAGCGCCTAATCAACTAAGTACCTAATCAACTAAGTGAAACCAATTACAAAATATCTAAATGACTATCTTGATTATTTAGAGATAGAGAAAGGCCTGGCTGCTAAAAGTCAGGAGAATTATGCTCGCTTTTTGAACAAATTCTTCACTTGGCTGAACGATAATAACAAAGGATCGCTTACTCCCTCCAAATTAACGCCTGAATTGATCCTTAAATACCGAGTATTCTTATCTCGACATATTGATCCAAAGAAGAAACAACCTCTTAAAAGATCCACCCAGAATTACTATCTTATCGCTCTAAGGGGGCTTTTAGAATTCTTCGTTGAAAGAAATATCCCCTCCCTCTCCCCCACTAAGGTCAAACTGGCCAAAAATAAAAAAGACAAAGAAGTAAAATTCCTGACACTGGAACAGATACAGCGTCTGCTTGATTCACCTGACACCGGAAGCGAACCTGGCTTACGTGACAAGGCTCTTTTGGAAACATTTTTTTCCACTGGTCTGCGTATTTCCGAACTCTCGGCCTTGAATCGGGACCAACTACGTATAAAAAATAACACTCAAGACCTGGAAATAGCTGTGGTCGGTAAAGGCGGGCGGATACGAACGGTCTATTTCTCTGCCCGAGCTACTAAGGCTCTGCGCAACTATCTTGACAAAAGAATGGACATAGATCCGGCTTTGTTCATAAATTATAAACCAGGCATAGAAAAGACCGGAGCGCCACGAAGACTAACCAATAGAGCCATAGAGAATATCGTTAAAAAGTATGTGGTAATAGCCGGTTTACCGGTTATGGCCACACCACACACCCTTCGCCACTCTTTTGCCACTGATCTGCTCTCCAATGGCGTTGATCTGCGTTTGGTACAGGAGTTCCTAGGACACCAAAATATCGCCACTACTCAAATATATACCCATGTGACGAACAAACAATTAAAGGATATCCATAAAAAGCTACATGGGGGTAAAAATTTAAAGGACAAGTGATCTCACATTGACAAAAATTATATTTTATGATATTAATTTAATACTCGAAAAGAAGTATTTTTTGTTCTTATTGATCCCAAAACATCAAACAAAGGAGGCCTGAATGAACATACCCAAAGTTTACCCCAAGGAGGTGAATTACCGGGGAGGCTATTGGAAAGGCGAACAAGGCGAAATGGGCAGGAAGCAAATACCTTCCAATTTCTTGCTGATACAAGAAGACCCCTGCATCCTTACCCTCCTCCGCCTTTTCGATCTCAATGATTTTTCCAAACTCGACGAGAACGGAAGATCATATCTCTTGGCCGGATCCATATATCACGGCATCACACCCAAGGCGTATGCGGCCCTGACAGCCGACGCTGAAAACGCGATCGGCAACCCCGGACGCTACGTTTGGTACCTGGTCTGGATACTGATGCAGTTGAAGAGGGAGTCCGGTTACATTCGGGTCAAATGGCGCTGCTTGCTAGCTCTCCAGTTTGCCGATGATGAGTTCTTAAGCGACTATCTCCCCTTCTTCAAGAACCATGAACTGATCAAAAACGCCCTGAGCGAACACCTTCCCGCCGGAACCATCTGGGATCTGGCCAAGGAATATGCGGCTGAACGTGAAAAGGAAAGAAGCAAGATCGAACAAGTGTTTCAGGAATTCTCCGAACCTGCACCTGTTGCTTAATAGCAAGAACGCTTAAGCAACAAAAAGGACGCGAATCTTTTTTCGCGTCCTGTTTTTTTATATATTCACTTAATATGGCAAATACTCTAAAGGATCGACCGGTATACCATCTTTTCTTACTTCAAAGTGTAAATGCGGACCAGTGGAAAGCCGACCGGCTCCAGAAGTTCCCGGCATACCTCCGGAAAGTCCTATGGTCTGGCCCTGAACCACATAATCTTCCTCGTTCACATAGGATTTGGACGTATGTCCATAAACAGTGGAAAGTCCATTACCATGTATTATCATTATATATCCGTATGAGGTACCTCTTATCTTGACTTTGGCCACATAGCCGGAAGCAGCCGCCTTTATCGGACTCCCCTGCCCGCAACGTATATCAACGGCCGGATGTTCAAATAAGTATCTATATGGATAATCAGGATCATGAAAATAAGCGGTTATTCCTTTATTGGGGACCGGCCAGATAACTCCATCGTCATTGAATTCCAGCTTCTTTCCTTCTAGTCTGTCTATCTTGGCTCTAACTTGTTTTTCCAAAGTGACTATCTCCATCGCCGCTTTTTCCTGCTCTCTTTTAGCCTGCGCCAACAATGATTGATATTCTTCCTCTGACTCTTGAGTAGCTTCCAGTATGTAGGTTTTGTTCTCTTTTTCGTTCTGTAAAGATTCCATGGTATTATCCAGATCCGACCTAAGCATCAAAAGTTCTTCATTCTTATCAGCCAATGATTTCTCTTCCATTTCCAGGTCACGTTTATATTGCCTCAGGCGTCCCAAGCTTTGCTTCATCTCATTATTTATATCCTCCAAATATCTTGTTTTGTTCAAAAAATCAGCCAAAGATTCATTTAAAAGTAATATCTCCAAAGTGGAAGCGTCACCTTCTTTATAAAGAAGTTTTATAGTATTGGCTATCTTGATCTTCTCATCTTCTATTTCTTCCTCTTTGCTCCCTATTTCCATTTTAACCTTCTTTATCTCCAAGTTGACCTTGTCTATCTCTGTTTCCAGTGATTCTATCTCTACCTCTGTTTTGGCTATTCTATTATCCAGTATAGCCATTTGATTCTCTAAGGTGGCTTTTTCTTTCTGAGCTGATCTTATTCTTTTTGTATATTCCGCCTTTTTTTCTTTTATCTCTTCCAGATGACTTTTGTTGCTCTTTATATCCCTGTTTAGATCCTTGATCTCTTGATTTATATAATACTCGCTTTTACCTTCTGCTTTAAAAGAAAAACTTGATCCTAAACTAAAAATAAGGATCAATAATAAGATCGCTTTGAGTTTTTTTCTTATATTCCGACTCATATATTTATATTATAGCACGAAAAACCCTTATTTGCAAAGAAAACCCCACTACCCTTCTTCGGTGATGATATTGACACATTTCCTAAGCTTTGTTATATTTATAATCAAATAATAATATAATAACATGTTTCATGATATGTGATACATGATACATGTTTTTTGTTTTTATATGGCGCATAAGAAAGCTGGAGGAACTACACGCCTTGGCCGAGATTCCGAAAGTAAACGTTTAGGTCTAAAATTGGGCGATGGTCAATACGCTAAAGCCGGAGCTATAATAGTTAGACAAAGAGGTACTAGGTATAGACCGGGAAAGAACGTAAAAAAAGGCAACGATGATACTTTGTTCGCCCAAATAGCCGGAGAGGTTAAATTTTCCACTAAAAAGCTTGAAGGATACAACGGCCAGTTGAAAAGTGTAAAAGTAGTGAACGTAGTTCCCCAAAAATAACTTCTACTACAAAAAGCAACTTTGAAAGAAGTTGTTTTTTTGTATTTAAAAAAGCCATTCTCCTTTATAGAAAATGGCTAAAAGAACTCAGTTCCATATCACTCTTCTGTCATTAGGAAAAATGGTCATTCCTGGAAATGGCTCAGCTCTTCTGTTCTCTTTGAAAACTTCAACCTGCCAATCTTTCCGGATCAAGATCGCCAAACGCTCCTTATGAGACCATTCTATCAGATCGAAATAGTCTATGATCTCGTAACGAAGCAAGGCTTCAGCTACTTCAATAAGAAAAGGACGTTTATCTTCTTCCGTTGCTTCGGCTACCCCCTCCCCTCTTTCCAGGCACACCTTAACCCCATAAAGAGGCCTGATCCTTTCCGGCAACGGACTGTTTAGGATGTCCTTTTTGTTCTTTGGTGGCCTAACCGGCTCCGGGATGTCATCTCTTTGGATAACATTCATCATATCAATAATGTGCTGCATTGCTTTCGGCATATCAACCATACCAACTCCCCTCTAAAAAAAGGATCGTTATTACACGATCCTTTATATTGACCAATATACTATTTTTTGTCAAATCCGATCATTTGGACCCTTTGCTCAAACAAACCTTTATGAATTCCACGAATAATGGGTGCGGATCGAGCGGCCGGGAAATATATTCCGGGTGGAATTGGGTACCGATATAAAAAGGATGGTCGGTTATCTCTACCGCTTCAACTATTTTATTATCAGGAGAAGTACCGCAGACAGTCAAACCGTTTTTCTCCATCTCCTCCCTAAATTCATTATTATATTCATATCGATGTCTATGACGCTCAGAAACAATGTCAGAGCCCTTTTTGAGACTATTATAGGCCTTGTGAAGGTGAGTCCCCGGCTTTAGCTGACACGGCCAACCGCCTAAACGGATAGTTCCGCCATAGCCTTTCTCTTTTATCAATTCCTCTTGTCCCGGCATAATGTGGATCACCGGATGTTTGGTCTTCTTATCTACCTCTTGAGAATTGGCATCTTTATAACCTAAGACATTTCGGGCGAATTCTATCGCGCACATCTGCATTCCGTAACAAAGTCCAAAGTAAGGCTTTTTATTCTTACGGCAATATTCAATTGTTTTTATCTTACCTTCAGAACCTCTTGACCCCCAACCTTGAGGAACTATTATTCCATCCAACTCCTTTAGACCGGCGGTTCCCTTTTTTTCTATATCTTCGGTGTCTATCCATTCGAATACCGGTTTACAATTATTAAAATTACAAGCGTGTTTGACCGCTTCGATCACTGATATATAAGAATCCTTAAGACAAAAATCTCCGGTAGCAAAATATTTACCCACCATGCCTATCTTAACTTCACGGGTAGCTTCTTTGCCTTTCTTGACCATTTTTCTCCAGGCGATCATATCATTCTCCTTGGCCGGAATGCCGAACTTCTCTAATATTCTATTGCCCAGCTGGTCCTTCTCGAAATTAAGAGGAACATCGTAAATAGAGTCTATATCCGGAGCGGAGATGACATCCTCTTTGGCGATATTGCAATTTACGGCTATCTTCTTCCTTCTTGGCTCATCAACCGGCTGCTCGCTCCTGGCTATTATGAAATTAGGTTGGATGCCGGCGGAGTTAAGGGTTCTGATAGCATACTGGGTCGGTTTGGTCTTCATTTCCCCTATTTTGTGCGGTATGGGCAGATAAGAGACCATAACGAAAAGGACGTTATCAGGATTATAAAGCTTCATCATTCTGGCCGCTTCCAAGAAAAGTAAATTCTGATACTCCCCTACCGTTCCCCCTATCTCTATTATCATTATATCTGCTTCTGATTTTTGCTGAGCCTTTTTTATTCTATCTCTTACTTCCATGGGAATATGAGGAACCACCTCCACGCACTTACCCTTATACTCCAAATTCCTTTCTTTCTGAATGACATTCAAATACACCCGGCCGGTGGTCATATAGTTCTCTTTATATATATTCTTATTCAAGAATCTTTCATAATTCCCCACATCCTGATCTGTTTCATCCCCGTCTTCGGTCACAAAAACCTCTCCATGCTCTATGGGATTCATCGTGCCGGCGTCAACATTTATATAAGGATCTATCTTTATAGCACTAACATTATAGCCCTTTGAATCCAATATCTTGGCAATAGATGCCGAAGCTACTCCTTTACCGACGCCTGACATAACCCCGCCGACCACGAAGATGTATCTTGTCGGATCATTTTTTATCTCTTCAACCATAATATATATTTATTAGATATTAGATCGATCGAACAAAAGCTACTCTTTGGATAAGAGCAGATCTACCGCCTTGTCCATCTGCGGATCCTGTTCATTTTTCAGATCCTCAAAAGTGTACTCCACTTCTACATCCGGAGCTATCCCGTTATCATTAATGGAATTACCGTTAGGGGTCAGCCATTTAGCTACGGTTATCTTTACTGATGATCCGTCTGATAACCCTTCCCAAACCTGAACAGAGCCCTTGCCAAAAGTTTTTTCACCAACTATGGTGGCTATATCATAATCCTGTAAGGCTCCGGAAACTATCTCTGAAGCAGAGGCACTTCCTCCATTCACCAGGACCACCGTAGGATAGTCCTTTAGCATAGCCTTGCCTCGAGCATTATATCTTTCACCTTTTCCTTCTGCGAATTTTTCAGAGACTATCACTCCGTCCTCTATCCACTCGCTGGCCACTTCTATGGATGTGTCCAGGAACCCGCCTGGGTTGCTTCTAAGATCCAATATGATCCCTTCGGGGTCCTTCTTGGTTATCTCATATACAGCTTCGTTGAACAGCTCTAAAGTGTCCTCATTGAAGCTATTTATCTCTAGAACGAATAGACCATCCTCCCGCATTTCCGTATTCACGCTTTTGACATATATTTCATCCCTGGTGATGTCTATCTCCAAGGTCTTATCCGAGGATTTACGATAAATAGTAAGAGTGACCACGGTTCCTTTTTCACCTCTTATCAATTTAACCGCCTCGTCTATGGTCATATTGGAAGTAGCTTCTCCGTCGACTTCCATTATCTTGTCTCCCGGCAACAACCCGGCCTTTTTTGCCGGCGAACCTTCCAAAGGAGCGATAACGGTCAATATATCATCCCTTATGCCAACTTCACAGCCAATACCCTCAAAAGTGCCTGAAAGCCCATCTTCAAAATCACTGGAATCCTCAGGATCCATAAAAACAGTGTAAGGATCTTCTAAAGAAGCGGCCATCCCTCTTAATGACCCATAAAAAAGTTGTTCTTCATCTATATCCGAGCGGTCCACATGGTCCCTTTTTAGGGTTTCCCACAATTCCCAATAAAGTTCAAAATCGACCTCCTGCTTTACATCATCTTCATCTTCCTCCTCCGCTTTAGTGGTTGAGGCCTCTGCAAGATCTTCAGATTCGGGTTTGTTCTTATTGCTTATCACTCGCTGCCCCACACTCTGCTCATTTCTAGCCACCTTGATCCCGGCCGTAAAGGAAACGAACATCAATATAAGAACGAATATTAAAAATGATGCTTTTTTCATAAAATGACCTTCTTTCTTCTTTTTTGATTCAAATCCGTACATTGTTGACTATTTTCTTAATATTATAACTTCCCCTTCTTTGTTGATATCTATCAATCTAGAAGGTCTTCCTTTTAATTTCTTACCAATATCAATGATCAGGTCCGGCCTTGGCTTCAAATAACCATCCACATCGTTTACGTCAGTCAAAGGCGGATCGCCGGCAATATTCAAGCTGGTAGACACTATTGGAGCGCCTACCTTGTTTATCATTTTAATAAGAAAATCAACCTTTGGCAAACGAACGCCCAGCTTATCCTTGCCAAGAGCCAACTCGTTTGGCAACACCGCTCTTTTCCGCAAAAGAGCGGTTACCGGGCCAGGCCAAATATTTCTCAGATGTCTTTCTGCCTTACCCGGAACAAAAAAATATTTCTTCAACATACACCAGCTCTTGACCAAGACCAAAAGAGGCTTACTTCGATCTCGCTTCTTGATCCTGAATATCTTATCTATTGCTTTCTTGTCAGTGGCGATACATCCTAGGCCGTAAACAGTGTCAGTGGGGTAAGCCACGATCTTGCCTTGCCTGAAATATTCGGCTATGACCTCTAGGTCTTTCTTAGCCGGATCATCTATATCTATCTTTATTCTCTTCATCTATACTATCGAACTTAAATTCTTTATAGCGCTGGACAAAAATGGGAAAAGTATCCTTGTTATATCAAGAAAAATGGGCGTTAGCCTGGAGCTGACCAGCAAGCCCCCGATAAAACTATCCACTGGTGAATATTTCGCTAACACGAACAATACCAAGCTTATTATCAAAGCACCTTGCAAAAATCCCAGAAAAGCTCCGGCAAAACGATTTATTGTCTTTAAAAAAGGAATGAATGACATTAGGTCATAAGCCCTATCTATGACCTTCACTAAAAAGCCTACCATGGCGGCAGCTATCAAAAAAACTAAAATAAAGCAGACCACTTTCCCTAAATTATCAAAAGGACCGAACCAGTTTCCGATCTTAGAGAACATTAATATATAAAAATGGCTAGCCGCCCAAGCGCCGATCACTATCCCGAGAATTGAACCTAAAGATTTTATCAAACCGTTGAAAAATCCCCCATAAACGAAGCCAAACAGCAATAAAAGTAGGATCACATCAAAAATAGACATAAGCTTAGATATTAAATACTAGATACTGGGGATTAGAACAGACTAAATCCCAATATCCAATATCAGTCCCTCGCCATTTAAAAATGGCGAGGGACGAAATATCAAATATCTTTTTATCTAGTGGCTCCTGAATAAGTTATAGCCTGAAGAGCATTCCAGTCTTCCGTGTCTTCCGGCATGTGACCGAATATGGACTTGAAGAAACTCAAAGCCCTGGCTTCCGAAGCTAAATTCCTATTCTGTGCTTTCTGCCTCAAACCGTAAGCCATGACCTTGACAGCAGCCGCATCATGAGCACTATTCATATCCGGTTCTCTTAGATATATTCTCTCGAATTGCTCTTTGGCCCTGTTCTCGGCCTCATTATTCATAATGCTTGGCCAACGTCCATTGGCTATCTTTATGGCATCTTCCAGTTCTTCTTCGGTTTCCGGAAGCTTATTAAAAGCCTTCTTGTAGGAATACATAACCGCAGCTCTTTCCCCTTCTCCCAGCTTCTTGGTATTCTCATCAACTCCGTAAGTAATGAAATTCTTGATAGCGTCCTCAACGGCAGTGCTTATAGCCTGATGCAAACCATCTTTCAATTTCATAAGATGATTTATCTGAACTTGCTGTTCCTTGACTATGCTTCTTAACTCATTTATCTCGGAAAGCAGGCTATCTATCTTATTTTGAGCCAAGTCTTGAGCCTTATCTCTGATCTCTTTTATCTGTTTTACGCCTGGATCATCAGCGTTGCCTAACTCTACCTGTATCTGATCGGAGTAAACACCGCATTCTCCGCCGCCCAAATACTCGCAAACACGGACATAGTAGGAGCCATCTCCATTAAAAGGCGCTATCCAATCACTGGTGGAATGAACCCCTTTATAATGATATCTATCACCCGACCTGGTCGGATAGGTCGGGTTCTCGTTCTTGGACCAGACCACCTTATATCCGTTAGAAGATGTTCCATCAGTGGACCAGCTTATATTATTTCCTTCTCCTGAAAGAGAGATCGACTCCACGCCGCTAGTGGTCTCACTGGAACTGGAATCCTTGTTTTCGCTGCCATCCAAAGAAACAGTGACCTGGTTGGAATAAACACCGCACTCCCCGCCCAGATATTCACAGACGCGGACATAGTAGGTGCCATCTCCCGAGAAAGCGGTCACCTCATCACTGGCCTTATGTGGATCGGAGTAATAATGATACTTATCACCCGATCTGGTCGGATAGGTCGGGTTTTCGTTCTTGGACCAAACCACTTTGAATCCTTTATCGGAATAACCACTGGTCTCCCATTCGATCATGCCGTTATCACCTGCTTCCAGGGTTATGGAAGATACATCTTCTGAAGAGCTTGTATCATTTTGACATTCTCCATAATGATCCTTATAGGTCCCAGCGGCCTCGGCCATACACTTATTACTGTAAGTATTTCCATCTTTACCGCAAACCGGGGCATATTCCATAGTACAAGCTACGGCCTCGCCTAAAGAAACAGTGACCTGGTTGGAATAAACACCGCACTCCCCGCCCAGATATTCACAGACGCGGACATAGTAGGTGCCATCTCCCGAGAAAGCGGTCACCTCATCACTGGCCTTATGTGGATCGGAGTAATAATGATACTTATCACCCGATCTGGTCGGATAGGTCGGGTTTTCGTTCTTGGACCAAACCACTTTGAATCCTTTATCGGAATAACCACTGGTCTCCCATTCGATCATACCGTTGGATCCGGCATGCAGGGTTATTGAATCAACCTCTCCGGCACTAGTGGTCGGGTCGGTCGAATGAACTGCCAAGGCCATATTGGGTCCCAAGCAGATCACCAAGGCAAAAATGTAAATAATTGCCGAGGATAAGTACTTTTTCATAGATCTTTTAGGCTTTTTAAAACTTTATTTATTATTATAATAAATGTTCACTATTTGTAATTATACCTTTTTAAATAACTAAAGGCAACTTAGGACAATCTGGGAAACAATGCTTCCCCTTTGCTTATTTTACCCGAACTGAATTGAGAAATGATCTTCTCTGAAGTTTCAGGCATAAAAGGCTTGAGTAAAATGGCAATATTCAAAATATTCTGCGCTATTGGCGCAAGCACCTCCTTTATTTCTTTTTTGTCCTCCATCTTCCAAGGTCTCTTTTCGCTCAACACTTCATCGGATTCCCTGATCTTGGCCCAAAGGACTTCCAAAGCCAGGTCGAACTTATAACCGTCCATCTCGGCATCAAAACGTTCTTTTAAAATATTATCACTGCCTTCTTTCAGGTCGGTCTCAATATCGTTCTTTTCCAAAAGATTGGACACTCTGGACACCAAATTTCCCAAACCATTGGCCAAGTCGGCGTTATAGAGGGTTTCGAATTTTTCATAAGAAAAATCACTATCGGCAAATGGTTTGATCTCTTTCAAAAGATAATACCTAACCGGGTCAGTGCCATATTTCTCTACCAGGTCATAAGGATTGACCACATTACCTAAAGATTTGCTCATTTTTTGACCATCAGCGGTTATAAAACCAAAAACTAACACCTGCTTGGAGCTAGGCAGTCCAGCACTCATTAACATAGCCTGCCAAATAGCCGTCTGCTGGCGAAGATTGTCTTTTCCGCAAACCTGAACCCCTGGCCAATAATTCTTATAATCACATTCGCCATTATTGCACTTGGCCATATCAACCGGCTCATCGGCTCCTAACCTATTCACTCGCTCGCAATGGCAAGGCCAGCCTAAGCAGGAGATATAGTTGATCAAAGCATCAAACCAAACATACATAACTTGGTCATCATCTCCCGGCACCGGCACTCCCCAGGGCATCTTTTCCTTAAGACGGGATATGGAAAAATCCTCAAGCCCTCTTTCCACAAAAGCCTTAATCTCATTGCCACGATATACCGGAAGTACGAAGTCCGGACGTTTCTCATAAAGCTCAAGTAGCTTATCCTGATATTTGGAAAACCGGAAAAAATAGTTCTCTTCCTCTATTATCTCTAGGTCTTTGTTCGGGTGAAGTGGACAGCGACCGTTCTCATCAAACTCAGAATCGGTCTTTTCCAGTTCACAGCCCACGCAATATTTTACTTTGTATTGCTTCTTGTAAATATCCCCGTTGGCATCGCAGAGCTTCCAAAAATCCTGAGCCGCTTTAATATGATGCTCATCCGTGGTTCTGATGAAACTGTTGTAGCTTAGGTCAAGGATCTTTTTCAAGCCATCGAATTTCTCTGCATATCCGTCGCAATATTCTTTAGGGCTTTTGCCTACCTCCTCGGCTTTACGGTATATCTTAAGACCATGTTCATCTGTTCCCGTATTAAAGAACACCTCATTGCCTTGCATTCGTTGATAACGGGCAATGCAGTCGGCCTTTAATATTTCAGTGGCAAAACCAATATGAGGATCAGCGTTCACATACGGTAAAGTAGTAGTGATATAGAACTTATTAGACATACTAAAATAATTATGGATTATTTTTTAAATGGATTATTTTCTTCAAAGGTTAATTTCTTCAACTCCTCATTGATATATTTCTTATCGACTTTGTATTTATCCGCATACAATTCATCTACGGCGCAGAATTTAGCCCCGGAATAATCAAAACCCAGCCAGCTGGCCACATTTCGAACATCCTTCTCGCTTTTGCCTTCTATTTCTAAAAATGGCTCTAAGAAAGGCCACTCATCAATACTCACTTCAATACCGTCTACCTTCCAAAGTTCTCTTTTGGTTTCCTGATATGTTTTCTTATAAGCTCCCAGGGCATTAAAGAATTCAATAGCCTTGTTAATATCGCTCACCTCCACTTCTGCTTCCTTTTGGCTATCTATATCGTTTTCTTCAGAAACAGCCTTAACGCTCATGGTTATTCTATCTCCTTGTTGTCTCACTCTTAACCAACCATGCTCGATCTTCATCTCTTTTGGTAAACCAAAATTATGACGCTTGGTCAAGGTCTCGGGCATCACCAATTCAGCTCCGACTTTCTTGAGCCGTTCGCGCATATCGTCTTTGTCGACATTGATGAATGTAGCTTCATATTCAGTGCTCATATATTTGTAATTGGTTATTTGTAATTGGTTATTTGGTATTTGTTTAGAGTTTAGAATTTCACCCGTTATGCGTTATGAGTTATGAGTTATGATATCACAACAACGAACTCTCCTTTTTGGTCATTTGTATTATTTGATATTTTTTCAATTATATCATCCAGATCACCTCGATAGGTAGTTTCGTGCATCTTAGAAAGCTCTCGACAAACCACGATCGATTCCAAGTTTATCTTCTTTTTCTTGACCTTCTCATCATCTATACTGGCCATATCCTCCTTCATTCCTTTGAGCTCTTCCAAAAATTTGACTATTCGATGTTTGGATTCATAGACCACCACCGGGTATTCGGACTCAAAAATTTTCTTCAAAAAAGTATATCTTCCTTTTTTGTGCGGCGGAAAGCCCATAAAAACGAATTTGTCCGTTGGTATTCCGGAAATAGACAAAGCGGCGGTCACGGCCGATGGACCGGGAACTGATTCTATCCCAACCCTGTCCCCGAATTCTCCAAAGACGCGAGCTACTAATTTTCCACCCGGATCGGAAATACCCGGAGTGCCAGCATCGGAAACCAAGGCCAGGTCCTTGCCTTCCCTTAACATACCTAGTATCTTCTTAGTCTTCTCTTCTCCTGTATGCTGATGATATGACAAGCATTCAGTATCTATGTCGTAGTGATCAAGCAGTCGCTTGGTCATCCTGGTATCCTCACACAGCACAAGATCGACCTCGCCCAAGATGCGAAGCGCCCTCATGGAAATATCTTCCAGATTACCGATCGGTGTTGCGACGATATATAACATGCTAAATTTTTAATTTAAAATTTTAAATATCAAAACAATTTTAAATAAACTAAATTTTTAATTTTTAAAACAATCTTCGTATTCCCAATATCTCCTAGAAGACAAACAATTATTTGCCTTGTCTAACTCTTCGCCTCTCTCTTTCAAGTCTTTGATTTCTTTCTTGAGCTCTAAAATGTCTTTTTCTCTTTCGTCTAATATAATGATTTGGCTACGAAAATTTTCTTTCAGATTATAAATTTCTCTCTCCACCGTTTTCTCAGTAAGAATTTCGTACACAATACCTGCTGCAAATATAAAAAAACTAGCGAAAAAGATGCCAAATGCCCACTTAATAATAACTCCTAAATCTTTATTTCTCTGCTCCACTACCCATAATCTACTATCAAAAGGAGCAGACGCTTCGCCACTCTCCCTATCGTTTTCTGTTCCGGTTGTCTGAATAAAATCCCCTGTCATACATCTCTGGTTAAAAATATTGAATTTAAAACATCTATTGAAACATTATCTATCTTAAAATCAAAAACATATTCTCCAAAATCAGGAAAAGGAATATTTTGCAAATTAAATATTATCCTATGTCTCTTAGTATTATTTGTCTTATTAAATTCTATCTGCACTTTGCTAATTTCTTTACTAGTCTCCTTGTTTTTTATAGTCAAAAAAGTTTCGTGTGCACCATCATTAATACCAATTAGCCCAATCACAACTGACATTTTTTCATGAACCGCAGGAGAATTAGAGGCATTTATATTATTAAACTCTCCTTCAATGTTAAGCTTGCCAGTTCTTTTATCAAAAAAAGCTTTATCACAGACTACAAAAAGATATAATTTAGGTTTATCCATATTTTTATTATTTTAAAAATTAAACTATGTTTTCTTTCCTCTCTCTTACATACTTGGTCCATTCCTCAGCGATGCCGACCAAAACCTTAAACGGAGCTTCTATAATAAAATCCATCACGAAAACGAATACGTTCAAGCGAGAAAACTTGCTGGTCAGCCACTTGCCCACGCTGATCACCGGTATGAAGAAAAAATCCACTATAAGACCAACTATATTTTCCCTTTCTTCGACTATGATCATCTGACGAACGCTTCTTCTTATTCTTATAGAAAAGAAACTTAACAAAGCCAAAAAAAGCAAAAAACCTCCCATGGTCACCCAGGTAAAGTTCAATTTATCTAAAATATAAACTATTGCCCCGAAGGATATAAGATAAGTAACGCCGTAGATCAGATTGAAAATACTTCCCAAAACAGGATTACGGCCGGCCGGCTTTCTTAACACTATCGGCTCGGTTCGTTTCTTTTCGGCAAAAGTTATCTCCTCTACTCCTCTGACTACTTTTTTTGTATTCTCTTCCGAAGACACTCTTGTAAAAATTATCACCAAAAACAAAAGGAATGGAGGGAAAAGTATATTAACCGTCTGCGACATAGGATTCCATTTGCTCCCTAGAAAATTCATGGCCGGCAATTCTAAAGCTAAAGCAAATAATATTTTGGCCACCAATATATAGAATATACTGTTTATACCTGAACGCCAAAGCTTCTTTTTGGCTGCTTCATACCTTTTAGTGAAAGTATTACGCACTAAGCCGGGGAATTTATCAGGTTTAACCTTGATGGTTTCGTATAATTTTGCCGGGTCCTCGGATATCATATCCGTCAAAACCTGGTAATAAATAGTGTAATGACCAACGTGTTTATCTAATTGCTTGACCAGAGGATGATCCAATTGCCTACTGATCATTCTCTTTAAAGCGCCTATATTTCCGCTTATCCTTTCTATGTCCTCGCTCTTTGGCATCCACCAGTCGGCATTATAGTATTTGAACACCAAAAAACTAAGCATATCTCGATCAAATTTAAGATAATTCCTATGAATGGCTAAATATATTTGCAATTTCTTATCCTTCTCGTGGTCGGAAAAATTAGAAGGAAGTTTTATGTTCTCAGACAGATACTCATACATATTACTGACCACTATCTCGCGAACTTTATCTTTTTCCAAGATGCTCTCTATCTCCGAAGCCATAAGCCCTAAAAGCCACACCCCCATCTCTCTCTTCTCTTTGACCACTACCTTCTCCACTTGGTTGGATATATTGCTGATACCTCCCAACCTAGGCAAGATCATATTCCTCAGACGTACATGTTTCTCAATTATCTTGGCCACCTCATCTATCTTTGATTCCGGTATTTTATTATTAGGTAGATAGCCGGCCCTAATTAGCTCTATGAGAAGGTTAGAAGCTATCCCTTCGCTCTTAGATTCCTTAACTATTCCCTCTATGACTATCTGTCTTTTAAGTATCCTAAGCACGGCATTCTTGCGATGCAAATGTTCTTCATTATAATCCACGGCATTGCGGATCTTTTCATAATAAAAAGCCATCTTAGAGATAAGCTCCGAGACCCTGATGCGTGCTTCTTCCTCATTCACCTTCTCTTCCTTGTGCTGTTCCTTGTATATGACCTGGAAAAGCTTGCGAATATCATTCTCCAAAGAGAGTGAATCATTTTGTTTTTGCCTAAGATAAGGGCTAACCATGCGAGTAAATACCGAATTTATAATACAAAATATCAAAACTTTCGTTCTGATACGATAAATCTAAAATATTTTTCCTCTGTATAACATTTTATCCTTATTTTTAAATAAAATCAAGGATTTTTTGGAATTGGTAATTGGTAATTTGATATTGGATATTTGTAATTGGTAATTGGTAATTTGGGTTTCTTTTAGTTCCTCCTCTTGCTAAGGGGAGGGTTAGGAGGGGTCAATGTAATTGGTTATTGGTAATTTGCACTTTGCAATTTGATATTTGCAGCTTGTTATGCGTTATGAGTTATAAAAAATAAAAAAGGCTCAGAAAACAGTATGAACTGTTCCCTGAGCCATAGTTAGCCGTTTAGCCGCTATCTTTCGATATGCAACCTCTTTACGGCTTGTGTTCCATCTTGAATGATCCGCATACCGGCTGGCATGTTTGTCATCCGATTTGGAAACACCTTCATTCTTCTGCCCAGAAGATCATAACCCTTAGCCTTTTGTCGGGAAGGGATAAGATTCGTTTTGGGCATGCTTTGCCGACGAATGGAGGTTGTCTGATCTGAATCCTTGTTCCAGATCGTCAAACCACCGGCTGTTCCGAACCAGACCTGCTTACCAGAATCCGTCTTACGAACATAGATAGTTCGCACAACATCATCTGTAAGCTTGTCCAAGGGAACCGCCTGCCAATTGGCTGACTCTTCCCTATCCAGGTAATAGGCTCCCTGAAATGTGGAAACCCAAACAACTTTGTCTTCATCCAGATAGATCCCGGTCGGACAAATATCCTTGTAGGGCCAGGAAGTGGGCGATGAAAATGTCGGATTCTCGAAATTAAAGTATTTTACATTATACTCGTCATCCGAATATCCTCCATCAGCCACCCAAACTCCTCCGGTAATGTCACCCGTAGCCACGAAACGCACATTGGTCTTGTGAAGCTTCTTGTAGCTCCAATTTCCTTTGAAATCGTAAGCGTAAATAGCTTCTTCGGTCCCAATATACATTCGCTGACCGATAGAACTGGCGGAAAGAATATTTTCCTCTGCCAATCCGCTCGGCTGGTCTACCTTGTTCGCCCAAGTCCCTTCGCCGGCATAAACTTGCAAACGATGAACAGGATCGCTGGTGAGCAGCCAAAGGTTACTGGCGCTGGAAGCAGGGCCTTCAAGAAGCCAGAAAGGATAATGAAGCCCGGTTGCGGAAACCGGGACATTAACCTGCTCTCCATTTCTGGTAAGTTCGGTGTTTGCCCAAACCCACTCGGCTCCCTTGTTATCCACAAAAGAAGCCAAAACCGGACCTTTCACGTTCTCCTGGCTACTGTTAAAACCTGGATTCTCAGAAACATCATAACGATATCCACCTTCATAAGTTCCGACCAAAATTCGGCCGGTGTTATCGGGCGCAATATGCCTGATGTTGTTGCTATGCGCCCAGCGGATCCCGGTCGCTGACATTTGAGTGAAAGTTTGGCCGATAATATCTCCTCCTTCGCAGACCCACATTTTATTGTCGGTCCCGATATAAAGATTCTCTTCATCAGCAGCCAAACATCTCACCTCTGAGAACGCCTCGTGACTAAAAGGTCCTGCCCAGCTGGAATCTTCAGGGTCATAAAGATAAATGCTCCCGCCGTATCCGAACACAAACAAACCCTGAAAGATAGTGCATGGTACCTGGATTGAAAGAAAAAATCCTTCAGGCCATTTAACTTCATGCCAGTCATCACCCTCCAGGATGAATTTCCAATAAAACCCCTTCATTGCCGGACATAAAACTATGTCCCCGAAAGAGGCTATGTTATGGGGAAATCCGAAGGCCAATTCATCGGCCTTCCAATATTTATGAGCTGTCATACCATGGTATTGGTATTCCTTTGAAATACCCGCCTGGCTGACCCCCCAAAGAGATCCATAGCTGTCAACCGCTATGCGGTTGGCAGCGTCATGGTTCTGTGGAAGAAAAACTGGCAGAACATCATCTAAAACAATATCGTAAACAGCCTCGCCAGTAGCGGCGTAAACCCTTCCTTCAGGACCAATGGCCAAATCGGCCGACCAGCCAATATAAGCTTCATGTACTTCGTGTACATGATCTTTCGCGATCGTCAGCCAGCCGCTGCCCATAAACCAAAGATCTCCCTGGTCATTGACGACTATCGCCTGGACTTGATTGTCTTTGATCAAAGGATCGGGCCGTGAATGAATGATCCAGTCTTGACCATCGAAGATCTCGACTCCGCCGTTCGTAGCCAGGTAGATCTCATCGCCTGCAAGACAAATATCATTGACGATATTGTCAGTGACGATATGGCTCCACTCCTCGGCCGAAACCAAAGAGAAAACCAGAACCAACGCGAACAAACCGATGAGCTTTTTCATAAAGCTCCCCTTTCTGTTGAAAATTTAAATTTAAAAGTTCAAAACATTTTTTTTGCTTTATTAAAAGCATTTTATATATAACACATTTTTATAGTTTTGTCAACAGAACAATGTGCGCGCGCATATTACACCTTATTATAAGTTGTTTGATATTGGATGATTTGTAATTTGTAATTTGCAATTTGTTATGAGTTATGCATAGCATTGACTTTTTATCAATTTTATGCTATAATAATATGAATAACAAAATAAGTAATATTGGGATTATTCCCCAAAAATAACCCATGCATAATATGAAAAACAACTCAAAGATCAGATCGTTAGTTATGATCATCGCCCTGGTTACCATGCTTTTCAACTGGAGCTTGATCACTGATCCTAAAAACTCAACTGCCAAAGCCGCTTCCAATCTATTGGATGGTGGTAATTTTGAAGGTAATATAAGCCAAGATTGGAACCTTTGGACGAATAGTTCTCGAAATTACGAATTATATCGCTACTATGGATCCCAAAATCGACCTTTTGGCTTAGGTTCCTACTCTGGAGCTATTTCCGCTGAAGGAAATTCTGAGGGTCATTGGCAGGCAGGTCTTTCCAGCAAGAACGGCTTCGAGCTGGAAGCAGGCAATGATTATTATCTTATTTTCTATACGAAATCGACTTCTAACAGCCTAGACCTATCGCTTTATCTTGATGACAAAGAAGAAGCCATCTCTAAAGTGGCCAAGGTCAAAGTCGACCAAGAATGGGAAAAACATATAATACTCTTCTCCCCTACTAAAAGTGGTGACAGTTACCTGAGCATGGCTTTTGGCGATATACCTAATAATTCTTCGCTGGTTCTGGATGGTCTAGGATTATACTTGTCTGACCTGGAAATATCCACCGATGAAGTGAAAAAAAGTATCGGTGAAAGAGCTAAGCTAAGGATCTCCGATATCGAGATGTTCGACCCTCAAGATATAGAGATAGAACTTCCCTATTTTGATCCTCGAACAAAAACCAAAACCACGATCATGGTCAATCCGACTGATGTTAAAAGAAATTATCTTTACTTTAACTACCCGCAAAGCACTTATGCGGGGATCGGCCGAGTTCATGTCAATGGACAAGAGATAGGAAGCTTCACTTACAATGTGGAGTTGGAAATAACTGAGATCTATCCGCAAATGGTTAGAGCTGATGAAGATGTGACCATAGTCGGCACCGGTTTTCACCCTGACCTGCAGAACAATATGCATATTATAATGAGAGTGGCTGAACTGGACGGAGGAACCTGTGAGCATTGGACCCAGCCGACTCATATCGACTCTAGATTAACCCAAGTAACCGTTTCTATCCCCTATGGCATTACTTCTTACAGAATGTACGCGCAATCTTCCTTCACAGACAAGAATGGAGAAGCCCAGGTCAATAAGTCCGGCTACATCTCATATAAAGTAAAACCAATAGTCCATAATGTAGAATGGAGTCAGCGCGGCTATGACCAAGTTGGCGACAAGTTAAGGATAAGCGGAAAAGGAATAGCTTATCGGCCCAGAGTCATCTTCTACGATATGCAAGGCAATAAAGTGGATTCCAAAAGAGCTGAACTCGTGGAGATATCGGATGCAGAATATATAGAAGTGGATTCCACCACTAAAACCAATGAATATCAATTAACGGTCATGTCTAAAAAAGTTGAATCAGACAATGCCGACATGAACACCCATAGTGCCAAACCCAAAATAGGATCAGTTAGAGCAGATAATTACCGCCGGGTCAGCGCTTCCAAGGAAAGAATATACGCAGCCAAGGTCGGAGAGATAATAAGAATAAAGGGAGAGGGCTTTGACCCTAAGGATACCCAGGTAGAATTCCAAGGAGTTAACGGTAAGCGAATAAGCGTGGACATTTCTCCTGAGGATATTTCTAGAAGGAATACGACTCTTTCGGTGGAAGTTCCAGCAAGCGCAACTGCCGGCTATATGAATATAGTGGTCAACGGACAAAGATCCAATTCCTTACCTTTGGAAATGGTTCCGGAGATATTAGGGCACGAACCGGCTGAAATAAACGCCAACAGCCCCTTGACCATTCGCGCCACCGGCATAGGCACTGATACTCGATCAGCTAAGGTGGAGCTCATAACAGATGATAGACAAACCGAAGCAAAGATACAAAACATAGAATACATCAATGAGATAGCCTATGTAACCGTCATCACTCCGAACACTGTCTCTAGCAATAACACCTCACTAACCCTTACTTATGATCGCTGGAGCTCTGAAGGTGAAGTATCGTTAAGTGCCCAACCAACCATAACCAGTGCCGGATTCAATAAAGACACCAAGGTACTTACCATAAAAGGGTATGGGTTCTCCGTTTCCTCACGAGAAAACGAAATAACCTATATGTACGCCGATGAAGGTAAAACCGTTATAGATCCGGACGCCAAGATCTTGGAAATAAAAAATACCAACCAAGGGCAAGAGATAAAAATAAAGATCGATGATGATTATCACTATGGTTATGTAAAGGTCACTGTCGATGGAAAGACATCCAACGAGGCCCAGTTCGGACCGGTAAATATCACTCGCATCGCCCGTCGAAAGGAATACATAGGATCAGAATCCAAAGTAATGGGAGTTCTCTATATATCCGGACGTAATATGGGAGAAAATGGTGGTGTACGGATCGGCAATGTTTGGGCTGATGTCCATTATCGCAACGACTTCTTCATTATAGCCGTGGTAGACGAACAAGACCTATACCAAGATCCGGTCGTAGTGGCCAGGGATAATTAATTAATAAATAAATATTATATATCAAAAAGCCCCTTTAAAGGGGCTTTTTGCATATCCAATATATCCTATTTCGTAAATTCTATCGACTGAGCTATCTCCGCTTCCATCTGCTCACTCCACTTATCCTCCCAATCGCTGGAAGGCTCATCCCAGAATTTCAAAGTATATATCTTATAATTCCTCTTGCCGAACACCACATAGTCATCTTGGTCCTCTTTCTCCCAATCTTCCATATCCTTCCAGATCCTTATGATCAAAGGTTTGGCATATGAAGGAGGAGTCGCGTTCGTATATTCGGGGTCCTTGGTGGGCACCAATATCTCCAGATCGGAAAAAGACTTATTATCCCATCTTTGGGTTTGGAAATATATGAATTCCGGAGGCAATTTTATGCTGAAACCCAAGTCCTTGTTCTCATAATAATAATTGCCTTCTTCATCACGATTATCGTCATTAAAAGGATTGTTGGGATCTTCCTCTGGATCATAATCAGGATCATCAACACCGATCAATGTATGCCCTTGCTCATCTTTTTTAGGACCCCTGTCCACTCCGGCAACCAACAAAACCCCAATAAGGGAAACTACGATGATCAAGAATAAGATAATATACAATTTTTCTCTTTGCTTTTTTTTCATAAACTCTTTAAAGCATCAAACCACCTTGAAGAAGATGCTTATTTTAATTAAAAAACAACTTAAAGCCCCCTTTTTGAACCTTAGTTGCTCTATGTTATTAGAATTTTATTATTTTGTCTAGATGCTTCTTTAGAACGAATAGCTTGTAAGCACCGTAAAAGAAGACATAAGCGACCACGATGGTTATCACTCCCATCAATAATCTAAGCATAAAATCCGTCCAAACTATCAAGACCCCCAATATCAACAGAAAAAAGCCGTTACCTATCAACACCCAAATGAAATGATCTATCTTCTTGTCCAAGATATCGTTTATTTTTTTCATATTATCCTCCTTTGTCCGCCGTTTTTCAAAATATCTAAAAACGGACGGAATTTTAAATCTATTTCACTATGGATTATAACACGATCAAGCCTAAAGGGCAATTCACCCTTTAAGTGATATTCAACTTGACATTACTTGACATTTGAAAAGACTTTCTGTATTATAATAATGTAACTAATAAAAGCGCGCCCAAAGGGAGGGCTTTTTTTAAATAGTAAAAGGATATGAACAAAATTACCGAATATATCAAATCCGCTATCAATGAAATGAAAAAGGTGGCTTGGCCCACCAAAAAGGAGACCTACAGCTATACGATACTGGTCATAAGCATCAGCTTGTTCGTGGCCGCCTTTTTGGGAGCTCTGGATTATGTATTCAGTTGGTTGCTAGGCATTGTCATTAAATAGCACAATGCTGATCCGACGATAATGATTCGTTATCTTTATTCGTATTACATTAGTATTATTATAAAAATATGGCCAAACAAACTTTGAATCAGGGCAGAAGATGGTATGTTCTACACACTTACTCCGGCTACGAGGAGAATGTTGCCCAAAATTTAAGGCAAAGGATCGAAACCATGGATATGGAAGACAAGATCTTCAATGTCATGGTTCCGACCGAGAAAAAGATAAAAATAAAGAACGGAAAACGAAAAGTAGTGGAAGAGAAGATATTCCCAGGCTATATAATGGTAGAGATGGTGGTTACGGATGAATCTTGGTATGTAGTGCGTAATACACCGAATGTGACCGGATTCATAGGTACCGGAACCACTCCAACGCCAGTATCTGAAAAGGAAATAAAATCCTTACAAAAACGAATGGGTGTGGAAGAGCCGAAATTCAAGATAGACTTCTCGATCGACTCCCCTGTCAGGATAACGGATGGCCCATTTAAGAATTTGGAAGGTAAGATCACCAACATAGACGAGGAAAAAGGCAAAGTTAAGGTTTTGGTCAACATGTTCGGACGAGAAACACCGGTAGAATTAGACTTTTTACAAATTAAGAAAATATAGATCAGCTGATTGGTTGCCTGGGCGGTGTTTTAAAAAGCTTCTCTCCGCTTCTAGAACGGTTAGCTGATACCAAGAATTAAATTTAAATTTTGCAATTTGCTCTTTGCAATTTGTAATTTGTAAAGATATGCCTAAAAAAGTATTAACAGAGATAAAACTGCAGATCCCGGCCGGTCAAGCTAACCCGGCTCCGCCGGTAGGTCCGGCTTTGGGCCAACACGGATTGAATATCCAAGATTTCTGCACCAAATTCAATGATGCCTCAAAGGAAAAGGCCGGAGATATCATACCGGTCATAATAACCGTTTATGAAGACAGGAGTTTTGATTTTGTGATGAAGACTCCCCCGGCTTCAGAAATGATAAAAAAAACTCTTGGCTTGAAAAAGGGTTCAGGTAAATCGCTTACTGAAAAGGTGGGAAAGATAACCCAAGCTCAATTGGCCGAGATCGCGGAAAAGAAAATGCCGGACTTGAATGCTAACGACATAGAGGCCGCTAAGAAGATAATCGCCGGCACTGCCAAACAAATGGGTTTGGAGGTTGAAGAATAAATATCAATTATATATCATTCGATCGAAAACTGAAAACTTAAATAATAATTGTGGGAGACATATTCAAACTGCAAATATCAGATCACAAACTGAAAATTATTTACTCTTTGTGATCTACAGTTTGTAATTTGCCACTATCACCACGAAGAAAAATATGACAAAGAAGAAAGAGGCCGCCAAGGCTCCGGCCAATAAAAAAGAGCTTGAAGAAAAAAAGGAAGAAAAAAATAACCAAGACGAAGAATTTGATAAAAACACCGCCTACTCTGTCGAGAAGGCCGTGAAGTATGTCAAGGAATTCAGCAAAGAAAAATTCGATGCTTCCATTGAAGCTCATTTCCGTCTTGGTATTGACCCTAGAAAGGGAGACCAGCAGATCAGAAGCACTGTCAGCCTACCTCACGGAACCGGAAAACAGGTCAAGATAGCCGCTTTTGTAGAAGACGCCAACACCGAAGCCGTTAAAAAGGCCGGTGCTGACCTGGTTGGATCTGATGATCTTATAGCCGAGATAAAAAAGACGGAAAAAACCGATTTTCAAGTAGCAGTAGCCGAACCATCAATGATGAAAAAGCTTGGACCGATAGCTAAAATATTGGGAACCAGAGGCTTGATGCCCTCCCCAAAGAACGAAACCGTTAGCAATGATCCAGCTAAGACAGTGGAAGAGTTAAAAAAAGGAAAGATAAGTTTCAAGAATGATGATACTTCCAATATTCACGTGGTCATCGGTAAACGATCTTTTACTGATGAACAATTAACAGAGAATTTCAACGCCCTGCTTGATACCATAAGAAAGATAAAACCGGCTGCTTCCAAAGGTATTTATATGAAAAGCGTCAATTTATCTTCAACTATGGGTCAAAGTATTAAAGTAGACGCATCTTAAGCAAACTACATACTTCAGAACAATAAAGATCACCTTGCTTTTCGGGGTGATCTTTATTTTATGATATTCTATTTTTATGGTATAATTATAGCCAGATACACTATGAGAAAAAAAGAGGTTAAAATCAAAAGATCGCTTGAATCGGGCTGGAAAATAATGGTGGAAAGATTTTTCTTCTTTCTAAGCATTTTGGCTATAATTTTAGGTTTTGACATCTCGGTCCAATACTTGTTGGATTTCCTAGATCATCCACCTCCAATATCTCTTGCAATGACCTTGGCTTTTTATGTGGTGGATATCTTCTTATTCTTGGGTGCCATAAAGATAAGTTTGAAAATAATAGACAAGAAAAAGGCCACATTGAACGACCTTTTCTCTTGTTATGATAAAGTACTGAAGCAACTTTTGGCTGAATTGCTCTACATCCTAATAATTATGGGCGGATTGGTACTCTTCATAGTTCCGGCCTTCATCTGGATGGTAAAGTATCAATTCATCAGCTATCTGATAGTAGATAAGGATATGGGTCCGGTAGAGGCTCTGCGAGCCAGCGCGGAGATCACCGAAGGAATAAAATGGCGTCTTTTCATATTCGATATGTTGGTATTATTAATAAACATGGCCGGAGCAATGCTGTTCTTCGTAGGCGTATTCTTCACTATACCGACCACCACCATGGCCATGTCCATGGTCTATCGAGATAACTCTCCTTCAAAGAAACAAACAAGAAAGAAATAGCAAGCCAAGCTCTATGGCTAAGAAAAAAAGCAAAAGAAAAAAACAAGAATTGGACCCGAGCGCTTTATTCAAATTCTTATTGATACTATTCACTGAAATAATAGTAGTCCTATTATTGGTATTCGGCTTCTGTTTTTGGTGGTGCAGGTGGAGGCCGTCTCAAATAATAAGTACTTGCGCTCAACAAGCAACAGACAAAGCAGTTTCCAAGAACGAGAATGAAGGCGGCAAAGAGGGAGGTTTTAAGGCTCGGGATCGAGAACAATATTACGAATGGTGCCTTGAAGAGAACGGGTTAGTCAAATAAGAGGGATACTCCCCTCTTTTTTTGTTTGCTTGCAAAGACATTTTTTGATAATATGTATACATAAGGGGATATTGTTTTTGTCCCCTATTTTTAACTATAACAGTATGGACCACAAAGAAGATCCCAGAAAGCAAAGACTGTCTTGGGACGAAATGTTCATGAATCTGGCCGTAATGGCTTCCAAGCGTACAGCTTGCAAATTCCACGAGACCGGTTGTGTTTTTGTCGACAAGAACAAAAGAATAGTTTCCATGGGCTACAATGGCCCGACCGAAGGCGACTATCACTGTATAGAAAATGGTTGTGCCAAGGTTGACGGCGACCCGGAAACCGGCAAGCTCAAAAGGTGTCGAGGAGCGCATGCGGAAATAAACGGCATAATCAACTGCCAAGACACCACTCGCCTCAGAGGCGCTACCATATACACCGCTCTATTCCCTTGCTATGACTGTATGAAAGCCTTGAATAATGTTGGCATAAAAGAAATAATCTACAAAGACGCCTATGAAAGGATACAAACAGGAGGCGAAGGCAAAGAAGAGGAGAACGAAGCTTTGGAGTTGGCAGAAAAAAGGAATATAACGATCAGAAGATATGATGGCCCCATCTATTGCGACTTTGATTGTTCAAAAGAAAAATAAAAAATGATCTATGATATTGGGTATCAAAAAATTACATGAATTGGTCAAGGAGATAAGTTTGGTCGAAAACCTCTGCGATCGCGAATTGAACAGTCCGGAAGGAGCTGGCTTTGACCTTAGATTGGGAGAAGTTTACGAGATAGAGGGTGAAGGATTTTTAGGCGTCAGTGAAAGGCAGACTCCGGAATCAAAATTGGTAGCAAAGAATGAATCCGGCAGATCGGAAGATGATAATTTCTTTATTTTCAAACCAGGCAAATACTATCTTATAAAAACAATGGAAAAAGTGAATCTGCCCACTGCCCTATCAGGGGTAATATTTCCCCGCACTACCATGTTCCGCTCTGGTCTAGCTCTGTTCAATGGTGTGGTTCAGCCTGGATACTCAGGTGAATTGACCTTCGGAGTTTGTAACTTAGGGTCATCTGACATCAAAATATCTTTCGGCGCCCGTATCGTACACATCACTTTTCATGAAGTTCTGGGTGAAGGAAACCAATATCGTGGCCAATGGCAAGGCGGCCGAGTATCCACTGAAGCCAAAGAAACCCAAATATAGATAATTAAGAAATGAAAAGGTCAAAATGCAAAGTCTATAATTTTTCATTTTGAGATTTCCATTTTACATTTTTATGCATCCGGAATACCAATACTTAGATCTATTCAAGGATATTATGGAAAATGGTTCTGATAAAAAACTATTTTTCACTCCCGAAGTTTTAGAAGAATACAAAAAAAACAATGAAGAACCACCTTATATTCGTTCAGTTTTTGGCAGACAGATCCGCTTCGATCTTTCAAAGGGTTTCCCCCTGTTAACCACTAAAAAGGTTTTTGTAAGAGGGATAATAGAAGAGCTTTTATGGTTTTTGTCCGGAGATTCGAACATAAAATATCTAGTTGATCGCAATGTTCATATTTGGGATGAATGGGCCTGGAAAAGATATCACAAACACTGCTTAGAGAACGAACCGGAAAAAGACATGGAACAAAAAGATTTCATTGCCAAGATCAAAGAACTTCCAGCCGATGATCCTTTTGTTAAAGAATGGGGCGATCTCATAACGATCTACGGCCGAATGTGGCGACGCTGGCCGGCTTCTGACGGACGAGAGATAGATCAGCTTGGCTGGTGCATAGAAGGTTTAAAAAATAAACCTTTCAGAAAATCTTATGTTGTCTCTGCCTGGAACCCGGATTTCATTTACGCTATGGCGTCAAAAGAAAACAAGAATGAGGTTCCACCTTTTTGCCACACAACCTACCAATTTGCCGTTACTGAAGGAAATAAACTTAATCTTGGACTTTACCAAAGAAGCGCTGATTCATTTTTAGGAGTACCTTTTAATATCGCCTCCTATGGCCTCTTGTTGTTAATGGTAGCTCAAGTAACCGGACTTAAGCCCGGGGAATTTGTTCATACTTTTGGCGATGTTCATTATTATTCTAATCATTTTGAACAAATAAAAGAACAAATAACAAGAGATCCAAGACCATTCCCTACCATGAAGATAGATCCGGACATAAAAAATATTGATGATTTTAAATACGAAGATTTTACTCTAGAAAACTACGATCCGCATCCAGCTCTAAAAGCACCGATAGCTAATATTGGCGGATTTTAAAATAAACATAAAAAATAAATTTGCCCAAGTTTTATCCTTGGCAAATAAAGGAGGAAATATATGAAATTCTTCATAACATTCATGTTGGTTCTACTAATGATGGTGATCACGGGAATATCTGCCTATGTTCTGCATTTAGAACAAGAGGATAAGATATCAAATATATTGGAAAGATTATCAGTTGTTGAAAAAGAGGATAAAGGACTTGAAGAAAGACAGCTTCTAGCCCAGGGGGTAAACAAGATCGAAAGAGAGGTTAAAGTATTAGGAAAAATGACTAACAACATCAATAGTAAACTGCTCACCACTATAGATCCGGCCATCAGTAGAAATAGGCAGGATATAGACATTATGACCCAAGAAATGGATCTTTACTGTGCAGTGTCTCCGGCCAGATCATCCAGAGGAAACTTTCGATATCCTGTTAATGAGAGCAGGTATTCAAATTCCGGTTTTTGCGGAGAACTTTTCACGGCTGATGATTGCGGTTTAAAAAGACTGGCTATGTTGCCCGGGGTCAATAAAAATGGCACTTACACATCGACCATGGTAGTAAACCTTAAAGAAGATCCCAGCTATGGACTTAAAACCAATCTGGAAAGATTGGGCTTCGTTCGTGACAAAACTTGTTTGAATAAAGATTGCCACACTTGGCTGAACACTGAAGATATAGACAGAAGTGGCATAAGAAGACTAAAAATATATGCAGATGAACTGAGCTGCAGTAATCTGTCTTTTTAAAAAAATGATATCAATGATATGCGCGGTCGGAAAGAACCGCCAAATAGGCTACAAAAATCAATTGCTTTGGGACCTGCCTGGAGATATGAGGCATTTTGTCAGGACCACTAAAGGCAAAACCGTTATCATGGGTCAGAACACCTATGATTCTTTGCATATAAAGCCCCTACCCGGTCGAAAGAATATAGTTCTCACTTTGGATAAAAGCCTTAAAGCGCCGGGCTGCGAAATAAGCCAAAACCTGAAAAATATAGCCGAACGCTATAAAGATTCGGAAGAAGAGGTCTTTATCATAGGCGGGGCTTCGATATACAAACAATTTCTCCCCTACGCCGATAAGCTCTACCTGACATTGGTGCAGGACGATCCGGAAGCTGATACTTGGTTCCCTGACTATTCCAATTTTCAAAAAATATCTGGATCAGAAGAATACGAAGAAAATGGCATCAAATATGAATTCTGCGAGTTTACAAGGTCATAAGATATGAATTAATAAATAATTTGCGAGTTGTCTATTTACAATTTGCAATTTGATCGAAATATGCCCAAGAAAAAAGACAAAAAAATAATAATCGGACTGGTCGGTAAAATGGCTTGCGGAAAAAGTTTTGTTTCCAGTTATCTAGATGAAAGATATAAGGCCTCGATATATAAATTCTCTTCCTTGTTAAGGGATATACTGAACCAGCTTGACATGAAAATAAGTCGCAGGAATTTGGCTGCCATATCCTTGCTTCTAAGGGATCGTTTCGGCCAAGACATTGTTGGGCGCGGTATTGCCAAAAAAGCTAAAAATGACAACAATGAAATAGTGGTCCTGGATGGAATAAGACGCATGGAAGATATAAAGCCTTTAGAAAAACTGGACAATTTCATATTGGTCAAAATAGTAGCCGACCCGCGAGTCAGATATGAAAGATTCTTAAAAAGGAATGAGAATGTCGGTGACGCCAACAAATCATATGATAAATTCATCTACGACCAAAAAAGCATAGAAACAGAGATATACATACCGGAAATAATGGAAAAGGCCAAAGAAAGTTTGAATAACAATAATGGATCAGAAAAACTATACAAACAAATAGATAAATTGATAAAAAAATATGCCTAAAAAAGGTAAATTCATCGTTTTAGAAGGGATCGATGGCTCGGGAAAAGCTACCCAAACCATTCTGCTTTCGCAAAAGCTGGAAAAGGAAGGTCACAAAGTGAAATTCATAAACTTTCCTCAATACGGACAAAAGTCAGCCGGCATGATAGAGAATTATCTACGCGAACAAAAATATAGCAACAACAATGGAAGTATCACCCCTTATCAAGCATCTCTTTTCTTCGCCATAGATCGCTTTGATGCTAAGCAACAAATAGAAAAATGGCTTAAGAATGGTAATATCGTCCTTTGTGATCGATATGTGGGGTCCAATATGGCCCACCAGGGATGTAAAATAGAGGATGACCTTGAACAAAAGGAATTTTTTGATTGGTTGGAAAAAATGGAATACGAAATATTAAAGATCCCAAAACCTGACATTAACATAGTCCTGAAAATAGATCCAAAAGAAGGACAACTACTGGCTAAGCGTGATAGTAAGAAGAAAGACCTGCACGAAGATGATATAAATCACCTGAAAATGGCAGCCCAAGCCTATGATAAAATAGCTGAACAAAGAAAAGATTTCATTTCCATAGACTGTATGCGCGGAAATAAAGTGCTAGGCATGGAGGTCATAAACAAGAAAGTGCATCAAAAAGTAAAAGAATATATAGAAAGTTAGCACATCATTTATGCAAATATCAGATTATCAAGAAAGATCAAAAGAAACTGCCATCTACCCCAAGATAGACGGCAAAAGCTGGCTCTACCCGGCTTTGGGTCTGCCCAATGAAGCCGGTGAAGTGGCTGGGAAGATAAAAAAGATAGTTCGCGATCACAACCTGGAAATGACCGAGAAAATGAGGATCGAGATCGGCAAAGAGATCGGTGACGTTCTTTGGTACGCTTCGCAATTAGCCACCGAACTAGGACTTTCCCTTGACGATATCGCTGAAAAGAACTTAAATAAACTAAAGGACCGCCAAGAACGTGGCGTTCTGAAAGGAAGCGGAGACGATCGATGAACCAAAGGAGGTCATTTTGGATAAAAGAACCTTGCAAAAAATAATTGTTGTAGCGGCAGCCCTCTTACTGTTAGCCATTGTCATTGTTGGCGGACATTCCCTTCTAAACACGATCATGCGGGAAGTAAGCAGATTCGGACGTTATTTCATACTCCGGCCATAGACAATGGCCTGTATGGAAACGAAAAGGTCTAATAAAAAATACCGACTTCTAAAAAAGATTCTGCTACCGTTAGCCAAATAAACCACTTGTCCTAAGCACTTGTGGTTTTTTTCTTGATTTTTAAAGGATTTCAAGCTAATATTAAATAAAGAAAATAACTAAGATCACTAAATATGGACTACGATGTCATAATCGGACTTGAGATACACGCTGAGCTAAAAACAAGATCAAAAATGTTCTGCTCTTGCGACAACGACAGCCAAGGTGTTGATCCGAACACTAATGTCTGTCCGATATGTCTGGGCCATCCGGGCACTCTTCCCTACCCCAACCAACAAGCGATCGAATGGACGATCCTTTTAGGATTGGGACTCCATTGCCAAATAAATGGATTTTCCAAATTCGATCGTAAGAACTACTTCTATCCAGACCTGCCCAAAGGCTATCAAATATCACAATACGAACTGCCTTTCTGCTATCAAGGGTATTTGCAAGTTGACGGAGAGAAAATAGATATAACTAGAATACATTTAGAGGAAGATACAGGTAAGTCCACTCACCCGACCGGTAAAGACCATTCTTTAATAGACCTTAACCGAGCTGGCACTCCTTTGATAGAGATGGTGACCGAGCCGGTCATTCGCGACGCTGAAACCGCTAAAGTTTTCTGCCGTCGCTATCAACAGATATTAAGATATCTGGATATCAGTAATGCTGATATGGAAAAGGGAGAAATGCGTTGCGAAGCCAATGTAAGCATCCAGGAAAAGGGGAAATGGGAATACATAGACGGGGAGATAAAACCGCTTGGCGATCATCAGCTGAATCCTAAAGTGGAGCTCAAGAACATAAACTCCTTCAAAGCCATGGAAAAGGCGGTCAATTATGAGATAGAGAGACAAAAAAAAGCTATTGCCGAAGGGGAAGACCTAATTCAAGAGACTCGCGGCTGGAACGAGAACAAAGGTGTGACAGTTAGGCAAAGAGTAAAAGAAACTTCAGCTGATTATAGATATTTCCCAGAACCGGACATCCCTCCGATAAAGATAGACGGCGGCTGGATATCGGAGATAAGAGCGCGGCTAATAGAATTGCCGGCAGAAAAAAAACAAAGGTTCGAAGAACAATACAGCTTCAGCCCGGAAAACGCGGAAATGATAGTCTCAGAAAAGCACTTAGCTGATTATTCCGAAAAGGTGATGACCGAATTACGCGCCTGGATAGACTCCACCGGTGATGACTGGGAAAGACAAAAGAATAAATTAGCCCGACTCACTTCCAATTGGCTTCTTTCTGAGCTTTTCTCGCATATGAACAAGGATGGAAAAAAGATAAGGGATATAGCTATCACGCCGGAAAATTTCGCGGAATTACTGACGCTTGTCTACCAAGAAAAGATCAATTCCTCGGCCGGACAGAAACTTTTGGAAGTTATGTACGAAAAAGGCGGAGACCCAACTGATATAATGCAAGAAATGGGATTGGAACAAATGGATAATGATGAAGAATTGGAAAATATCATAAAAGAAGTATTAGAGAAGAATTCCGGCCAAGTAGAAATGTACAAAAACGGAAAAACCGCCTTGTTACAATACTTTGTCGGACAGACCATGGCCGCTACCAAAGGCAAAGCCAACCCAAAAAAGGTATCGGAAATATTGAAAAAACTACTGGATAATGAATAGAACGAACTCCCCCTTTTTGAGGGGGAGTTTTTTGAAACGATTGACAAAAAGACATTCAGAATATAAATTGATCAGAAAACAAAAAAAGTTCTTTCAAACAAATAAAGGAGGCCAACCATGTTGTTCAGACATCTTTTGAGTATCAATGATCTTGCTGAAAAAGAAAAACTTCTGTCTATAATCGAGGGTGCCAAGAAATTCTTTCAGGTCAGAAAGAATTACCGAGAAGGCATTAAGCCCATCCCCAACCACCGAAACCGCAAAGCTACTTTTTTCTCTTTGGAGGCAAGCACCAGAACCTTGGGTTCATATCATGAGGCTGCTCGGCTTCTGGGCTGGTCAACCGAAATGAAAGTCGGAGCTGAGGCTTTTTCCACGAAGAAAAAAGAAAGTTGGGCTGATACTGCCCGCATGTTCTACAGTCAAGGAGCTGATGTGTTGGTCATGAGGAGCACCGAAGAAGGTCTGCAAAGGTTCTTGGCTGAAATGTTCGAAAAAGAAGGAGCTGCCGTTTCCGTGCAGAACGCCGGAGATGGAACCAACGAACATCCCAGTCAGACCATATTGGACCTGGTGACCATCTCTGACCTGTTTGGAGGCCTGGAAAATCTCAAGATCGGATTCTTCGGCGACCTAAAATATGGACGAACGGTTCATTCTCTTATCCGCGCCCTTTCCCTTTTTAAAGGAATATCCATCTATCTGGCATCGGATCAAGCCACTCGCCTGCAATCCGGATACAAAAGATTGTTTCCGGAAGAGAATGTATTCGAGGGTGATTCCTTGGAGATCTTAAGGGATTGTGATTTTATCTACGGCACCCGGGTTCAGGAAGAGAGATTCCAGGGCGACTCAGTCTCATTGAAACGGGCTCGAGCCCGTTTTCAGATCAACTCCAAGAATATATCCATGTTCGGTCCGAACACCTACTTTGGACATCCCCTGCCCATCCCCAAAGACATTCCCCAATATTCGATAGGAGTGCGTTCTGACGAAAGAATGGTCTTTATCCAACAAGCGGATAATGGCATTCCTTCCAGGATGTTCCTCTTGGACGAAGGATATCGGAATCGCATTCAACCCTCTATTACCTTCGACGATGGTGATGGCGACATATCTTGTCTGGTGTCTGAATCTCTGGATCAATATATGGCGAGAAAGCGCGACGGAAAAGATCCGTACCGATATTTCAAACCGATACATAGAGGGATCGTCATAGACCATATAGATAAAGGTCTGGGCGTAAAGGTAGAAGAACTCCTTTGGTCAAAAGAAGCTCTGGAAAGCAACGCGACCGTTCACGACATCAAGAACGTGCCGACGACCAAGAACAGGACCGGATACAAAGATGTGGTCATTTTAGAGGATCAATTCATTCCCGATGAAATGATCCGCATGATCGCGGCTATCTCGCCTGGCGTCACTTTCAACATTATCGGTGAAAGGGAAGAAATGTTCGAAAAGAAGAAAGTGGGCAGTCCGGGCGCCATTAAAGTATTCGGCAAATGTCCGAACAACAACTGCATCACTAACCATGACCCGGAAGCGACCACTCGATTCATTTACTATAATGGCAATTGTCGTTGTCATTACTGCACTCAAGTGTTCAAGCATTCCGAGATAATGTGAAGAACAAAGGCGGAGAGGGTTTATAACCTGATCCGCCTTTTTTATGATCTTTTTTTATTTTTTCTCTAAAAAATCATCTATCAATGACTCTGCGTCGTCTCTATTATCTATCCAATGTATCTTTCTCCCCTGCTTTTCCCAACGCCTGAACCAGGTCATCTGCCTTTTGGCGAATTTCTTTATCTTGCTTGCCAGAAGTTCCACCATTTGATCATATTCCAACTCATCTTTAAGATATTTGGAAACATATTTGTATTCCAAACCAAACTCTTCCAAACGCTCCCAGCTCACTCCTTGGCGGTTCAATTCCTGAACCTCTTCTACCATCCCCTCTTCCTCCAATCGTTCCCGCAAACGCTTGTCTATACGCTCGGCCAATATCTCTTTAGGATGGGTCATTCCCAGCAATAAAAACTCATAGTTACTCTCCTGAGGCCTTTTCAGAGGCTTAAAATCGCCTTCTGTGGCCTTAAGAACCTCTAAATAACGTATCAATCGCCTTTTATTCTTTCGATCGCTCTCGTTTATATTTTTAGCGAACTTCTTATTCAGTTTCTCTATCTGGCTATAAAGAGTATCAACATCCAATTCTTCCAACTCCTTTCTCAGGTCATCATTCGGCTTAGCTTCCGAAAGCTCATAATTGTCCACTACGGCCTCAAGATATTGTCCGGTACCACCAACGATCAAAGGTAGTTTATTCCTTTTTATTATATCTTCAATGGCTGAAAAAGCCGCTTTTTGAAAATCACCCAAGGAGTACTTCTCTTTCGGGTCAGCTACATCTATCAAATGATAAGGTATCTGTTTATTCTTAACCTGATATTCATCCAAATCCTTACCGGTGCCTATGTCCATGCCTTTATATACTTGTCGAGAGTCAGCCGAAATTATCTCACCATCAAGTTTATAGGCCAAATGCACCCCTAAACCGGTTTTGCCCGAAGCGGTTGTGCCCAATATCACCACTACCTTATCTTTTTTATCTCTATTTGACATATTATGACTATTGTATTATATTATTTAATGATTGCCAAGAAAGGCGGTCTTTTGTTTTTTTATTGATCCCAACAAAACATCAAAGGAGGTTTCTGTGGGAAAATACGGGAAGCAGTATGCAGTCAGAGTTCCGAATCTTCCGGAAAACATCTATGCTGGCATAACGACCAGTGTCTGTGACGACATGGGGGTAAAACAACACCCGGCCAGTCAGTGGTCGCAGAATCGCAAACTGGCGGACAAACTCGGCGCATCTCACTGGATGAAATTGATCCCGGAGCATGGCGACAAGATCTGCATCGTTATGAACAGCGATCTCGGAGCTTGCAATAGTCCGGATCATATCTCGGAAGATGATCGGATAACGGGACAATACCACAAAGGAGACGGGATAGTCCATCTTCGCAAAGCAAGATCGAACCGAAAAGTGGTGCTGATGTCCCCGACTGCCGACTGCCCCACAGTAATGATCTCGAACGGCAGGGGCGATATGTCGGCCATCATCCACAGCGGAAGAAAAGGCACGCACTTGGGCATAGTCCCCAAAGCTGTTGATCTCATCGAGAGGTCAATAGGGATCATTCCCGAGCAACTTCACATTGCTCTCGTGCCCGGCATCTCCTGGCAGAACTACGAGGTTAGCCCGGAAATAGCCGAAGAATTCAACGGCACGGTCAGGAACCGGAGGCACATTGACCTCAAAGACACCATCCTGAACCAGCTTTCCGAGGCCAGAGTCCCCGAGAAGAACATATCCATGCTTGAAGGCTTTTGTTCTTTCGAATCCCAGAAGAATGGAAAGCTCTTCTATTCTTACCGAGCCACCGGCACTAAAAAAAGAAATGCCGGCTTCATCTGCTCGTAAGGATCTACCCCCGCTTCTTCCTAAAAAGGAAGAACGCGGGGCTTTTTTATATCAAAGATCCGAACAATCCCATATCGTAAGCTTTATTTATCTTTACAGCTACGAAGCTCCCTGATAATCCTTCTATTTCTTCGCTATCATCTATCATCACTATCTTATCCTGCTCATTGCGTCCGAAAAGAAGACCGTTCTTCTTTCTGCCTTCCACAAGCACAACCATGGTCTTTTTCAAATATTTTTTGTTATTCTTCAAACTTGTCATCTTTAATATTCCCGACAACACCTTTTCCCTGCCCTTCTTCTCGGTTTTGGACACACTATCTTTCAAGTTAGCCGCCACGGTCCCCGGTCGCGGAGAAAATTGGGCGATATATATCATATCATAACCGACCTCTCGACAAAGCTTGGCCGTATTATTGAACTGGCGCCGACTTTCGCCTGGGAAGCCCACTATTATATCGGTAGAAATAGAAACATTCGGAACCCTCTTTTTTATCTTGTCCACCTTTTCTTTGTATTGTTCCACCGTATATTTCCTGTTCATCATTCTTAATATCTCATTATCTCCGGACTGAACAGCAAAATGAAAATGATTACACAATTTATCATTTTTAGCTACTGCCTCTATTAATCCATCACTTAAGTCCTTAGGATGAGAAGATGCGAAACGCACCCAAAAATTACCCTTTATCTCCCCTATTTTCTTCAAAAGCTCCGGGAAATATATGTCTTTTTTAGGGTCCTTATAACTATTGACGTTTTGAGCTATGAGCACCACTTCCTTATACCCTTTCTTTAAAAAACTTCGCGCTTCCTTAATGATAGCAGATGCCGATCTATACTTCTCTTTTCCGCGGGCATAAGGTACCACGCAATATGAACAAAAATTATTACAGCCGTTGCCTATGGGTATAAAAACGGAAAAATCAGAGTTGACCTTAGGAGCTATGTTCAAATAATCATTGACCGAGTATCTTTTACTTCTTGACCCTAAGCGCTTATAGAGTAATGGCAATTCATCTATCGGCAACCAAATGTCAACATATCTATCCAATCTTTTCTTCACATCTTCCCTTTTGGAAAGACAACCGGTAAGAATGGTGGTAGCTTGAGGATTCTCTTTTTTGAATTTCGGAAACAACCCATAATTACGATCTTCGGCTGTTTGGCGGATCCCGCAAGTGACCACGATGATAACTCCGGCCTTACGCCGATCATCCACGCTCTTGAATCCGTAACTCTCCAAATAAAAAGCTATCCGCTCGGAATCGGATCTGTTCATTTGGCAGCCAATGGTTATTATGTGAAAAGTCTTTTTCATTTCTTTATAAAAAAAGCTAAACTGCTTTAAAGACAATATAACAATTTAGCAATTATAATATTTTTTTTCAAATCAATAAACCTGATCGCACAGCCCCCTGTCATCAGCAAAACAATGGATATTATCAGCCGTGGTCTCAAGTATCCTGATCAAAGCCTCGTGGCTATAGAAAGCGATATGAGGAGTAAAAACCACATCATCTCGAGAAAGAAGTATATGGTCTTTGACCAGTTCACTTAAGGCTTCGGCCTTTTCCTCATCATATAACAATTGTTTTTCTTCTTTGATAAGTTCCTCGCCTTCTATAACGTCCAGACCGGCTCCGGTCAATATCTCTTTGT
Organism: uncultured Gammaproteobacteria bacterium; assembly: GCA_964602485.1. GTDB lineage: Bacteria > Patescibacteriota > Patescibacteriia > Patescibacteriales > WJLG01 > WJLG01. The sequence continues at coordinate 32,234 of CAZRQU010000002.1, read as the reverse complement.
CCAAAGCTTCTATCAAGGCGTCATTATCCACCAGTCCGCCCCGAGCCGTATTCACCAAAAAGGCGCCTTTCTTTATCTTCTTGATACTCTGCTTATTTATCATATGATGAGTGTCTTTGTTCTCCGGACAATTCAAACTGATTATATCGCTTTCGGACAAAAGTTCATCCAAGCTCGCATAATCAAACCCTAGACACTCCTTCACGAAGCTGTGTTGCTTGATATCATAAGCCAAGACCTTCATACCAAAACCACGGGCTATCTTGATCACATGCAAACCGATGTGGCCGGTGCCAATGACGCCCAAGGTCTTTTCTTTGATATCAAAACCTTTCAAACCTTCGATAGAATAGTCACCCCTTAATCCGCGAATATAAGACTTGTGGACATTACGGGAAAGGGCCAGAATTAGAGCAAAGGTATGTTCGGCCACGGTATTGGCTCCATATGTAGGCACATTGCAAACCGGTACTCCCCTTTTCTTACACTCCTTTATGTCTATATGGTCAAAACCGGTGGATCTGGTAGTAATGGCTTTCAATTTGGGAAGTTTAGACAACACTTTTTTATCTATCTTCGAGTATATAAAAACAGAAACTATGTCACGTCCCTTGGCGTGGCTGACATTTTTCTCGTTCAAAGGATCACTTACGAATTCCAGATCATGTCCTTTGAGATATTTTTTTAAATAAGACTTTTCCCAGCCTTTTATCTCGAAAAAAGTTATCTTCATGTTATTCGAATTTTTTTACTATACCGTCTAATTCCTCGTCGCTATAAAACTCTATAACTATCTTTCCGCCCTTACGGCCTCTTTTTATCTCTACTTTGGTTCCCAAATGATCCTGAAGCTTCTTTTGTTTATCTTCGTCGCCTAAATTTATCTTGACCTGAGAATTTTTAGTTCCCCCCGATCTCTTGACCGCCTTACCAGTCTCGGCCACGGTCCACTTGTTCATGGTTATTTTGCGGAACATATCCATCTGTTTGACCGGAGACTCTATTCCCAAAAGGTATATTGCATGACCCTCACTGATAGCGTCCGCAGCCAGAGCGTCTTGGATCTCGCTCGGCAAACCAAGCAATCTTAAAGTATTGGCTACCTTGGACCTGGATTTACCTACCCTTTTAGCAACTTTCTCGGCTGATAACTGAAATTCATCCATTAATTCTTGGTAGGCTTGAGCGGTTTCTATGGGATTCAGGTCTTCCCTCTGTAAATTCTCTATCAAAGCCATCTCCAAGCGTTCTTGGTCATCAACATTCTTTATGACCACCGGCACTTTCTTTATTCCCGCCATTCTGGAAGCTTTCAATCTTCTTTCACCAGCTATTACCTCGTACTGACCGCCGCCCTCATCGGAAACCACCAAGGGCTCTATGACTCCGTATTGTTTTATGGACTCAGATAATTCTTTTAATTTATTCTCATTAAAATCCTTTCTTGGCTGTCTAGTATTGTCTCTTATACTCTCAATATCAAGCTCATTCACTCCCACGTTACTTGGTTCAGCGCTTATCACATCATCATCTGCTCTTAAAGGTTTGGAGCTATTCTTGCTTGGATCCTTCTTTTTGTCGGCTCCGCTTATATCTTTGGTAGTGAATCCAAAATCCTCCTTCTTCTCCGGAGTTTCCGGTCCGCTCTCCATGGTCTTATTGGAAGAGCTGACATTTATCCTAGTTTTATTTCCGCTTTGGCCCTGGTCCTTGGGCGGAATAAGGGAATTAAGTCCTTTTCCTAGTGGCATATTTCGATCAAATTGCAAATTGCAGATAAGCAAATCACAAATTACTTATTAATATGGGTTGTTTTCAAGGTCTATTATTTCTCTGGCTAAGCGCTCATAGGCTTTAGCTCCTTTGGATCCTTTATCATAATGAAGTATGGATCTTCCAAAAGATGGAGCTTCTGCCAAACGGACATTGCGAGGTATTACGGAACGAAAGACCCTGTTTGGGAAATATTGATAAAGTTCTTTCATAACGGAATCAGAGAGAGAATTCCTTTTGTCGAACATGGTTATCACTGCTCCCATTATGCCCAATTCCGGCTTCAGGTTGCCTTGCACCAAACTAATGGTCTGAAGCAAACTACTTAATCCTTCCAAAGCATAGTACTCGCTTTGAATAGGTATCAATACTTCGTCAGCCGCCACTAGACTATTGATGGTCAAAAGCCCTAAAGAAGGCGGAGCATCTATAAGGATATAATCATACTCATCTTTAACTCGATGCAGGAGATTCATTAGTCTAAATTCCCTGTCCGGCATCTCTACAAGCTCTATCCCGGCCCCGGCTAAGGCCGGGGTGGCCGGAGCCAAACGATATTTATCGTGAGCCGTTCTTTTTATAACATCAAATATATCCTTTTGGTCTATAATAGCCTCGTAGAGTCCATGAGGTAATTCTTTAGGTTCAACGCCAATACCGGAAGTGGCGTTCCCTTGCGGATCGATATCAACCAAAAGTACATGTTTCCCTAGATGCGCCAAAAAGGCCCCCAAATTAATGGCTGTGGTGGTTTTGCCGACTCCTCCCTTCTGATTTACCAATGATATTATCTTGCCCATATATAAAAGGTGGTGAGATTTAAGTCTCTATTAATAATTATAGCGTATTTCCGGCTTTTTGACAAAATGAGCACCCGATTGCAATTTGACAAAATATATGTTAATATCCTCTAATTGCTCTTAGACAACACAATAACCAAAACAGGAGGAATATATGGATGAAAAACTTGTTTTGCGGCGGTTTGACGATATGCATTGTCATCTTCGGACCAAGGAAATTTTGCAAACAGTTCTGCCTCAAACGATCAAATATGCCAGCCGAGCAGTGGTTATGCCCAATATCCGACCCCGGGCCGTGTTAACTGCCGACGATGTCCGCGCTTACAGGCAAGAAATAAAAAATGCTCTGCAGGACACATCGGAAAAAACCCCTTTTCAGCCACTTATGACAGCCGAGATCAGGGATGATACCACTCCTGATATGATAGAAAAGATATTCTTTGCCGGCGCCATGGCCGGAAAGGTGTATCCTTTGGGGACAACCACGAATTCAGACCAAGGATTACGTGACTTCGAAGGCAGAGTGGTTTCCGAGACTTTTCAAGCCATGCAAGATATGGGTATGCCCCTTTGTATTCATGGCGAAGTGGATGATCAAGGTTCGCTGGTAACGGAACGCGAAAAAGATTTCATTCTCACCTTCCTTAATTTGGTGGATCGTTACCCAAAACTGAAAGTGGTCTTTGAGCATACATCCACCCGGGAAGCGATCACTGCTGTTAGTTTGGCTCCCGACAACGTGGTGGGAACTATTACCGCCCATCATCTCTGCTTGACCTTGAACGATGTCATTGGCAACGGCATCCAGCCTCACAATATGTGCATGCCGGTACCCAAAACCTACAATGACAGAAAGGCGATCATAGAGGCGGCCACCAACGGAGACCGCAAGTTCTTCTTGGGATCGGATAGTGCTCCGCACCCACGAGACAAGAAAGAAGGATTGCGAGGCGCTTGCGGGATCTATTCCGCCCCTGTTTTGCCTCAAGTGCTGACCGAAGTCTTTGAAAAAGCCGGTGCTCTGGACAAATTGGAGGATTTTACCTCCCGCTTCGGCGCTGAATTCTATGGACTACCCCCCAATGAAGGAACTATCACATTGGAAAAGAAGGACTGGGTGGTTCCTGGACAGATCGGAGGCATAGTTCCTTTTCGCGCCGGCCAGACACTCTCCTGGCAATTGGTATGACAACAACCGTTCAAACAAGAATAATTTCCTTGCTTGAACGGTTTTTAAATACAAAGATCACTCCGGTTTTGGAGTGATCTTTCTGATGTGGGCAAGGAGGGAATTTGTCGCCTTCGCTCGGCGCCGAAATTGCGCCTCGCTCACTTGTCCAGGGTTGCCAAATAATGCTCCCACTTGGTCGCATTATTCGTCGCTCAACTTCTGCCTGCTCGTTCCCTCGCAGACATCGTTTCGCTCGCCAACCAGTTCGATTCCCTGCTCGTATCCAAATATCAGAAAAAAACCACCATAAAGGTGGTTTTTTTCTGATGTGGGCAAGGAGGGAATCGAACCCTCATGGGCTTGCGCCCATACGATTTTGAGTCGTACGCGTCTACCAGTTCCGCCACATGCCCCTAAAACAAACTGCAAATATCAAAACACGAATTACAAATATTTTTGATCTTTTGACCTTTTAGCTCCAACTCTTACTACAAACTATTTTAACAAAAAAATGGCCTGAGATCAGAACCTAAAAGTATTATAAGCTAAAAAATTATCTTTGTCAAAAATATCGCCAAAAACTTTAATTGACATTTATTTAAAAATATGTTAATAAATAACATTGAACATTTTACCTAAATGGAGGCATACATGTGCAAAGCTGAAAGATCTTTTATCGCCATAGTTTTATTCTTGGCTTTCTCAGGTTTTTTTCTCTTGTTCATAGTTATAAGTGCCGGAGCTGTGGACCTGGTCTATAACGGAGTAAAAAATGTGATCACTTCAACCAAGTCTCCGACCAGCAACGAGTTTGCAGAAAGAAAAAAAGCTAAGCTAGACAAGGCCAGGAGCAGGTTATCTCAAATACAAAGAGAGTTCGGTGAACTTTGCAAATTAGCCAAAAACTATGAAAAAGCAAGCGAAAAAGAAAGATGCGACTTTCGTACTTTTTGTGCCATGTGGCATATAGAAGGCCTTCCCTATCTTTTGGAAGATATGAACAGACCGAGACCGTAACAATAGCGGTCTCTTTTTTTATGGATAAAAAGGCCACGGATCAAAGATCTGTGGCCTTTTATTCTCTTTTGATATTTAAACTCAACGATCCTAGTTTTCAGCTACTTTCTTTCTTTCGAACATGTCCTTAATGAATACTGTCACGGCTGTGGCTACCGGGATGGCCAAAATAGCTCCAACCACACCATATATCTTAAAACCAACAAGCAAGACCACTATAATGATTATAGGATTCAAACCAACCACTTTATGCATCAATTTCGGAACTATAATATTGCTCTCGACCAGCTGGATCACATAATAAAGTATCAATACGAACAAAGCCAACAAAGGCGATTGCACAAAGGCGATGAATATCGCCGGCACGGCCGCGATGATCGGCCCAAGATATGGAATAAACTCGGTCAAAGCCGCTATTAAAGATAAGACCAGAGCGTATTTCACACCTAAAACCAATAAGCCGACATAGGTAACCACGAACATTATTACGGACAGGATTATCTGCCCGCGCAACCACAAAGCCGTCTTCTTCTGCATTCGAGACAATAATTGGATTATATAAGGCTGATGTCTTTCCGGTACCACTGACCAAATTATCTTTTTCATGGCATTCTCCTCCGTGACCATATAAAAAGTTATCACCAATACCAGCAACATAGAGATTATGCCGCCGAATATACTGGAAACAGTGGTAAACACACTACCTATCGCTCCTTCCAGGTCAGTGGTCAAACTTTTCACTCCCTGCTCAAAATCCTTGAGATATCCGCCGGTTTCGGCCTTTTCCTTGAAGAAATCCAAACCGGTGACCGCTTTTTCAACGTATTGCGGATAGTTCTTGGAAAACTCGGTAACCTGCTCGGATATGGGCGGTATCATCAAATATATAACTAAACCAACTATAGCAAATAACATAAGATATATGGTTATCACCCCCACCCCTCTAGGTATTCGTTTCTTTTGCATCCACTCCACCCAGGGGGTGATCAAGCTGGCCAAAATAAGGGATACGAACAATATAGCCAATATATCACCTATCAAATAAACAAAATAAAGAACAAAAAGTATCAAAAGCACCCGGAGTATGGTAGTGATAGATATATTCACTGTTGTGGGTTTTTTGTCTGGATCGAATTGTGCCATATGTTTTTAAATGAATAATATTTTTTAAAAAAGGAGATATCAATGAATATCCCCTTTTCGACTATTTTGATATCTGAACTTTTATTCTATCCACTAATTGAGGAGCTTTTCTGATAAAGGATGGAAAAAATTCTATTTGGAAATCATCAAATTTCTCTTCCGACTCCAAGAATTTCACTATTTGATCCTCATTCAAGCCGACCAACTTCTTCTTATCTATTAAGCCTTTGGTCTCATCCAAAGACGTTTCTGCTGAAAAAGATACTTCCACAGTAGCCACGCCTTGATCAAAATTATAATTGCTTAAGGAATATTCCATTTCGTCCTCTTTAATAGACACCAGCTTCTTGCTGTTCGGTATGACAGAGATCAATTTTTCCTTGGCCAGATCCTTGATAGAATCCGTCTTGAAGGCCACGATATTCACCAGTGAACTTATTCTGATATCAAACTGATCCGCTTCATCATTAACCTTGGCGCTTAGATCCACTTCCATGGAATTCTTATCTATCTCATATATGACATTATCATTGCCTTTATATTCTTTTCCATATTGTCTTTCCACTTTTTCTTTCAGAGATCCTTTCAAGGTAGCCAAGCCTTGGTCTATGTCGGTCTGCTGGACGTATTTTCTTACTTGAGTCTCGTAAATGAACTTATCGTCATTCACGGCATATATCTTATCCTGCTGGAAAGCCGGCAATCCCGGAATAGTGAACCTGGTAGGCGCAACAGCCATCTCTTCAGAAGGTTCTTCAGCTCTAACTGCTACTTTAACCTCTCCACCAGCCGGAATAGTAACGGTCTCTTTGATGCGGAAAAGCTTATCGTCGGGGGTTAGCAGTCTAGTGGAAGCCACTAAAGGCTGGCTGTAATTATACTCGTTTATTATTCTTACTTCTCCTTTTATCTCTTGGCTGATAATTTCGGCTCCGGTAGCCTTGAAACTTTGCTCATCGGCAACATCGATCTGAACTACTTCTCCAGGAACGGCTTCTTTGGCAAAACTAGAACGCTTATTTTTGTCCTCGTCAAAAACATTGGTTATTAATTTTTCGTTTATGGTCTCTGACTTGGGCGTGACCGTAATGGTCATACTTACGAACATTAAAAAGAATACACCTGCTATCAAAAGAATGGTCAAAAATATGAAAAAGAACGATATCTTCCTGTAAAGACCAATGGATTTAGGTCTTGGTGGAACATCTTCTTCTTTTTCACTGTCTTTTTGTTCCCTTTTCTTTAAAGGCTTTTCTTTTTCCACATCCTCCTTGTCAGACCTCTTTTTGAACATCTTTATCTTTTTGAACTTTATCTCCTTGTCCTGAGCGGAGTCGAAGGACTTGTCCTGAGCGGAGTCGAAGGACTTGTCCTGAGCGGAGTCGAAGGACTTGTCC
>CAZRQU010000002.1:0-24833 GCA_964602485.1 uncultured Gammaproteobacteria bacterium | reverse complement strand
TGAGCGGAGCCTGAAGGATCTGTCGAGGAACCCTGCTCTGTATCCGGCCGATGATCTGGGTCGGGTGAAGCCATTGAGATGATCTTTTTCTTCTCCTTTTTTTCTTTATTTTCTTCTTTTGGGAGCTGTTCTTCTTTGACATCAGTATTCTCAGCGCCTATTTTCTTCAAGAAGCTCTTTTTGCTGTGACTTTCTATTATCTCCTCTTTCGTCTTCTCTCGACGCTTGCCCTTGAAAAAAGAAAAGAATTTCTTGCCCATTTTGCCGCCCTTAGGCGTTACTATAACCCCGCCATGTCCATCATCCCTGATATCGACCTCATCATCTTCCTTGAAGCCGGCGGTAAGTTTTATCTCTTTGATCTTTTTTCTGATCTCATCTTCGGTTTTGTCGACCTTGGGCTCTGGTTGTTTTTTCTCTTCTTCAGATCCTTTCTTTGCCGGCTCCGGTATTGGATCTGGTTCCTTTTTAATGCCCTGAGATGCTTTTAATCTCAATATGCCCTTCTTTTGTTTTACAGGCAATTCTTTTTTTTCTTCTTCCTCTTTTTTTTCTTCCTTTTCTTTTACCGGCTCCTCTACCTGTTCTTTACTTGCTGGTTCAGCTTCTTTTTCCACCTGCTCTTCTTCTTTCTCTTCCTTTTTTAAGATATTGCCTATACTTATCCTTTTTCTTTTTGGCTTTTCTTCTTTTTCTTCCACCTCTTCCTCTACTACTTCCTTTTCTTTCTTTTTTTCTTCCACCTCTTCCTCCTTTTTAGATGCTTCGTTTCCAGGAGTTCTTATTTCTATCTTTTGTTCCTCTTTCTCACTGCCTTGCTCTATTTTGCCATTATTTTCTTCTTCAAAATTGAAATCCTCTCCCACGATCCTGACGTTTATCTTGGTTTTTTTTAAAGCGCCTGAACCGGCCTTTTTCTTCTTGGATTTATTTTTTTCATTTGCTGTCATATTTGAGGATCAAACAAAAGATCACGGCTTTACTTGGCCTTAAAAAAGATATTGATCTTTGTATGAGAAATATTATTATGTCTGACTATTATTATACTGGATTTAAAACTTTTAGTCCACTATCGTCACTCTGTCTCCTAGGTCGTTTTTTATCATATTCCTTAATTTTTCCGAATTTTCCACTCTAAATTCAGTTTCCATTATTTTTGGCTTTTCGTTCATTGTAACTTTAATGTAAACTTTGCTCCTGCCTGGATTAGTGTTAAAAACTTCTTTTAAAGCACTCATCTCATCATTGTTCAAAGTGCCGTTGAGTATCATTCTTAAAGGTATGGCTGGTTTGGGCTTGGTGAAAGGTTCCGGACCCGGAGCATTATTCTGATAACGATACCCATTGCCGTTAAACTTTCTTCTTGGCTCTACCTTTATTGCCTGGAACTTAGCTATTGATCCGGATATGTCCTCAAGGTCCAAAAAAACAGCCTTGTTCGGAAGAACTTTTATCTCTTGATCCTTATCAGACACTTTGCCCTGAACCAATACGGCCTTGCCTTCTTCCCACAATTCTTTGGTCTGTTCCAAAAGATTGGGAAATATCAAAAACTCTGTCCCGCCTGATGAATCTTCGGCTCGGACGAAAAGCATGGTCTTATTATTGCGAGTTATTATCTTCTTGATATTAGTTATGATGGCGGCTACATTGGCGGTCTCTTCATTGATATGGCGATCAAGTTCAACCACCGGGATCACCTTGCCTCTTAATTGATCCTTGTAATCACTGAAAGGATGCTTACTGATGTAAAGTCCCAACAGTTCCCTTTCCCAAGCCAAGTTCTCTTGATCACTACTAGTGTAGGTCTCTTCCAATTTTATCTGAGCCGGCATATCGATCCCTGGCGCATCAGCGAACAAACTGGATTGCTTGGACTCCTTAGCCTTACTTATCTCTTTATTGAAATTTAGTAATGTTTCAAGATTGCCTAAAAGCATACCTCTTTCTCCAAACTTATCCAAGGCACCGCATTTTATCAGACTTTCCAAGGATTTCTTGTTCATATCCCTGTCCACAACTCTTTCCAAAAGATCAAATATGTCCTTGTATCTACCATTGTCCTTTCTTTCCTTGATCATGGTCTCCACTATATGCTCACCTACATTTTTGATAGCATTAAGTCCAAAGCGTATATAATCGCTATCATACCCTTCTTCTTGTTTGACCACCGTAAAAGAGGCAAACGATTCGTTTATATCCGGAGGTGCCACTTCTATGCCCATATTCCTACATTCCTCTATCTCTATAGCCACGCGATCAGTGTTTTGTTCATCAGCCGTAAGCAAAGCGGCCATGAATTCAGCCGGATAATGAGCCTTTAGGTAGGCGGTTTGATAACCTATCAAGGCGTAACAAGCGGCATGACTACGATTAAAACCATAACCGGCAAAAGGTTCGATAAAAGAGAATATCTCTTCGGCCAATTTCTTTGCGATACCATTTTTAACACAACCTTCTATGAACTTCTCCTTCTGTTTGGCCAAAAGGTCAGCTATCTTCTTACCAACCGCTTTTCTAAGCACATCAGCTTCTCCCATAGTGAAGCCGGCCAGATCGCGAGCCATCTGCATGACCTGCTCCTGATAAATAGCCACCCCGTAGGTCTTATCTAATATTGGCTGTAATTTAGGGTGAAGATATTTAGGCTTCTTAGTTCCGTGTTTGCCGGCGATATAATCAGGTATCCATTCCATTGGTCCTGGGCGATAGAGGGCGACCATAGCTATTATATCCTCGAATTGAGTTGGTTTAAGTTCTCTTAAATACCTTTTCATACCCGATGATTCGAATTGGAACACACCGGTGGTCTCTCCGTCTTGAAAGAGCTTGTACGCCTGTTGGTTGTCCAGGGGGATATTCTCTATATTGATATCATCACCTTTGGTTTTTTTGATTATATTTATGGCTGACTCCATAATGGTCAGGTTCTTAAGCCCCAAAAAATCCATCTTAAGAAGTCCGAGGTCCTCTACCGGATGCAATGAATATTGAGAAACCACGCTCTTGTCCGAAGAAGAGGCGTATTGCAAAGGTGTATATTCCTGTAAAGGTTCTTTAGTTATCAAAACCCCACAAGCATGGGTGGAGGCATGTCTGGAAACACCCTCCAAACGCAAAGCATGATCAATTATCCTTTTAGCTTCCGACTCATTGTCGTATATCTGTTTGAAATCGGTCGCAGTATCCAAAGCTTGCTGTATGCTGGAGAACATTGGTATTTCTTTGGCTATCTTGTCGCAATAATCGTAGCTGGCGCCCAAAACCCGACCAACATCACGCACAGAGGCGCGAGCAGCCATAGTCCCGAAAGTTATTATCTGGGATACATGGTCTTTACCGTACTTATCCTCAGTATACTTTATCACTTCATCACGGCGGGCATCGGCAAAGTCGGTATCAATATCAGGCATTGATATACGCTCCGGGTTCAAGAACCTCTCAAAAAGCAAGTCATATTCCAAGGGGTCAAGATTGGTTATTCCGATAAGATAACAAACGAATGATCCGGCCGCAGAACCTCTACCTGGCCCCACAACTATACCTTGATCCTTGGCCCAATTTATAAAATCAGCCACTATCAAAAAGTACGATGGCCAACCCATTTTCCTGATCACGGATATCTCATAATCAAGTCTTTCTTTTTTTTCCTGATCAGCCTCTTCATAACTTTTTCCGTATCTCTTCTTGAAACCCTCCTTGGACAAATGCTCCAAATAACTAAATTCGTCAAAACCTTGCGGAACCTCGAAATAAGGCAACTGAGTGTTGCCTAGATCCAATTCAACATTGCATTTTTCAGCTATTTTCAAAGTATTCTCCACAGCTTCCGGAACATCGGAAAAGGCTTTTATCATCTCTTGATTGGGCCTCATGGAAAAATCGGACTCCATCATATTCATCCTATCTTCATCCTCTTTCTTCTTTTTGTTCTGCAAACAAAGAAGTATATCCTGAGCCTCTTTATCTTCCTTGGTCAAATAATGGACATCATTAGTGGCCACCAAAGGAATATTGAGCTTCTTGCTCATTTTCTTAAGCGCCTCATTAACTTCGTCTTGATGTTCCAGGTGTGGATGGTTTTGAATTTCAAGGTAAAAATTACCTTGCCCGAACAGGTCATTGTATTCGCGGGCTCGCTTTTCGGCCTTATCTATCTTGCCAGCCATTATCAAATGAGGTATCTCCCCTCCCAAGCAAGCAGTGGAACATATTATCCCCTCGTGATACTGACCAAGAGTTTCCCAATCTATCCTCGGCTTATAATAAAAACCCTCTAAATGAGCAATGGATACTAGCTTTATAAGGTTCTTATAGCCGGTATTATTCTTGGCCAATAAAAGAATATGGCGATTCTCCCTGTCTTCGGAAGAATCTTTTTTCCTTAGATCCGAAGCTAGGTAGAGCTCAACTCCGATTATCGGCTTCACGCCTTGTTTTTTGCATTCCTGATAGAATTCCACCACACCATACATAACCCCGTGGTCGGTGATGGCCACTGCTGGAGATCCCTGCTCTTTGGCAATTCCAACCATCTCATCTAGCTTGGTGAGACCGTCGAGAAGCGAATAATGAGTATGGTTATGGAGGTGAACGAAAGACATTTTAAGTTAAAATTAAAATCTCAAAATGTAAAATCAAAATAATCCTCATTTTCCATTTTGAGATCTATATTTCGCATTTTGATAAATGCCTCCTTGATTATTTCATTATATATAATACCACAAAAGAAAGAAACAAAAAACCGCCTTTTAAGGGCGGTATTATTGTCTTGAACAAGGTTTAAAGATCGAATTTTCCCTTTAGATAACTGACCGCATGTTCGCGCCCTTCTTTCTTGGCATTCTCCAAGCCGGTCCGAGCTGTTTCCATAACCTCCGGTGACTTTAAAAACTCTTCATCATAGCCATATTGCTCTATCATTTGATCTAATTCGGCAACATCGCCGTGTTTCAGATCTTGCATAAAATAATCAAGTTCTATCTGTTTTCTATCCACCTTTTCTCCGCCTTGGTTTGGCATTTGTTCAAATCCCATAAAATATTTTTATAATTAAATGAAGCTGAAAATTATCATCAATAAGGCAAACCCAAGCACAAAATAGCCAAAATTGATCTTACGAGCCACTTTGAGAAGTATATCTATGGTCAAAAGGCCAAAGATAAAGGAAGACAACAATGCTAGCAAATTATAGACGCTAAAGGTCATCTCTCCAAAATTAAGCAATATATTACCGGCCAATACTATGGGCAAGCTCAAAAGAAAACTCACCCTTAAGGCCGTATTGTCTTTGAATTCGCTTATCAGTAAAGCGGATACGGTCAAACCGGAGCGGGAAAGCCCGGGTAGAGCGGCAAAGCCCTGAGCTATGCCAACAAAAACCCCGTCTTGGTTCCTCAGCCCCTCTTCAGTCTTGCCAAAATCCTTGTTCTTGTTTATTTTGATCTGCAAACTGGCCGTTATCAAAAGCAATCCGGCTACGATCATATTTATATATCTGGATATTCGCTCCACCGGAGCATCGACATTCTCTAGCCCTTTGATAAATATTAATCCTAGTATTCCGCTAACCAAAGTAGCTATCAACAAAAAGGTAAGCAATCTTTTGTCTTTCTTCTCAGCTTTTTTGTATTTACCAACTGTTTTTATTAAAGACCAAACCTCTTTCCTAAAATAGACCAAAGCGGAAAAGAAAGTTCCCAGGTGCAAAAACAGGGCTAAACGAACAATGTCGCCTATCCCCTCTTCACCTGGAAAAAAATTACTTTTTATTAGGAATATCAAACCTTCCGAAGACACAGGTAGCCATTCGGCCACCCCTTGGGTTATTCCCAATATTATAGGTTCTAGCATTTTATTTTTTGTTTAACTCTTGAAGAGCTTGCTGTTTCTCTTCCGCACTCATATTGTTATATTCGTCTATCAATCCCTGCTTCTCTTCCGCACTCATATTAGAGAAAGTTTCCATGTCTTCTGCGGTTATATTATTTTCGGACATAACCTCTGACATAGAATTGATATTGAGCTTATCCGGAAGCTCTATGTTTAAATTATCCTCTATAAAAACCTTGTAATTATCATAAACACCTTTTAAGAAAGGCGGAAGGTAGATAAAAGCTAAAACCAAGGGAACAACAATTATTAATATTTTTAAAAAACTCCAGATCTTTCTCCAAAAAATATATTTCTTCACATATTGAACCATTTCGAATATCTCGGAATTGAGCTCTAAATTCTTTTTAAGAAGTTCTTTTATATCTTTATCATGATCACTTGTCTGCTTTTCCCCTCCTAAGGGTTCTATCTCACTTTTGTCTTCTTCTTTGTTGTTTTTGTTTGGCATATTTTTATTCTCTAACTTGGCAAAATTTAACATTCTTTGATCCGATATTAGCCAGACCATCCATCTGCTTATCGGAAAAAGACGGCTGACCCTTTAAAGAATTCTCTATAAGGTCGGTATCGGATTTAAAATTCTGCAAGAACCATTTTTGCGCCCCCTTAATGATCTCGGACATATTGGCTATTATCTGCTCATTATGAAAACCAGGGACACACGTAGTGCGGAACTCATGTGGCAATCCCGATCCTATTATAATTTTAGCACTTTCTTCGATCTTTTTGAAATCGATATCAGCTCCAACCGTCCGTTTGTAATTATCTTCATCTGATTTGAGGTCCATTGCCAGATAATCGACCAATTTATTCTGCAACACATACCTGAGCATATCAGGATTGCTGCCATTGGTATCCAGCTTCACCACATAGCCCAGATCTCTTATCTTCTTAATGAACTCGGGTAGATCCGGATGCAGTGTCGGTTCTCCGCCGGTGATCACTACTCCCTCTAATTTTCCCTGTCTTTTTTTTAGAAAATCAAAAAGGCCATCCTCAGATAACTGATTCCGGCCTTTTTCTTCTTCACCCGGATTATGATAACGCTTACCATCAGAAGACGGCAAGACAAGCATAGGGTTATAACAATAACGACAACGGAAATTGCAGCCCTGCGTAAAAACTATGGCCGACAACTTTCCGGGATAATCTATCAATGTTAGTTTTTCCAATCCTCCAATTATCATTTTTTTAACCAGGCCGCCTAGATCAAAGCAACCTGATGACCGTGTCTATCCGAATCTAAACAACCTATTTATCGTTAATTATCTCGTTAGTTATAAGTCTCTTCATTGACATCGAATGTTCTCCTGTCCGTAAACTCGGATTTTTTACCCTTGTTCCAATTACGGGTAGGAGTGATCCAGCCGACTACTCGGCTGTAAACGATACATTCTTGTCTTTTGGTCTTGGTAGGACTCATATTAACTGTCAATTAAGACTTATAATTAAGAGTAGGTCTTTTTTTGTCGAGACTTGCCCGATCAGTCCTTGCATCTTAACTTATAATCTTAATTTTGTTTTTGTTTTTTATTATTTTTTATATTGTTATATGCTTAAGCTATTGATTGGATGATATTCCTTTCCGGATCATCATCTCTTTTGGCCTCTGGATCAGCTTCGACCTTCACTTCTTGTTCTTTCTTTATATCCTGCTGAAAGGCCTGTTTTGGGGCAGCGGCTTCAGCTGCCGGCTCTTCTATCGCCTCTCCTTCGCCATAACCCAACTCTTTATCGCAAAGCGGACAATACTTATGCTCTCCCGGAACATAGCCGTGCTTAGGGCAAATGGAGAATGTCGGAGTTATGGTAAAATAAGGCAATTTATAATTATAAACTATCTTCTGTACCAATTTCTTAGCTACTTCCGGATCGGTTATTCTTTCACCTAAGAAACCATGTAACACGGTTCCGCCAGTATACTTGGTTTGCAATTGGTCCTGCAATTCCAAAGCTTCGAATATATCGTTGGTGTAGCCTACCGGCAAATGAGTGGAATTGGTGTAATAAGGGTCGGCATTCCTGGCTTTTATAGCCTCTTCGTTGGCTGCTATTATGTCAGGGTAAACTTCTTTATCCTTCTTGGCGAACCTGTAAGTAGCACCCTCGGCCGGAGAAGCTTCCAAATTATAAAGGTTATTTGTCTCATTCTGATAATCCTTTAATCTCTCCCTCATAAAATCCAATATCTCTACTGCCAATTTATTACCCTCTTCATTGGTTATATCCTTACCGATAAAATTGATAATGGACTCATTCATACCGTTTATACCAATGGTTGAGAAATGATTCTGCCAATAACTGCCGAACCTGGCCTTTACATCAGCTAGATAGAATTTGGAATAAGGATAAAGTCCGTCTTCCGAGAATCTTTCTATTATCTTTCTCTTTATTTCTAAACTCTCTTTGGCCAGATCCATCATTTTGGTCAATCTCTTGAAATAATCACTCTTATCCTTAGCTAAATATCCGATACGAGCTAAATTTATAGTGACTACGCCCAAGCTTCCGGTAAGAGGGTTAGCTCCGAACAATCCTCCGCCTCTCTTTCTTAACTCGCGATTATCCAAACGAAGTCGGCAACACATACTGCGGGCATCGTCAGCGCTCATATCGGAATTAACGAAATTAGAGAAATAAGGTATGCCGTACTTGGCTGTCATCTCCCAAACTTTCTTCAATGATTCACGGTCCCAATCAAAATCCTTATCTATATTGTAAGTAGGTATAGGAAAAGAGAACATTCTATTGTTGCAATCCCCTTCTATCATTATCTCGGCAAAAGCTTGATTGAACATATCCATTTCCGGCTGAAAATCCTTGTACTTGTCAGGCATCACCTTCCCGCCGATAATAACGCTTTCCTCTGCTAAAGAAGCTGTTGGCTTAACATCCAAGGTTACGTTAGTAAAGGGGGTTTGAAAGCCTACTCTGGTGGCCACATTAAGATTGAAGACCAACTCCTGAATAGCTTGCTTCACTTCTTTATAGCTCAGATCATCATAACGTATGAAAGGAGCCAGATAAGTATCAAAATTAGCAAACGCCTGGGCTCCAGCAGCTTCAGCCTGCAAAGTATAAAGGAAATTATATATCTGCCCTAAGGCGGCTCGGAAATGCTTAGGTGGTGCGGATTGGGTCTTTTCCTCTACTCCCTGAAAGCCTTTCATTAACAGATCTTTCAAATTCCAACCGCAACAATAAGGGGCCAACATTCCTAGGTCATGTATATGAAAATCACCATTAGTATGAGAATCACGGATCTCTTGCGGATAAAGTTTGTTAAGCCAATATTTGGCGGAAATGGAAGAAGCTATATAATTATTAAGACCCTGCACAGAGAAACTCATATTACTGTTCTCCTTAAGACGCCAATCTGCTCGTCCCAGATAATCCTCCATTAACTTTTCTTCGTTGATAGAAGAGCTCATATCTCTTAATTGCCTATGCTGATCTCTGTATAGAATATAAGCCTTAGCAACCGAGATATACTTATTCTCTATCAAAGTTTCTTCAACAGTGTCTTGTACCTCCTCAACTGCTGGTATACTTCTGGAGTGGAATTTATGAGCCAATTTGTCAGAGATCTTATCGCCAAGCTTCTCAGCGATATCCCTATCGTATATGCCTACGGATTCAGATGCTTTCTGAATGGCATTGACGATCTTCTCCTGGTCGAAATCCATTATTTCCCCGGAGCGTTTTCTGATTTGGGTTATTGTATCTTTAAGCATGGGATTGGTCTCCTCCTTGTTTTTTATTTTTATTTATAAACTTCTTAAGAGCTTGGGCAAAATCGCTTATCTCGAAAGCTTGGTAAACAGAAGCGAATCTGATATAAGCGACCGTATCAACTTTCTCCAGATGTTCCATTATTATCTTTCCGATCTCTTTGCTTTTTATCTCACTCTTCCTTAACTTCTGAATATCCCTTTCAATGGCATGTATGAGTTGCTTGAATTTATCTTGAGGGATCCCCCTCTTCTCAAAGGCCCTCTTAAGGCCCTTGACCATTTTATCTCTATTGTAGGATTCTTTTTGTTCGTCGCGCTTAATGACCACTAGGTCCAGAATCTCCATTTCTTCCAATGTAGAATAGCGAAAACCGCACTTCAAACACTCTCTCCTTCTCCTTATGGAAAGTCCATCCGTGGCCACCCTCGAATCGACCACTTTTGTTTCTTCATGATAGCAAATTGGGCATTTCATATACTAGTATCAAAGGCCTCCTTAAGCTTTTTTTGGTTAAAAATAAGTCAAAATCGAGGGGGATTTGACTTTACTACATATTGTTATCAAAATTCTTATTTAAACCCAATATGTTGTGTTATCTATTTATATTATACACCCCCTGTTTTAGCGGGTCAAGGGTGTCAAGCAAGTATTTTTTAACCTAAGATTAGGAGCTAAATAACCTCTATTTTTTTATCCACAAAACATCTAAAAAATTACTTTTAAACCTGTTGAAAACCCTGTGGAAAACTTTCATCTTATGATAAAAAACACCCACTTTGTCAAAAAATAAAAAGGAGCGAAGTTTTAACCTCGCTCCAAAGAAGAACTTGACGATATCATCTACAGTATCGCCTGAATTTCCTGAACTATCACCTTGGAAGCACCATTAGCGGAAAGAAAATCGATAACACCCGGAACATCTGCTTTTCTAACCAAAGCCTCGCAGGCTTTACCTCCCTCGCTCAACTCACTTATGGTCAACTCTTCAGAATAAAATCTTCTTTGCCTTATCTTGGCTAGACGATCCTGATCAAGAAGATTGAATTTCACTAATCTGTACTGACGATAAGTGAAAACCGAGGAGAATAACCTACCCAAAAGATCAATTTTCTCTTTTTTCTTCTGAGAGTCATTATTGAGAGATGTTTTTGAGGCCACCAAGACTACCGGAGATGAGCAAATAACCTTCAACACCTTAAGTCCATTGGCCTTAAGGCTACTACCGGTCTCAGTAACACCAATACCGATATCATATTTTCCGTAAGCCACCATCTGCTCGGTTCCGCCATAGGAAAAAGCTATCGAAGCGCCGGGAAAATTACTTTGGGCCAAATTAGGGTATTCCGATATGATATTCAAAGGTTTTTTCGATATCAATTCCCCTGCCTTTGAAAGACTTATCCTGCCTTCATTTAGATCACTTTCTCTAGCAAAAGCAACCACCTTTACCGGCTGATCACCGGCCTTGCCGTAATTAAGTTTGGATATTTGCTCAAGTTGCTGATCCAATCCTGATTCAAGCAAGCAATCAAGTCCGCAAATACCGCAATCAACTACTGCCTCAGCCACTGCTTCCGGGATCATCTGCGGTCTTAAAAATAAGGCCTCCTTAATGATCTGGTTTGACTCGAGTTTGAACAAAAAACATCTTTTGCCATTTGGAGACAAAAAAAACCCTGCCCTTTGTAAAAGCTCTCCGGTTTTTTCTTCCAAACTGCCCTTAGGTAATCCGATCCTCAACATAGGACCCTCCTTTAGTGAATGTTAAAAGAACAAAAAAACTCCTTCCCGCTCGGGAAGGAGTTATACTAAAGGAGTTATATGATAAAAATAAATACTTTAAGCCAACTCTTTCCCGACCGAAAAAGAGTTATGATGCTCTAGGCTGTAACTGATTGTCTGCTCTTTATATTCTTTCATATTTCTATTCTATGTTAAAAGTATGTAACATAAATATAAATTTGTCAAATTAATCTTAATCTATCATTCCCAGATCAGAATCGCTGATGCCAAGTGATAATTCACGCATTATTCTGTAAGCCTCTGCCCCATTCCTTAAATAATGAACTGTTAGGTCCTTAGGATGTATATAATAAGCTTCGCCATTTTCTTCTACTTGCAGAACTATTCTACCTCTAAGCCTGTTACCTAAAGACCGATCACCATTTTGAAGTTTTTTTAAATTATCATTACTTATCCCAAGCCCATAATTCCTCATTATGTCATAAGCAGCCGAACCATTGGCCATATATGTCCTTTTCTCAGAGACCGGATCCACATACCAGGCCTCGCCCTTGCTTTCTACTTGCAAAAGAATATACCCGCGAACCCTTTCCATCATCTTAGCCCTGGCTTCATCGTCAACACCGGCATTGACCCCAAATGAATAATGTTCGCTTCCCAAACGAGAACTTCTTAAATAATTGGGTTTGGTTATGTCTATCAAACGAGCGCCGGACCAGCCAATAGCTCCGGTCTTGTCCTCAACTTTGTACCAACCGTCGGTCTCAGCAATTATATCCACCACTTCTCCGGCCGGCAAAGTCTTGAGTATCCTAGAATCGGTCATGCAAGCCCTCTCTCTTAAAAAAAGGCCCATGGTCGGCTTCCCTTGAGCATTTGACTTATAGATCGGATCCCTTTCACAATCGGTATAACCGTCACCGTGGGCCAAGGCAAAGGAACAAAGAGAAAATTGCAAAGAACAAATTGTGATAACTGTTAAAATTTTCTTCATATTATTCTTTATTTATTACTATAATGTTTTTTTCATTTCCGGTGACCGGTGGATGGACCCCGGTCGGATAATCCCTAATGGCATCATATAATCTATCAGCCGGATATTCATATCCCTCGCCCCTTTTGGTGCCGGGATCGTTGGTTATGAAAATATCCCTGGCTTGATCATAACCATAAACTACCAATTTATGCCTGGGAGGTCCCGGTTGCGTGTAATAAGGGTTGCCGACCGCTGTGCCATCTATCGGGACTATCAATATCTCACCCGCATTCAAGATATCTATCATGTCCTGTTTGCTGATATCTTGCCTATACTCAACATTTTTAAACTCAAAATAACCTTTTATTATCCTCTCCATGGTATCATAGGCCGAAGTATCATGATAATTTCCCCAATTTTCTTCTTCATAGGCGGAAATAGCTATCAATTCATCCAAAGCCTCGTCTCGAGTAAGATCCTCTTCATTGGCCCAACGAATGGCCATTAAAGCTGATACTTCCTCACAACCGTCCTCTTGTCGGGGATCAGCCCAATTACCGAACGGCGCTTGCGGGGAAAAAGGCACTTTCTTGCTATTTAAAATTTTTGAACTTTCAGCTAGCTCCTCTTCTATATTATATATATCACCTTCGGTTATATCCTCCAGGTCGGAATTGGTTATCCCTAAACCCATTTCTCTCATTATTCTAAAGGCGTCAGCTGGACGGCCTAAAAAATATCGCAAACCATCCTCCGGATCCACATACCAGGCTTCGCCATTATTCTCTACCTGCAAAAATATCTTACCCTTATGTTTATCCGCAAAATCAACATCCGGAGCTATTCTACCTGACCCATAAGGGTTGTAGCCGCCTCTTGATTCATCAGCGTCCGAATATCCATCATTATCACTATCCTGAGACTCCAAACCGCCTAAAGACCCCTGGGCTACTGGGATCTTGTTAAGGTCATTATTCGTGATACCCACCCCCGATGATCTCATCACCTCAAAGGCGTCACGAGGTCGGCCTAAAAAATAACGTCGATCGGACATCGGATTCACGTACCAGGCCTGGCCCTCTTCCTCTACCTGCAACAATATTTTACCGGAAACAGACGCCTGAACCGCTAAAGCCAAAATGAATATGCCTGCGAAAATTGTCAAAAAAATACTTTTCATATACCAATATACATTTTACCTTTATGAAAAATAAAAATCAACCAGAAAAAAAGCCGCTAAAAGGTTACTTTCTTTATGAAAGTCCTTTTAGCGGCCGGGGTCTACTCTCTGGTCGTCTGGTCGCTAGTTTCGACGATTATCTCCGTCTTGGACGGAGCAATGAGCGTGATACTGAATGTGGCGCTGCCGTATTGCTCCTGCACACCCGGATCATCCCAGGTAACCTGGATGCGGCCCGGAGTGTCCTGAGTGGCGTTTGGAGTGACCGTACCGGAAGCTTCTCCCATACGAACTCCATTGTCAGAGTAGAAAACGACCAAAATGTCGTACTCTTCTCCGACATCGACCAACTGGTTACCTAGAACCAAAGTATCTCCAGGTACCCAAGTACCGGAATCTACCAAAGCTCCGTTCAAGAACAGCTTGACAGTACCAACCGAATCCGGAATGGAATCCGGAAGGATCGGAAGTCTGAACATGCTCTTTGTAGGATTTATACTCCAGTTGATGTCACGATGTTCCCCCGCACTCACAAAGTAAGTACTGGAAGAATCATGGACGATCTCGCCATCGGTCGTTTTAGACTCCACGCTCAAAGTGTACTCGCCGCTGGGCAGGCTGTCCCAATCCCTTTCCACTATCGGGTCCTGAATGGTTACAGAATCACTCTGAGTGATAGTATCCTCAGGACCGGCCAAGACGGTGGTCACGGTTTCCAGGATAAAGGAGTCGGAAGCCGCTTTCTTGAACAAAGCATTGTTCACATTGAACGTAGCCAAGAAAGACAAACTAGCGTATCGATCGTCATTGGAAACGCTCGGACCATTGGGACTGTTACTGGAACAGCCGATACCGAACGAAAATACCAGAGAAAGAACGGTAAGAAGAAAAAGAAAATTCTTCATGGTTCTTCTCCTCTCTTTTTGGAATGTTCGAAGATTATTGTCTATCTTAAATCTAACCTAATTCTTTAAATAAGTCAAGAGCCTCAACCTAAAACACTCAAAGGGGAAATTATGGTCAAAAAAATGGTAAAACCCTAGAGTTTTACCATTTTAAATCTATATTTTATTTCCTAACAACCCTTACCACCGTACCATTTATCATATAATCAGAGGATTCCAAGTCGCTTTTATGAATGACTATTGGCGGTAAATTCTGTGATGACTCCGAAACCAACCTTATCTCGCCATTCTTTTTATCCTCGTAAAATCTTTTCAAATTAGCTGCATCATCAATGATAGAAAGTACATAATCTCCATCTTGCGGAATTTTGTTGTTAAGATCTATCACTACATAATCGCCATCGCGCACCGGACCGCCCTTGATATCAACCGCTCTATTTAAGGAATTACCGACCGCTTTGACAACAAATAGCCCGTCCGGCTTCTTCTTCTCTACTATCCTGGGAGAGACCTTTAAGTATCCAAGGACATTCTCATGCGCCAGCTCACAAGCTGCGCCACAATTGGCCATACCCATTATCGGCAGATTGAAGATCTCATTTATCTCAAAACCTTCAGGTTCGGCTACTTTAGCCTTTTGCGTTTTAGAATCCGGATAGAGCAAACCCTTTTTCTTAAGTTGCTCCAAATGGTGTTTGACCTTTTGAACATGATCCACTTCTAGAAGCTCTTTCAGATCAACGAGCTTCATGCTGAACACATCCTTCTTTTTGGCCAACTCCAATAATTTTTCTTGTGTTTCATGCATAGTATTTTGTTGAGGGGTATATTATTATACTTCAATCATATCATTTCTTGATTACTTGTCAAGCTTGAACCCTTGAACTCCTTGAATGTATTTAATATAAGTATAAAAAAACGACCCGTCAGGGCCGTTTTAAACACTATTGATCTTGATATTACTTACAGTCTTGTGGACAACTTTCTACAGTTTCGGCACAAGGGCAACCTTCTCCCATGCAAACCATCTCCTCGCAAATACCATTACCACAATTATCAACACAAAGGCTATTACCCTCATCTTTTATTTTGGTGAATCGCTGACCATCCGGAGTCTCGCAATAAGGTTGGCAACCCTCGCAATCCGGATACATAAGCTCATAACCGGCGTCAACACATTCATTGAAAGAATTAACCTCTTTTGGAGTCTCTGAACTTATCTGCTTCTTGGCCTCCCCTACTATACTCAAGCTTTTTACAGTGATCTCGTCGCCTTTCTTCGATCCTTTTATCTGAGCTCGATCGCCATTCTGCCAATAAGGAGGGAAGCATTTTCCGTTCTCGTTATCGGTGCATTTTGAATCTTCATTAAATTGCAACCTCGCCCTTAAGGCCGGCTTACCCGGCTCCTCATAAACCAGTTCCCAATTTTCCCCCTTGGCAACGATATTGCCGATCTTGGAAAAATTAGCACTCCTTGGCTCATTCTCTTCTTCTACCTCAAATGAGTTTATGTTCACTTGTCCGTCCTCTGAGATATCGAATTCTGCTCGGGCAGACAAAGCTATGTGCCCATCCTCATAATTAACGATCAAAGCTTTAGGTGAAATGAACTCCATGGAACTAACATGGAAACTTCCCCCTAAAACAGCTTCTTCTGGTGATAATTCGGATATGTTACCTCTTATATATCCTTCCACTTGGCTCTTATCCGCCTCTGACAAACCCTTCTCTTCCGAATCAGTGTTCGGCATCTGCTCTTCTACTCCATTGTTATTTTTTTCTTGATCCTTTAAGGACCCGTCATTCTTGATAGTGCAAGCTGATCCAAGCACCAGCGCCAGAATAAGAGCGGACAAAATAATGCTTTTTTTCATAAGATCATTTTAATTATCTTTATTATAATATTATAGCATAAATAAAAAGGGGGCGGTCAAATAAATGACGCGCCCCTGATACCCCTAGAGCTTCGGTAGCTTCCTGGCGACCTTCTCGAAATGAAAACCAAGAATGGCTATCTCCACTGCCACCGGAAAGGCTCGAATGTTGGTAAAAAAGGTTCTGAATAAAAGCCGCCAATAGAAGAACTTAGCCCGGGAGAATATCCCAATTCGGAATATACTCCTCAAAAAGGCCCGGATATCAGACCAGGTCACCGGCTTCCTGACGGTCCGATGATAATTCTTGATGAACTGCTCGGCTCGACGATAATACTGCTTAGGTGAATAGATCTTGGATATCAATTGCTGATATCCCTTGGTTAGAGCTTCCTTGTCCATTTTGGGAATGAAATTAAGACTACCATCGGTATTCTCGCCGGAAGCATCATCAAGCAACCTGTTCTCGCTCTTTAATCTCTGCCACAGTTTGGTCTTGGGCAAGGCACTTAAAATGCCGACCATAGCTGTGGTCACTCCGGTCTTTTGGATGAAAGAGGTTAAGGATTCGAAGATGCTATTGTCGTCATGGTCGAAACCAACAATGAATCCGCCCATTACTGCCATGCCATATGAATGGATGGTGGTAACCGCTTCTCCCAGATCCAGCTTGGTGTTCTGATACTTATTACACTCTTTCAAGCTATCCATGTTAGTGGTCTCGATCCCTAAGAATACCTTGTCAAAGTTGGCCAAGCTCATCAATCTCATCAGGTCCTCATCCTCGGCCAAATTGACACTGGCCTCGGTAAAGAAACTAAATGGATATCCATGATCTTTCTGCCACTGGATCAAACTTAACAACAGGTCCTTGACCTTACCTTTATGGCCGATAAAGTTGTCATCAACGAAGAAAACCGCCCCGCGCCAGCCGGCGTTTTTCAGGGAGTCCAACTCGTCTATAACTGAATCAGCCGGTTTGATGCGAACCTTGCGCCCGTACATAGCCGTAATGTCACAAAATTCGCAATCAAAGGGGCAACCCCGACTATACTGAATAGCCATAGAGCTATAGTCCTTAAGCTTGATCAAGGACCATATCGGCACCGGAGTTGAATCCAGTTCCGGCTTCTTTTCCGAAGTATAAATATGCTTGGCTTCACCATTCTTCAGATCGGATAGGAAAAACGGCAAAGTAACCTCGGCCTCATTCAGTATCAAATGGTCTACACCGGTGAATTTACCATAACTGGCAGTGAATGCCGGGCCTCCGGCCACCACCTTTTTACCAGCTTGACCACAACGATCGATCACTTCTTGAGCGCTTTTACCCTGAATAAGCATAGCGCTTATGAAAACCATATCTGCCCAGGCGATCTCCTTGTCTTTCAAATACCGAACATTCATATCAGCCAAACGGATCTCCCAATCTTCAGGCAACATGGCCGCAATGGTCATAAGGCCCAAAGGCGGGAAAGCCGCTTTGCGGGATATGAAACGATTCGCATGCTTAAAACTCCAAAACGTGTCCGGATACTCCGGATATACAAGTAAGACCTTCATTCTATATCTCCTTTGTGATAGTTTATCTAAAAAGAACAAAAAAGGGCTTTACCCTTTCTTTGTTTATACCACTTTTATCTTTAAAAGTCCACAATATCCACGATCAACTATTGACACTAAAATATTTATATATTATCTTTTAAGAGTTGGCCTAGGGCTGACTATTTTTCTTTTTTAAGAAGAATAAAGAGTATTAAGAAGCAAGGATAAAGTCGGTTCTTGCAGATCAATACTCACTTAATTAGATCAAACTTACATTTCATGCAAGGAACCATCAAAAAATTGACTGACAAGCATTTCGGTTTCATCGCCCAGGAAGATTCCGATAAGGACATCTTCTTCCACGCCAGCAATCTGGACGGAATGACTTTCGACCAGTTGAGCGAAGGCGATGAGGTTACTTTCGAGCTCGAAGAGACTCCGAAAGGAACCGCCGCGGTCAATATTGCAAAAGCTTAAACACTTTTCAATATAGCTTCAAATAAAACAGCCTCTTTCACCGGAGGCCGTTTTATTTTATCCTTTATCTATCTTTTACTCACATTCGAATGTCGTAAGACATTGATCCACCTGCCCTTGTTCCGATAATTGAAAACACATAGCGCAGTTATCCATCTCTCCGTCTTCTCCCGGCATCATCGCACTCATATCCTGGAGATTCAGATCTTCAGGAATATCAAAAAGCGACTCATCCACTTCCCAGCTATTACAATCAGGCAATTGAGTATCATAATCTATCATACCCATACCTTGGTCCTCTGGAATCTCGCTACTTTCATCGGAAAGAGGTATTTTAACGCCATCAAAAGCCTGTCCAAGGATACTATTGCCCCATACATAGCTATATTCATCCTTAGTTATCATATGGAGGTCGGATTGTCCGTTTATGGGCGGGTCCATGGAATAATCCAAACGTATCTTTTTACCATCTATATAAGTGTTAACACTCAAAACGCTATCCCCTACCGGATAAGAGGAGTGACAAACTATCTTATTGCCCAGCTTGCCGTTCACAAAATCTCTTAAAGTCCCTCCTTTGGAATTCTCCTTTGATCCATTAATGTAATCTTCCTTGCCCTTTTCCCAATCTTCTTTCATTTTTTTTCTTGCATCTTTGTCTTTCTTCCAAGCGAAGAATTCGGGCCGTGACATCTTACTTAATGACATCGTTACAGGGGTTAGTACGGCCAAGGCCAATATACTTACTCCTGCGATCACAAGTCCTTTGTTCATAGAGTCTTTTTTAATTCTTAATATTTATTTTTTATATCAATTAGATGGTTGGTCAAATTCGATCAAAGAATCTAATGATAATGGAATAAAGGAGAGCCAAGGCCGAAGAAGCGAAGATGACGGCATAGTTTATTTTTGCCTTACTGGTCTTGAGTCCTTTAAGTATCAAAGACAGTGTCTTGCGATCCTCGGAACTGAGAGCCTTCCCGCTCTCTATCTTATCTATGAGTTTTTTATCCTTGATAGCTTGAGCTCTCCGAGAGGATATGCTGAAACGATAGATAAAATACCAGATAAAACCGATAGTTCCTATATTCCAAGCTATATCGACCCAAAACTGGCTATAAAAATTAAGAACCACTATTATCCGGTAAGATAAGGTGGCGATTATGCCTACCCAAAAGACCATTTCATGATAAGCCTTGCTGGTTTTCTCTTTAGGAAACATCATAATTAAAAAATTATTCTTCTTTATTTAATTATACATTATTTTATGAAAATAACGAATTGGATAAAAAAACGACTCCTTTTACGGAGGCGTTTTAAAGAGCTGGATCAAAATATCCGACCTACTCTTGCTCTTTATTCGTGTTTATGCCCAATATCTTGTATAAACCGCAAAAACCGGTTATAGCGGTGAAGACAAAGATTCCGCCGATCACATAGAGTATCGTTTGTCCGATTCCGGAAAGATACAAATAAGAGACTAGAACAAGACCGGATCCGACAATAAAGCGGATCGCTCTGTCGGCCTTACCTTCGTTTGGTTTTACCATAGAGATCGATGATCTATTTATTACACTCTTATTATATCACCATAAATGCATTTCAAGAATACCATCCTTGCCTCACATCAAGCCCTTGGCCCTTTTGGCCTTCTCGGTCTGAGAAAGGAATTCCTTTCTCAAGCGCACGCTCTTTGGTGTTATTTCCAAATACTCATCCTCCTTGATTATCTCAAGCCCTCTTTCCAAAGTGACTTCCGTAGGCGGGGTCAAGGTTATCGAATCATCAGAACCCGAAGCTCTGACATTGGTTAACTTTTTACCTTTTATCGGATTGACCCACATATCTCCGCCTTTGGAAACATCCCCTATTACCATACCGCTATAAACCTCAGTGTTCGGATGGATGTATATCCTGCCTCTATCCTCCAGATTCCAAAGAGCATAAGCCAAGGCTTTTCCCGTTTCCATGGAAACCATAGATCCCAGATCGCTTTTAGCTATATCGCCGGCATATTCCTTAAAACCAACAACTCGACTGGTCAAGATCCCTTCCCCGCGAGTATCAACAACGAATTCACTTCGATATCCCAAGAGTCCTCTAGTCGGAACCTCGAACACTAAACGCTGATGCCCCTCGTTGGCTTTCATATCGGTCATTCTCCCTTTTCGTTTGGAAAGCTTCTCAATGACCGAACCGGACATATCAGTCGGCACATCAACTATCACCTCTTCGTAAGGCTCCAACTTCTTCCCCTCTTCTTCTTTGATTATCACTTTCGGCTGCGAGACTTGAAGCTCAAAATCCTCTCTACGCATATTCTCCAACAATATGGCAATATGCAACTCTCCTCTGCCATAAACCTTGCAGTTGCTGCTCTCGGCATTGAAATCTATCTTAAGTCCGACATTCACCTCCAATTCTTTTTCCAACCTTTCTTTTAATTTACTGCCTGTCACATGTTTTCCTTCCCTTCCGGCAAAAGGAGAATTATTCACCATAACATCCAAAGATATGGTTGGTTCGTCAACGCTTATAGCCGGCAATATCTCTTGTTCAGGTGTTTCACACACCGTTTCACCGATGAATATATTCGGCAATCCGGCAACCATCACTATATCACCGGCCCGCGCCTCATTCACCTCTTCCCTGTTAAGACCATTAAAGGTGAAAAGTTTGGTTACCTTGCCTGTTCTTGATCCTTCAGCGCTCTTTTTTATGGTTACGCTCATTCCCTTGGCTATTTTACCTTCATATATCCTGCCGATGGCCATCCTGCCGACAAAATCATCATAAGCCAAATTGAAAGGTTGCATTCTTAAAGGCTTGGCGCTATTTGCCTCCGAAGAGGCCGGCTCCACCTTGTCCAATATCAGGTCCAAAAGCGGAGACAAGTTCCGGCTGTCATCTTCAAGCTCTTTTTTAGCTATCCCATCTTTGGATATCGCATAGATAGTCTCGAAGTCCAACTGCTCATCACTGGCTCCCAGATCCATGAACAACTCAAGTATCATATCATGGACTTCCTCCGGTCTGGCTGCCGGTTTATCTATCTTGTTTATGACCACTATTGGCTTCAACCCCAATTCCAAAGACTTTTTCAAAACGAACTTGGTCTGTGGCATTGGTCCTTCTTGAGCGTCTACCAATAAAAGGACAGAGTCTATAGAACGCAAAATACGCTCGACTTCAGAACTAAAGTCAGCGTGGCCCGGAGTATCGACGATATTTATTTTCGTGTCTTTATAGACCAAAGATGTGTTCTTTGAATATATTGTTATACCTCTTTCTTTTTCCAAAGTGTCCGAATCCATGCTCACATCATCGCCAGCTGTATTCGTTTGTCTCATCATAGCGTCTGTCAAAGTGGTTTTCCCATGATCAACGTGAGCAATGATGGCTATATTTCTTATATCCATATTGTTTTGAAGAAAAAAAGACCCCGCTCCTCAAAGCGAGGCTTTCTTCGGGTGTGTTTTATTATTTATCTAATTAAAACACATATTCATAAAAAAAGCAACCGATAAAGAAGAATATCGGGCATAACCGCCCTCTACCATTTAAAAAGCGACCCGGGAAGCGGATCGCTTATAAATATCAAAGGAAGATCACTTACTTTAACTTTTACCAAGTTTTTTAAGCAAGTGTCTTTTGTAAGCCAAGGCCTTTGAGCGAGCCTTGCTTTTCTCTAGGCCGAACTCGATCCATCTAGCGAATTCCATCTCTGTTAAAAGCGCCACCCCTCTGGTTATTGGATCGACATTCTTTTCTTTGAGCTGAAAAATTCGCCCCTCAGGATCATAAATTACCAAAGAAGTATCTTCCCATATCGGCCAATCCTTTAAGTCTTTGTAAAAGTAACCGGAAAAAGCTGCGTACAGAGTCTTTGAAGTGCCGTTCAAATTATTGACATTACACTCATAGAGACCAACTTCAGGAAGCGGAAAGATAATTCCAACATCTTTGTCAAAGCCGGAAGAGTTGGCGAACTTTGAACCAACCCTATTTTGGACATATTCAATGCCGACAAAATATTCCGCAAATACAACTACTCTTCTTTTCGTTTCCTCTCGAATGGCCCAGGCAGACCTGCCTTCTTCGATATTCTCCTTGAGATCTTCAGAATTGTCTTTGAAAATAAAAAAAAGATTCAAACCCAAAGAAAACAAAAGAACAACAGCAATGAAAAAGGTTGCTTGCTTCTGCTTAACTGCCTTGATAGACATAACTCCTCCTTTGTTTGTTTTAAAAAAAGAACTAATGCGTAAAATTAGCACGGAAATACAAAAAAATCAATCTAATGACCTTTTAATAAAGAATATTAGAAGAAGTTGTTTTGGCTAATATAGTTTTCGGTCTTCTTTATAGCCTTTTTCAGCACTCTTATGGTATCTAGAGCATAAGAGCCGATGGATGTTTCGTCAGAGACCATTATCGCGTCAGCTCCATCAAAGACAGCATTTGATATATCACTAACCTCGGCTCTGGTTGGATGAGGATTATCTATCATGGATGTCAGGACTTGAGTGGCTATGATGGCCGGTGTTTGATGCCAGTGAGCATGGCGAACTATATTCTTTTGGATTATCGGAAGATTCTCGACCGGAGTTTCTATCCCCAGATCCCCGCGAGCGATCATAACAGCGTCGGAGGCCATTATTATTTGATCGATGTTTTCCAAAGCGATGGCTCTTTCTATCTTTGATATTATCCTAACTTTATCATCTCCTATCTTCTTCCTTAATTTTTCAACATCTTTAGCTGACTGCACGAAGGATAAGGCCACATAATCGACCCCCTCTTTTAAAGCAAACTCCAAATTTTTAAGATCTGCTCTTGTTAAACTACCCCTTTTTAAATTTGTCCTTGGTATGTTTATAGCTTTTCTGGAAGTTAAATGCCCGCCATTAAGAACAGTTGCATATATTTCCTGTTCTTCCACTTTGCTAACCTCCAACTCTATCTCTCCATTACAAAGATACAAAGGGTCGCCCTTTTTTAGATCTTTATAAAGCTGTTTATCGTCTATTGGGATCACCCCCTTTGGCAACTTGGAGCTCTTGGAAGCATAAGAAAAAATAAATACTTCATCTTTGTGCATCTTCACCCCTTCTTCACCCAGGTCACCCACCCTGATCCTTGGTCCTTGTAGATCCTGCATTATAGAAACATCCAAACCGGACTTCTTTAATTTATCAACGATCCCTTTCACTTTTTTGTATTGCTCAAAAGTAGCATGAGAGAAGTTCATTCTGAACATGCTCACCCCGGCCTTGGCCATGGCTCTCATTTGTTTTTCCGATTCCGAACTTGGCCCGATAGTCGCTATTATCTTTGTTTTGATCATTTTATTATAATTATTTAATAATTCTATAATTTATTATACCTATAAATATATTTACTAACAAGGAAATTAAAAAGCGGAGTTGAGCATTACTCTCCTCCGCCTTGATGTTATTCAGTTAAATTATTCACTGGCCATTTCACGAAAACTACCAGGGCCAGGACCAACTTTTCCACATTCGATACATTGCTGCCAATAGCCAGATTCGTCACACTTATTAATTATATTATTTTATACCTTAATTTTAAAATGTTGAAATACAATGCCTGACCCTACTAGCAGGCTGATTCGCCCAATTTCCATAATTATCTTAACATAATTTAGACAAAGAAAAAATCCCGATCTACATGAGAAACGGGATTTAAAGTTTTGACGGATTGAGGTTACCAAGGACAAAGCGTCCAAGTGTCCAAAAATGCCAAGAGACTAAGAGTCCAAGGGCTGCTTGCGGACGCCCAAGAAACGGTAAAAGTCAGTCCAATTACGGCCAAACCAAAGCAGATCAAGATTACGCTTGTGGCCATCAAAAAAGAGGATAGGCACAAAGCAATAATTATCGGCATGACGCCAGATAGAGCCGAGAGCTACAATAGGAAATTCCTTTTGCAGTTCGGGATGAACTTCACCTAGAGTGAGTAATTCAGCCAGAGTGGCGGGACGATAACCAACTTTGTCCATTTCGCGGGTAGCATCTTTACTGCTAATTGAACGGTTGAAATGGAACAATTTGGTTGATACAGATACCTGCTTGCCGTTAAGTTCGGTTGGCAAAGGAAAATGTTTTTCCGTGATATCGTTGTTTGCCCAACTGTATTTGCCGGCACTGATCTTTTCCTGTACAGTGCGGGAATAGTCAACTGACAGATCAAACTCTGTGGTTTTGGTTTCAACGGATTCACTTTTGCCCTGTATCAGAGTAATAGCTTCGGTGATCGAAAGATTTTTTTCTTCCATTACCTTAAAAAACTTCTGCAATTCTGATGTTTCAACCTTCATGATAAAATCTCCTATATTTGGTTATTATTATTTTAAAAAACGAATTAAGTTATTTATTAAATTCTCCATATCTTCTTTAATTATACCATAAGCGTAGTCAGAAACCCAGTTGAATCTCTTATATAATTTTAACTCTCTTAACAATAGATCATATCTTATT
>CAZRQU010000001.1:50592-144893 GCA_964602485.1 uncultured Gammaproteobacteria bacterium | reverse complement strand
GCTTGGCTCTGCACAGGACAACGAAGTTCGAGCGGAAGCGAGAACGAGGCGGAATTCCCCTAGGGACTACAAAAATAAAAGAGGGCTGACATTCGTCAGTCCTTTTTTATTTTGTTCCTGGGGGCAATCGAACCAATAAAAAAACGACCAAAGCGAAATAAACTATCAAATTAAATGGTTGAACTTTTTAAAAGATATCTTCTATAAAAAATAAAAAAGGCGCCAAAAAAAAGCGCCTAATTGGTCCAGGTAGAAAAGAACAACTCTTTCTTATCACTGGAAACTCCCAAAAATTCGAACCTGCGCCCAGACTCCGGCAAGCGACCTGTTATCTCCCGATAAGCCATAGAAGCATAACTTATAACTGCGCAATTTTCCGAAGTGAACACTCTGGCAGCTCTTTCAAAACCATGAATGTTCACAAAATACAAACCAGTGATCATGGTCATATTACTGACCGTTGAACTCTTGATCATTGTCTACCTCCTTGATATATCAATGAACTATCTATATTATCACTTGAAATCATTGAGCATCACCTCTACTCCTTCTCCTTTGCTTACGAATTCGTAGCAATCCTTGTCTTTATTGTCATACATCTTCACTTTTTCCAGTTTTAAAATATTGGTCTTTTTATCTATGTTCAGAAAGCGATAATGGTACCCTTCTTCAGCCGCCATAATTTCATCAGTGCCGAACTCTATATCATGGGCTATAACCTTCTCATTGACCGGTACATTCATGGAATTGCAAATAACTTTATCTCCGCTTTCCAAAACTACGGCCTTTGAATGATCATTGAAAAAAGCTATGTAACGAAGCGGCTTTAACGGTCCAACTTTGGGATCGGCCACAAAATAGCCCTTACCGGAGATCCCTCCTGTATTACAGGCCACCGGCACTATTCCTTGGAATATGATCTTCTTATCATTCTTGGTCCAACCAATAGGAAATGGCAAGGCTTTACAACCTTGAGCAAGAACATCCCTAACAAAAATATTTCTTAAAGAGGTCTTCCAGCTTAACTCCTCTGGAAAAGAATAAATTACTCGCTCATCGCCTGTCTTTAAGTTCTTGTAGACTACATGATATTCCCAGCCTTTATAAAGGTCCTTCAACTCACCTTTCACCTCTGTATAGACTATTTTTTCCTTGTCATGGGAAAGAAAAGAAGAAAAAAGCGAATAGCCATCCCTAGGGTTGACTTGTTTCTCTTTTTTGCCAGCACCTTTTTCCTTTATCTCATAATTCTTGTTCAAAGCGTTAATGATCTTTTCTGCCTTATTCTCGTATTTACTTACCTCCTTACCTCCTTTTGATCCGGACAAGCTACCAAAACACCCAGAAACTGAAACCAAAACTGCAAGAACGATAATTAAAAAGAGGGTCTTTTTCATATTTTTGGTTATTTATTATTTGGTTATTTATTTAGAGTTTCACCCGTTATGCGTTATGAGTTATGCGTATTATCTAACCACATTCATCCTCTTCACCGTTCCTTTGCCGGAGGCCACACTGTCATCTTCGAGCTCGGTATTTATACTATCCAAGCTTCCTGATATCTCCCTCTGAGCAAAAGTGTCAAAAGCGCTAAATTCAATATCTTGCAGTATATCGACAATTTTGCCGACATCTCCTTCTCTTGGGACAAATTCGATCTCGAATCCGGCTCGATATTTTCCACCTTCGGCAGATATCTCACCAACGCTCCAAACCACCTTCTTACTGATCTCCCCATAACGGAGCTTTCCGGCTATCAAGCTTTTTTGATCAGTGAAGAATACATTATCAGGCAAAATGGCAGAAACACTCAAATTCTCCAGATCATTACCAAAATTTTCCGCTTCCCAAAATATCCAATACCTAGTAGGAACATCCACTATGGGTGGCAAAGGTCCGATCCCCAATTGATCACCTTGAGCGCTGTAATACACCCCTCTGGAAGCTATTTGAAGATCAGATAAGAACCTTATATCTTCTGAATACACTTTATAATTTATATCTCGACCATTCAGATCATAATCAACCGAGGCCGATACACCAACCTCTTGATCGATCTCTATACTCTTTCTGGATAATACCAATTCTGCATTGATAACTCCGGACTCCCCGGCTGAAACAGGCTCTAGAAAGACAAGATTACTTCCGGATATCTCGTACTTTGAACTTTCCGGAAAATTAAGGTCTTTTATCCTAAAGGCGTTATCGGTAGTATGAAAAAGTATATTCAGGTCATTTATATCCTTACCTTCATTATTTTCATAATCAAAAGTTAAAGATGTTGACTCTCCTGACGATAAAACTTTCTTATCAACATTAATATCAGCTGTGAACTTGGGGATAGAGACCGAGAGTCCGGTATTGACGTTCTTTTGTTTTATCCTGCCATCCTCTACATGTACATACACTTCCCATTTTAATTTTTCTGAGGCTCTTTCCATATCAGCCAAAGCATCAAAATCTATCTTAACCTTATCTCCAGAGATCAAAGAAGGAAGCACGATAGCATTGTTATTCAATATTGCATCTTTATGCCCAACATCCTCTATCTCTACAACGGAATCCTTAAGAACCACTTCTATATCATTCTCCAGGTCAAAAGAACCACTATTCTTCAATATGATACTCCCTCTGAAAGGAACATCTTTATACACCTGTTTTGGCATATCTATATCAACCATCAGCGCAGATCCTTCTATGGAATACACTAAGGAATCTAAAACGTTTTGCTTCTTTTTGCCAACATTATAGCTGAAAGAAAAATTCATAACCTGTCGACTGCCAACCTCGCCTAAAACCAATCCTTTCAATATTATCTTACCGTTGGCGCCACTGGCCAAATTTCCGATCTCAAAAGTATTGGTAGTCTGATTGAATATATCCGAAGGCACCACTTCTCTTAATGAAAGATCATCAGGTAGCCTTACTGAAATATTGGCGTTGGTTATAAGTTTCTCGCTGGGATTATGATATTCTATCTCAAACGTTTCAACCTCACCTGAAGTGGCGTAATCGTTCTTAAGAGCGGTATCAATACCTAAGTCCACTCTTGGATCCCAACTTCTGATAACAAAAAACGATCCTACAAGAGCCAAAACCACCAAAACCAATATGATATCAGCTACTAAATGGAATTTGCTGGTCTTGTAATGTTTCTCATTACGATTCTTTAGAGTTTCTTTTACCGGATTAGCGACCACATTAAGCGAACCAATAACCAAATTGCCCGTTTTCTTCACATCAATTCCGTCTCTGGAAACAGAGACCGCCTCATCGGAGCGCCCTTCTACCGGCTTTCCGTTCTCTTTTTTTACTATTTCGACATTACCTTTATCCCTAGAAAAGTCGCCACCTTTTTTCTTATTATCCTTGTTTTCCATATATTTTATATTATATTACTTATTTCAATAATATGAAAGCGATGTTTTATCAATAATCCAAACTACCGGCCAGTATTTCATCAATTCCGTTGCCATCCAGGTCAGCAGCGATCACCATTATACCTTCTCTCATCTCACTATCGTAAGCATCGAATTCTTGTTTTAACCGGCCATCTTTATCAAAAACCCTAACCCTGGGAACCTTTCCTGGCCCAGCTCCAACTATTATCTCCTTTTCCTTATCGCCATCTACATTACCTATGGCTATCCTGGCTCCACTTCTAAATGAGGGATCGAAGGCAAAAAAACCGCCGATAAGAGGAGCACCATCCTTGGAGAATACTCGCACATGCGGCCCACCGCCGGCTCCGGCACCAGTTATTATCTCTTTGGTTCCGTCACCATTCAAATCCATAACAGCTATATTGACCCCGCCTCTGAAATCATCCTCATAAGCAAAAAAACCGCCTATCAGAGGTCTTCCTTCTTTATTAAAAACCCTTACATGCGGCCCACCGCCGGCTCCGGCACCAGTGACTATCTCAGAAACATCATCTCCATCCAAGTCAGAAACCGCAAAAGATATATCTCCAGCGAATTTATTCTCATAGGGTTGGAACCGTGATATCACCTCTCCTCGCTTATAGACAGTGATAATACCACGATGATTGACCAACTCCTCTTCCATGCCGTCATTGTCTATATCCGTTATAAGCACCTGTGAACCGCCAGGATAATCGTCCTTATAGGTAAAAAAACCATTGCGAGTCTGTTCTCCGGATTCATTGAACACACGAACAAAAGCGCCATTATTGAAACCCTTGTTCTTGATCACGTCAGAAGCGGAAATATCCACTTGCCTCTCTTCGCCGGATTCTGAAGCAACATTAGGTTCGAAGTCTATAGTGTTGAACATAACCACCGCATCTTCTCCCATCATGGCCACCATATTAACCTTTGCACCATTATTCACTCGCCTATCTTGAGTTCCGTTTATCTTCTCGAACACTTCGTCATCAAAAACATATGCTTGGTCTTGCTTGGTGGAATTCACTACAACCACCCCGTTTTCAAAGTCTCTCCTCCAGATGCCCGGCTGCCAACGGTCACTACCTTTGCTCAAAATATTATAAGGATCGCTTATGGCTCTCCCCAGTTCGGCCTCATATTCATCGTACCACCAAACCTGAGAATGCTCCTCTGTGCCGTAATCGAATGAGTAATAACCATTACCCAACAAGGTAGACCCAAGGCCAAATCTCATCTTGCGATAATCGGACATATTGTCGATATTGTCCATATTGGAATTGACCATAGAAACTTTGGGTTCGCGCAAAGCGGAATCACTGGAGTAGGACTCCATTGAACCGGACCAGGTCCCATTCGCCTCCCATGGCGAGGGAAAGCTTTCGAACATAACGCCGTTAAGATCGGACCGATAGACGCCAGAGTTCAAACTGTTGGCAGTTATCAGATAATCATCGCCAAAAAGATCCCTGGTCAAAGAAAGCATCTTCAAATTACCTTCTTTCCATTCATTATCTATCTTGCTTTGGGGGTCCGCCTGCCCGTCGTTGTCTATATCCAAATTCCCGCCGTTGAGCCAAGATACGGTGGGCCATAGATTATCATAAAAAACCCCATCCCATAATTCAGTATCCAGAACATTACTATGGATATATTCCGGTAAGAATTGATTCCAACGCTTGCCATTATTCAAAGAAGCACCGTCGCTCAAATTAAGCATATTGGTTCCGGGCCAAAAAGAAAGCCGATCACCGTCCTTATCCTTGAGCCACCAACCCTCATCAATTGAATCCAATATATCTAACCTTAAACTGCAATAATCCGGATCCCACAGGTCGGTCTTTATCTCCTGAGAAGTTATATAAGCAAATATCATTATATCCGGATTCAATTGCCTTATCCTTTTTAGATTATCCAAACTATTATGCTGAACTTCCATATCCAAAACCAAAAGATCCCACTTAGCCAGATCTTCAACGTCATGATCAGGTATATGCCAAGTAAGATAATAATTGGCCAGCTTAGGAAAATCCGTTTTTGGCTTACCTTGATAAGCTAAAGCCAAAAATGGAAAAAGTATAAAAAAAGCCACCAATGATAGAAATATACTATTTTTTGTTATTTTTCTGTTCATTTGTGATAATTATCCTCATTATCGGCTTTAAATTTATCATAAAAACAACTATATGTCAAATAAAATTCCTTAATTTTTCGCTAATAATAAATAAAATACGACTTAAATCGTATTTTATTAATATCCGCTCTTCTAAATTGTATCTACTGGCAAAGATCATCCTCGCTACACGCCAACGGCTTGTAGCACCCTCCTTTATCACAACAAGGGCCGTTAAAGTATCCGCATTCAACCTTTTTTATAAAAACTTGAGTGCCTATTAGGTATCCATTCACATAAGCCACACCAATACCGGCTTCATCAAAATCCATATCCAATATATTAGCCCTATGTCCAGGGCTATTCATCCAACCATCAACCATCTCTTTTGTCACCTCCTCTGAGTATTTCCAATTAACACTCTCGGTTTTCAAGGTCTCTTTAGCTAATTGATCCTTTCTTCTTTGTATCTCTGAAAGTATTATGGAGGTTTTAACAGACTGACTATCTTCCAACTCCAACTCCTGTTTTAAGTCTGACTCCCAATCGGAAAGACGATCACGACACTCTTCTGCCTTAAGGACATTGGCGTTGCCAGACCCGGAAAGGAACATGAATATACCTCCGGCAACTAAGGCGATATTCTCGCCATTCTTGCTATAATTATATACTTCTGAATTACGTAGCCTGTCAACAGCGTAGAATCCTGATCTCAACCCCTCATGATGAACCATTGGATAATCACAGATCAGGTCCATATTCGTTATTTCTTGGTTCTCTTCGGCCAGGTCCTCGCTATGCATTCTAGCCACATCAGCCAGATCGTCATTCCAAGAAAGCTTTTCTAATCCATATGCATCCCTTTCATTATTTATCAACTGGTGCAAGGTCTTTTCCATAGCTGACAGATCGAACTCTCCACTCCCTCCATCATCCAACCCCTCTTCAGGCGCTTCATAAAGACCTCTTATCTGCGCTAGGTCCTCATTGGTAACCCCCAAACCAAGTGAGCGCATTATATTGAAAGCATCTGTCGGCCTTCCTAGAAAATATCTCAAACCATCGGTCGGCGAAACATACCAGGCTTCACCATTGGCCTCCACTTGCAAGAATATCTTACCGGCCTGCTTCTCGGAAAAATCTTCGTCGAACTGCAAAGACTTATCAGTTCTTGGATCATGGCCTGTGCGCAATTCCTCTTTGTCGTTATGGCCATCACCGTCTGTATCCGCTTTATTCTCATCGGTTCCAATGGCTTTTTCAAGATCATCCGGCAACCCATCCTCATCACCGTCAGAACCGCTCAAATGATCCAATCCCGGCTTTATTTTGGACAAATTATCATTGGTTATGCCTATCCCCTGGCTTCTCATTAATTCAAAAGCGTCATTGGGTCTTCCTAGAAAATATCTTATCTGATCAAGAGGATTGACATACCAGGCCTCGCCATTGGCCTCCACTTGCAAAAGTATCCTGCCAGACAATCTTTGCTCAAGGTCTTCAGCTTGGGAAAAACTCGGCCAAAAAAGGCAAACTATCAATAATATGGCAAAAAATCTCTTCATGGTATTTATCTAATAATCCATATGCAATTATAGCATACTTAGCCTTCCTACCCCTAATCCATTTTTATACTAACTACCTTGCCCACCAATACGGGATCATTCTTCAAATAGTCTGATATATCCTCTTTTTTGAACCAAACATCAAAATAATACTCTGTCTTACCCTTAATATCATTTCCCAAGACTGCCTCAATGACCACCTCCAACTCTCTACCGGAGAATCTTTTCCTATATTCATCCTGAAGATATTCATTAAGATCCCTTAACTCGTTGGATCTTCTTTTTATTTCCTCTCTACTAACTTTTGGCTTCATGTGAAAGGCCGGCGTTCTTTCGTGCTGGGAAAAAGAAAATACATGCAAACGACTAAAGAGCATCTCTTGTAAAAAATCCTTGGTAACTAAAAAATCCTCTTTGGTCTCTTTTGGGAATCCTACTATCACATCGGTGCTAATGGCAATATCAGGCATCGCTTGCCTTAATTCCTTTATCTTTTTTCTGAAATCGCCAGTATCATAAGGACGTTTCATAAGCCCAAGTATCTTATCGCAACCAGATTGCAATGATATATGAAGATGTTTGCAGATCTTCTTCTCTTTGGCCATCAGACCGATCAATTCATTGCTCACTTCAGTAACTTCTATGGAACTCAAACGGATCTTCAAAAGACCTTCTATCTTCAAAAGTTCCTTTAGAAGTTTCACTAGATCGACATCCTTTTCCTCTTCTTCCTTGTTCACATTATTTATTCCGTAAAGTCCTAAATGGATCCCAGAAACCACGATCTCGGCAAAACCTCTCTTTACCGCCTGTTTGGCCTCTTTTAGAACATCCTCTAATTTACGGCTATATAACTTACCTCTAGTATAGGGAATGACGCAATAAGCGCAAAATTGCTCACAACCATCCTGAACCTTTAAGAAATATCTGCTCCTGTCCTTTTTGGAATATGGAGTTTGAGATTCGGGATTCGGGATCTTCTCTATTAAGACGACCTCGGCTATCCTCTTCATTACCTCCTCTAAGCTTTTATCGGGCACCACCATATCCACTCCCGCCTTTTGAATATCCTCAGAGTATACTCTCGGCCAGCAACCAGCTAATACGATCTTGGCTCTGGGATTTTCCTTTCGAGCCTTGTTTATCATTCGCTTATTTTTAGAAATAGCGCTCTTAGTAACGGCACAAGTATGGATGATGGCTACATCCGCTCTGTTTTCCACCAATTCCAAACCAGCGGACCTTAAAAGTTCACCCAAACAAGCTGAGTCATATTGATTGACCTTACAACCCAAACTATAAAGATTGATCTTGTTTTTTGACATATCTGAATTATATCATATAAAAAACCCAAGCCTTTTAGGACTCGGGTTCAATGATCTGCGAAAAGGTCGGCTCCAAAGAATAAGCCCGGCCGATAATAGTTGTTTCAAGGGATCTAAAAAAAGATACAAGCTCTTTTGAGATCCTGGGGATCCTGGCCTTTTTAAGAGTGGCCATAACTGCCGGTTCTTGAGGAAAGAGTATCACCACCTGTGCCTGATCCGATGACAATTCCGGCGATACCCCAACAGACACTTTGACGTCCGACGAAGGCTCCAGTTTATCTCCTGGTGGAGCCAAATGCTGGGCGATGGTCTTGGCTACGAATGTGCCCATTTCAGACAATTTACCCTTTCCGTTGGTATGCCTGGCTTTCTGAAACAGGAGATTTGCAGGGTCATTGTGATAGATAAGGACGATCACTGCGTTCTTGGGCATCCTATCCTCCTTTATTCATTTAAGGCTCAAACCAACTTATCATTTATACTACTCACTGTCAAACAAAAAACCCTCTTGTTAAAGGGCTTGTTGAGGATAGTATCCGCTTATAAATGAGCCTCTTGTCAGGGGCCCTGCCTGCCGGTAGGTAGAAACCGACGACCTACTGTTTATCCCGGTCATAAGCCTGACGGCTTTGACGGGACAAGCAAGACAGTTGCTCATAGATGAGCCACCTGTCGGGGTCGAACCGACGACCTACTGTTTACAAGACAGTCGCTCTGACCAGCTGAGCTAAGGTGGCAATACTAATTTAAAATGCAAAAGTCAAAATGAAAAATTGTAAAGTAGTGCTCTTTTTCAAAAGTCTTATAAGAAACAATGTGCACTGTATAGGAATCTCACTCGGACTATCGTCCTCTCTAGGGGGTTTCCACCCCTCTAGTATCTCCCCCGGAACAAGGGGAAATCCTTTCCCCTTCACCCCTTGGGTTCGAATCCTGTAAAGTATGATCATTTTTTCAGTAGTGCCCTTTTTCAAAAGTCTTATAAGAAACAATGTGCGCTGTATAGGATTCGAACCTATGACCGTCTCCTTAAAAGGGAGCTGCTCTACCAACTGAGCTAACAGCGCAAAGTTTATATCCGCTAAATTTTCCTCTAAGTGAAGCAAAGAGGAACCGAAAGGATATATTATGAAATAGCAAAAATAAAAACCCCGGCTTTCGGAAGGCTTTATTTAAAATTACATTAACACAAAAAAAGGCTTTTTGCAAGAGTACAAGAGATTAAAATAAAAGTCCGGTCCCCTATCTTACTAAAATAGTAGGGGCCGGACCTTGGTAGGCGTTACTGGCTAGCTCGTGGAGCGGAAAGCGTTATCTTCTTTCCTTCTTCTTTCATTGATCTTCGTCGGCTTCGTCAGCTGTTCAGGTTTCTCACAATCATAGGCAGTCTCTCCAAGAGTTAATGTTTACGGAGGCTTGTTCTACGGTCTGAATTGAAAGTTCCTCGCCTCGCTCGTACATACGTGGGTATGTATGTAAGTAGGTAATAGCGGGAGCGAGACGAGGGTTTAGTGGGATCGTGGATAGACTCCTCGTTTCGATAACGAGAAAAGATCACCGTCTGCTGAAGTATCAGAATTCCCTCACCAAGGGACCGCCTTAGGTAAAGCCGGAA
The DNA here is from genome assembly GCA_964602485.1 of uncultured Gammaproteobacteria bacterium. Lineage (GTDB taxonomy): Bacteria > Patescibacteriota > Patescibacteriia > Patescibacteriales > WJLG01 > WJLG01. Next base: position 134,865 of record CAZRQU010000001.1, on the reverse strand, counting down.
GGAGGTTGCGAGAACACTCCCTTCTCCATGGGGCACACATTGCCCCTTGCCAGAAAACGCCGTCTTATACTCTTTTTCAAAAGGTTTCTGCCGACACACCTCCCTCTCTCGGGGATGAATTGCCGTGATCTTGGCTTGATCCTTTTTTGCCGAACCAGATCTATTCTTATTCGAGATATTGATCTCAAAAAGATGCCTTTCAAAAAAGAAAAGGGACGAAAAAGTAATAATGTCCTTATCACTTGATCTCCTTTCTTATTAACTTTTATCAAGGTGCTTTTGTATAAAAAACAATATATCACAAGGGTTCTTTTAAATCAATAGAAGTTATCCACACCATATTCCCCTTTCATCAACTTGCACTCTTAAACTATTTCTTATAATATGAATATACTAAAACATACTTCATACTTTTATGGCAGAGACCATGGAAAAAGAAATAGCCGGAAAACTACCCCCGCAGAATATAGAAGCGGAGCAATCAATATTGTCTTGTCTTCTGATAGATAAGAATTCCATATTTAAAATAGTGGATATAGTTTCTGCCGAAGACTTTTACAGAGGAGCTCATCAAACGATCTTTTTGGCAATGCGTGAACTATTCGCCCATCAGGAGCCGATAGATATACTTACTCTTTCCAATAAATTGAAAGAAAAGAAAAAACTGGAAGAAGTGGGCGGAAAAACATATCTGGCCCAATTATCAAACTTTGTGGCTACAGCCTCCAATGTTGAACATTACGCCAAGATAATAAAGAATAAATCCACTCTCAGAAAACTACAAATGGCTGCTTCCAACATTTCGGACCTTTCCTTTGATGAAGAAAGTGATGTTGATGAGATATTGGACAAAGTAGAAAGAAGAATATTCGATGTTTCCCAAAATTATTCCAAAAACCTTTTTGTGTCAATAGACAATCTGTTGACCGATGCCTTTGACAGGATAGATGAATTGCATAAACAAAGCGGAAAGTTGCGAGGCATACCCACCGGGTTCACCGATCTAGATAGTCAGTTGGCCGGACTGCAAAAATCAGATCTTGTCATTTTAGCTGCCAGACCCAGTGTAGGTAAAACCACCTTAGCTTTGGATATGGCTAGGATGGCTGCCCTTAAAAGCAAACAAAGTGTTGGCATATTCTCCTTGGAAATGAGCAAAGAACAGCTGGTCGATCGTATGCTTTGCGCCCAGGCCGGCATATCGCTATGGAAAATGAGGACCGGTAAACTCTCTGATCGGGAAGAAGATAATGACTTTTCTAAGATCGGACAATCAATGGGTGAGCTTTCAGAAGCTTCCATATACATAGATGACGCACCTAACAACGCCATTATGGATATTAGAGCTAAGGCCAGAAGGCTGAAAATGGATAAAGGCTTAGGACTTTTGATAATAGATTATCTGCAGTTGATGGAAGGTCGAGGCAAATACAGCGACAACAGGGTTCAAGAAGTAGCCGAAATAAGCCGTGGTTTAAAAGGTATTGCTCGCGAATTGAACGTACCGGTTCTAGCGCTTTCTCAGCTATCTCGCGCCGTAGAGCAAACAGCTCCGGCTATTCCTAAATTAGCCCACTTACGTGAATCAGGATCAATAGAACAGGATGCAGATGTCGTGCTTTTTGTCTATAGAAAAGCGGCTGATAGAAACTATAACTACGAGGAGTTATCAGAAGAAGAAAAGCATTCAGCTCAGGTCATAATAGCCAAACACAGGAACGGGCCAACCGGTGTAGCTCATCTGTTTTTCGACGAAAATACAGTCAGTTTCAAAAATATGGAAACTAGAGAGATGGAACCACCCCCGGACTTTTAAAAATATGGCAAGCTACAAATTGCAAAGTCTAAATTACAAATAGTAAAGTACTTTCTATCTTTTTATTCCCCCTTTGAAGGGGGTTGGGGGGATGTAAGGCCGCTTTCGAAGATATACCGATAACACACCCCGGCGCTATCGCGCCACCCCTCTGAAAGAGGGGATCTAATTTTTGAATTTTATAATTTTTATAATTTTTGAAATAATTTTTAATTCTAAACGCATAACTTGTAACAAACTACAAATATCAAATTGCAAAGTGCAAATAGCAGAGTGCAAATTACCAATTACCAATAACTAATTACCAATTCCATTAACCCCTCCTGACCTCCCCTTGCCAAGGGGAGGAACTATGGGAAAGATCTTAACAAGGGGGGGGGAGCTAATAAAATACCAAATTACAAATTACCCAATACAGATCCTTCGTCTCCCGCTTTCGCGGTATCCTTAAGGATGACAAGTCCAAATTACCAAATTACCAATAACTAATAACCAATAACTAATAACAAAAATATGTTCAACAAATTAAAACAATTCAAAGATCTAAGAGAACAGGCTAAGAATATGCAAAACGCCTTGGCCGATGAAACAACTACGGTTGAAAAAAACGGAATAAAGGTAGTTATGGATGGAAACATGAACATAACTTCCATAGAGATCGATAGTGACCTGGACAAAGAACAATTATCAAAAGCCCTTAAGGAAACCCTAAATGAAGCGATAAAGAAAACTCAAAAGAATATGGCCATCAAAATGCAGCAAATGGGCGGGCTGCCGGGAATGTAAGATCAATTTATGAATTATAAATCTTCAATCTTCAATTGCAATTCAATGATTGAAGGCAAAAAAAATTCATAATAGGAATGAATTATCCTAAAAGCATACAACAATTAATAGATGACTTAAGCCAATTACCAACTGTCGGCCCTAGGACGGCCGAACGTTTTGTCATTCATTTGCTCAAACAACCGCAAGAGCAGCTGCAAGACCTGGCCAAACATATATACGACTTGAAGAACAACGTCAAGGTATGTTCAAAATGCCTGGCATTATCCGAAATGAACCCTTGCGAGATCTGCTCTGACAACAAAAGGTCGCAAAATATACTTTGTATCATTTCCAGCTTCTCGGAGATGTTAGCTATTGAATCTACTGGTATATACAAAGGCCTGTATTACATACTAGGTAGAAATATTCGCCCCCAAGAAGGAGATGATCAAGAAAAGATCGGAGTAAAAAAACTAAATAATAGAATGAAAGAAGGAAAGATAAAAGAAGTTATATTGGCTCTTTCCCCCACTCTTGAAGGAGAAACCACCAGTATGTATTTGGCAAAAATATTAAAACCATACCAGGCAAGATTAACCAGATTGGCCAGAGGTCTGCCAATGGGCTCTGATATAGAATACGCAGATGAAATAACGCTTAACGATGCCCTTAAAAATCGTAAAGAGATATAAATAAAAGCCAGATAAACAAGTCATGGATAAAGGCTTGTTTTTTTATTGACAAATGTATATTTTTATGATATAATTTAGATTCTTAGCTCTTTTAAAACCCTTGACTGTAAACAAACTATTTGCCATAATAAGATCAACTCTTGTTAGGCGCTTTGTGCCTTTTTTTGTTTTGCCAAAGCGCTTGCAAAAAACATATTAAACCTTTAATCAAAGGAGGTGTTTATAGAAAAACATTGTTGGGTCTACCTTCTCGCTGTAATTTTGTTCTGGTCGTGTGATGATACGAGAATAAACGCGCCAGAAAACACTCCCCGCCCCGATCCGAATATATCCATTACGGTGAACATCGGAGAGGTGGATAGTTCTCAAGGTCTAGCCAAGAGAACTAATAGGGAGAAGCCGGGGTGGCCGACGGTCTTATGTACGACCTTAACGCCTAACCGACCATTCTTAGGCAAGAGTTCTCGTATCAATGGGACGGTAGACACGATCAAGCTAGCTAAGCTTTTCCTGAGGCTGGAAGAAGAAAGCGGCCAAGAGATCATATCGGACACAATTGATGTCCATGGTCTGGTCAATGAGTCGATAACCTCGGCTTATCTAGACTCCATTCCTCCTCGAATGTGGAGACTTAATCTCCGATCGGAAAACGATATTGGAGATACTATCCATGACGGGGCCGGAGCCTTGAAGACCAAGACTGGTGATGGGGTCAATGTGACGATCAATCTCATAGTCGTGACAATGCACACCACCGACATTGTGGCCGGTGGTTACTAAAAAAGCCAAAGGGCCTTAGCGGCACGATCAGGCAAGGCCGCGGAAAACCTACCCTAGGGAGGTTTCCGCGGCTCTTTTTTTTGGTATAAAAAACCGCCTCTTTTTAAAGGAGGCGGCTCTAATATGATAACTATTTATTATCAAGCTGTTGGATCAGTAGAAGTTCCGACAGTTTCTGGAGTAGAGGTAGCTTCATTCTCTTCATTCTCTAAGATCTCCTGTGTAGAGGTAGCCTCATCGTCCTCTTCCATAACATCCTGTGTAGAGGTAGCCTCATCATCTTCCGGCTCGACGATCTCCGGCGTTGAGGTGGCCTCGTCTTCCGAAACATCCTCTACCATCTCATCCGTTTCCTGATCGTCTTCACTTTCTTCCTCTATCAAATTACCTTCTTCATCAACCTCTATCACCTCTTCTGTCTCGGTTTCGGTCTCTTCAACAATGGCATTACTATCATCATCAGTAGTTATTTCCGAAACTACTTCATTGACATCGTCTATTCCAGTGGTAGTTTCTTCTTCGATCTCAGGCAACGAGCTAACGACCACGACCGTCCTAGCATCCACCAGGGGCAGATCAGCGTGTTTGACACCGGTGCCTCTCACTTTGTCACCTACTTGAATGTCGGACAATTCCGCGTTCTTGTTGGTACCGACCATTATCCTGGTCTTGTCATTGACTCGAACAGTGATCTCGCGCGAGGGCAATCTTTCTATAAGGTCGCCTATCTTGATGCCGTCATGGCTGATGCGGTCTATCTTCACTTTTTTATATTTAACAGCCCTCTTGAATTTGCCTACCATTTTCTCTATCTTGGTCTTGGCTTCACTGACTATACTCTTTATCCTGTTCTTCAAAGAATCTCTCAATCTGGCCTTATTACCGATATTAACTGAAGTATTAACAGGGGTCAAAGCCTGATTGGCCACTGCCTGGGCGGTAACTTCTGCCTTCTCGTCATCTAATTTGGTCTTAAGGACCTTGCGAGTGGCGTACTTGACCGGGGTCCAATCCATGGTAAAGGAACCTTCCTCCGCGTCAACGTCTGTAACAGTCCCAGCTACGCCTATAGTAGAGGTCATCCAGACCGAATTATTCTTCAAAACTTTAGCATCTACCGTACCGTCATCATTAACTCGACCAACAATATGTAATTCATCGCCAACTGAGAATTCATCTAATTTGCAACGTCCGAAATACTTACGAACCACTTTCGTATCTTCAGTGATATTGATAGTGACCAAAGTACCTTCAGTTCCGATAAGATTATTAACATCATTAGCTCTTAAGGCCGGAGTTTGGTCCACCTTGACCTGGATAGTGGTCGGGATAATGGTAGAGTCCATTCTAACTAAAGTGGCATTAGGCCTAAAGGTTCTCAACTTCATGAACAATGATGGCCCTCGGCGCAAAACCACTACTATTTTAGCCAGATCATCTTCACCAGACCTCTTTAATAAACGTCCGCGAATACGGTCATTTACCTTCAGATCATCTACTGAAGCCGGATTTTTGACCCCGACTACGAATTTGGTGTCATCATCATAGACAAAAGTATGATCCACGTTCATCCATTGATAAGTAATGGTTTTAGCGTCCTTATCGATGGAGCTTATCCAACCATTTATACCTCTATTGGAGGTTATGGCTATTGAAGCATTGATGAGCGTCGAGGCTTCTACCGTATCCTTGTTCTCATTCAATTCACCTCTGACTCGTATCTGATCTCCCGGTATCCAGTCAGAAAGGTTGGTGTATTGATCTGCTCTCTGCCCTAAAAGAGTGTCAGAGGTGACCTCTACGGTAAGATCCTTATCATCAGAATTCCTTCTAATGATAATGGTGGTTGGGAGCTCGGTAGTGCCGATCTCCACTAGCATTCCGGCGAAATTTATTTCGCTCTTGGCCTCATAAAGACCTTCTTCGCTTGCCGGATCGACGCAAGCGAATTCATAAGAGACGTCGACACCTGCATCTTCGGCTGCTTCGGCCGAATCATAGGTTGTGTTATCAACGCCGCAGACCTTACTGGCATCCACTGCTTGGGTCGAGGCAGGCAAAGCCGCGCCGATAGCCAAGGAGAACACCAAAAGTCCGATCGTTAACTTTTTGAACATAATCTTTCCTAGTGTCTTTAATAAAGACACCTTAAAAATTATTAATTTATTTATTTTAAATATATGAATGATCAATAATTGCTATTATTAACATACACGCCAAAAGTGATGTGTTACATTATAAGTATATCATTTTGCTGGAATGTTGACAAAAATAAAAATTAATACTACTATTTGATAAAAGCGAACCTTTGATCCGGCGTCTCCTTTTGGCCAACAACATAGCCACTAAGGAGGCGTTTTATTTTTGATCACAAAAAAACACCTTAAAAAGTTACAAAAAAACACGAGACATTCTCTCGTGTTTTTTATCTATTTGATCGAAGTGATCTTGATCTTGGAATGATTCTGACGATGGCCAATATTTCTTTTATACCTGATCTTATTTTTGTACTTGACCACTTTTGTCTTTCTATCTTTTATCTGGTCCAAAACCTCTGCTTCCACCTTATCACCCAAAGTGGGCTGACCTAGGTTTAACTCCTTACCATCGGTCGAAGCTATCATTAAGGTTTCTAATTTTACCTTCTTACCTTTGTCTTCCGGCAATTTCTCTATGGTTATGGTATCACCTTCCTTGACCTTGTATTGTTTGCCGCCAGTCTTGATAACTGCTATCTTGCTCATAATTATACGGATATTAATTGATTAAAAAAATGCTTATCGGGACTAAAGCAATAAGTATATTATAGCGATTTTTCGACAATTGTCAACTTTTATCAAAAAAAGACCCACCCTGAGGTGAGCCTTGGAAGTAGGGATCTATCATTAAGACCGTAGCAAGACCTGTTAGCGCCGACTTCGCCAACGCCTGACCACGAAGGCCTTTCTTCTTCTGGACAGCCAGATCATTCTTGCTCTGTCGGTCTGAAATCCCAAACTCTTCCTTTGAATGAACAAAACACCCTCCTTATCTTGAAAAATGTAACAAACCTCTACCCTGCATCTTTGTTACAGGTCTTTATCCTTATGATAAAAAAATAAATCGTTAATGTCAAAAATTACTTATATTTGCGAATATTATCCTCTATTTTAAACAAGTTCAAATATTCTAAAAGTAAATATTGCTCAAAGAGCAGTAAATAGAAAAAAGCTTTTATCTGCCACAGGACTATCATTAATTTAGATAATATCCCTTGTTTTGCCCAATATTTCAAAAATATCATCTGTTGATTCAAAAAAGACCATTTATTTATCTTAGGATCTCTCTTCCTTCTATTTTTGAAAATGGCAAAAAATCCCTTTTTCCCAAACGCTGTCCGATCATGATACAAAACGGCCTGAGAAGCGAATCTGGTTTGATATCCGGCCAAATATAAACGATAGGCCAGATCACAATCTTCTTTATACATGAACATATTCTCATCAAAATACTTGCCTGATTCCGCTATTTTCTCCAAAATGTCCACCCGATACAGACCGCAGGCTCCGGATGGCCCAATGATATCATGGTCGACAACCCCTTCATCATTCTTGCCTTGGCCAATATTAAAAAACCTTAATCCCGGTTTAAGACCTATGCCGTAAGTGTCTATGACCTTACTTTTTTTATTATTGACAAAATCCCATTTTAGTATCTTTGGCGATATGGCCGCTGTCTCTTTGTCATTATCCAGAATGCTAACCATTTCTTCCAAGGCGTTAGGCTCCAATGTCACATCACAATTAATGACAAGGTAATAATCCGCTCCAAGCTGTCTGGCCTTATCTATCATCTTATTATGGGAGCGGCCAAATCCCGTATTCTTGAGCGAATCGATCATTTCTATTTCCGGATATTCTTTTTTTATATACTTTGTGCTTGATCCGTCCTTTATGGGACGGTAAGGTTTATTCTCTTTCATTTTCAAGCTATCAAAGGCCAAAGCTTTGAAGTTCTTATATGTTTGAGCTTTTAGGCTTGGCAAAAAATACGGCAGATACTCTGCCGTACTCTGCCCGAAGATTATAAAACCAACTATCAATTTTGGGGTTTTCTTATTCATTAACTCTTATCTCTTCTTTCTTGATCATTAATTTTATATAATCATTTTTCCCTTCATCTTATCTCTGGCAAAAGCCTGGGCCCTATACAAACTATCCACTGTGCCGGCGTCTATCCATTCCCCTTTTATTTCCGAAACGTCCAGCTCGCCTTTTTGTAAATACCATTTATGTAATTCTGTTATCTCTATCTCTCCTCGCTGGCTTGGTTTGACATTCTTGGCTACTTCCACTACCCGGTGGTCATATACATAAAGGCCGATCAAGGCATGGTCTGATATCCAGTTCTTGGGTTTTTCCTCTACTTGTATAGCTTTACCCTTATCATCAAATTTAATAACCCCGAATCTTTCCGGGTCAGGCACTTCTTTGGCAAAAACTTTGGCTCCACTCTTAAAGTTCTTTATTTCGGCAGTAACATCATCCTCTATTATATTATCACCCAAAACCATAACCACATCCTCATCATCTATGAAATTCTCACCTATTATAAAAGCATCGGCCAGACCCTTGGGTTCGTCCTGTATCTCATAAGTGAATCTAACCCCGAATTCCTTGCCGCTGCCTAAAAGATTCAAATAATCGCCGGCTCTATCAGGGGCCACTATTATCAGTATTTCTTTGATCCCAGCTTTTATCAAAGTATTCAAAGGATAATAGATCATCGGCTTATCGTAAACCGGTAAAAGTTGTTTGCTGGTTATTGTAGTCAGGGGCCTTAAGCGGGTTCCGGAACCCCCAGAAAGTATTATTCCTCTCATGATCTTTTAAAGATAAAATTCATTAGAAACCTAATCTTAAGGCATCTATAAGGTTTTTGTCAATTATTCTGGCCTAAGATCCGAGTCTTAACGAAATTGCTTTCAATATTGATAAACTCTATCATCTCCACTCCTTGTCTTGTCGGACCAAAAGTTCACCGGCGCGCAAGGGGTCAGCCATCACCTCTTTGACGACCTGTTCCATCCGCGCTCCCTGCGAACCCTTGATCAAAACCAAATCCCCTTTTTTCATTTTCTTCTGCACGAATTTGCCGGCCGGACGGTTCTTGTCAAAGTGAAAAAGCTGATTATCTTTCATGCCAGCCTCCTTGGCTCCACGAAGGATATCACGAGCACGTTCGCCAACAGCCACCACTATATCGAATTCTGCTTCAGCTAAAGACTGTCCGACTTGTCTGTGTCCTTTTACGCTTTCAGAGCCTAACTCTAGCATATCTCCAAAAACGGCTATCTTCTTGAATTTATCACGGATATTAACGCTCTTTAAAAAATCTATGGCCGCCAAAGAGGACTGCGGAGAAGCATTGTAAGTATCGTCTATTATCAAAGTCTTTTTTATTCCCTTGATTATCTTCATTCTCCCATTAGGTGCTTTGAAGGCCTCTAAGGCATTAGCCATATCTATTAAATTCATCTTGAAGAAGAAGCCCACGCAAACAGCTGCCAAAGAAGAGTGAACAGCTGGCCTTCCGATAGACCGAGGGAGGACGACCGGTACGGTCGACCCTTTGAAATTCAATTTGAAAGTTGTTCCACTAAGACCATCAATACTTTTCAGGTCTTTGTATTTGAACTTCAGCTCATTGGCCCAAACATCGGCCTTCTTGCCAAAGCCATAGGTAATACTCTTGAGATCACATTCATCTCTCAATTTGAGACAATGTTCATTATCGGCATTAAATACAGCCAATCCTCCCCTTTTGACATTTTTCGCCATTTTACCTTTTTCTTGCCTGATATTTTCTATCTTTCCAAAAGCTTCCAAATGGCTAGGGCCAACCATAGTTATGATCCCTACATCCGGCCTTACTATATCAAGCAGATAATCCATATCACCAGGCTTATCCACTCCCATCTCTAATATCAATATCTCCGGATAATTCTTATTTCTTATAAGTAATAGAAAAAAGGCTTTGAAGAATATACCGATCCAGCCAAAGATATTGCTTCCGGCCGAATATGAACCAATAATGGTCAAGGGCAGCCCAAGCTCATTGTTATAATTCTTTAAATTCTTTCTGACATTGAACCTGTCTTGAAGAAGGCAATAAACAGCCTCTCTGGTCGAGGTCTTACCTACGCTGCCGGTTATGCCGACTACTTTGGGTTTATACTTGGCTAAAATAGCTTTAGCAAAGAATTTTAATTTTAGTTGGACTATTTTTTTGAACATAAATAAAAATTATCCTCTACTAGTATTATATATCCATATCATAAATATTCCAATTATTCCTCAGCGCTCTTTGGGAACTTGATAATAATTCAATATGAACTCAGCTATTTCACCAAACAAAGGCGCGGCTGTACTAGCTGAATATCCGTCCACTTTAGGATTGTTCAATTTTGTCAGCATAACGAACCTAGGATCATTTATCGGAGCTAGGCCAACGAAATTATGAATAGTTTCATCCTCGCTATATCCTTTTTCTTTTTTGCTGGCCACCTCAGCCGTCCCTGTTTTTCCTCCCACATAATAACCTTCCACGCCAGCCAATTTGGCGTGTCCTCCTTCTACTACATTGGCCAACATCCCCAGGGTCAAATTAGCAGTCCTTTCCGAAACAACACGCCTTATTTGCACCGGTCTGGTCTTGAAGCGAGCACCATCGTCATAAACTATCTCTTTGACTATATAGGGCTTCATAAGTATGCCGTCGTTGGCGATAGCCGCATAGGCTGACACCAGTTGTAAAGGAGTAACGGTTATCCCCTGTCCATAAGAAGCTGTAGCTGCTTCAGCCGGACGTATCTTCTTTCTCTTAAGATTCCTTATATCGCCAGGAACTTCGGTTTCAAGCTCTATTCCTGTCTTTTGCCCAAAACCAAAATCCACCACGTAATCCGAAAAGATCTCAGCCCCTATCTGTTTCATGGCGAATATCGATCCGGTGTTCAAAGAGTGAGACAAGGCATAATTCATATCAACCCAACCATGAGCCCCTTTGGAGGAAAAATCCGAATTCCTTATAGGCTTGTCCCAACCTTGTATCATTATGCTTCCTTTGTCTTCATATATGGTAGATGGGGATATCTTGCCTTCATTCATGGCAGCTGCCATGGTCAAAGTTTTAAAAACTGAACCAGGCTCATATTGTTCGAATATAATAGGGTTGTTAAAAACATTTATTTCTTCCACCTCACCATAATCATTCGGATCATAACTGGGGTAGGAACAAAGGGCTAAAATAGCACCAGTGAATGGTTCCATGATCAAAACTGTTCCACTATCGGCTTGAAATTTATCCATTGATTCCTTCAATTCTTTACAAGCCGTGAACTGGATCGGCCTGTCTATGGTAAGCATTAGGTCGCTTCCGTCTTTAGGTTCGCTATATTGCCTGTCATTGACTATTATAATATCCTTCTTAGCTCCCATTTCACTTTTAACCTCTCCTCGACTTCCGGAAAGTTCGTTATTAAAAAAACCTTCCAGCCCATACTTTCCCTTCTTGTCTTCACTTTCAAGGCTGACGAAGCCCAGTATGTGCGCACCCATTTCCTCTTCGGGATAATATCTATATTTCTTCATTATATGAGATATGCCAGGGTAAGAAACCGGTTCCAACTCTTCTTCACCACCTATCTCCTTGCCTGTTCGCTTGAACATCCTGCCGTCTTTCATAGCCAGCGAAGATGTAGATATCTCATTATTCTCACCGCTCAAAAGGATCGCATATACCTCTTTTAATTCCTCTTCACCCACTTTCTTGCTTAAAGGTTCATAAGGATCATTCTTTTTAGAAAGTATCTTCAGATATCGATCGATATATTCTTCTTTGCGTCTTTCTATCTCGGCTTCCTTCTTCTCCTGGCGCAATTTTAACCAAGCCGAGTCTTGCCAAAGCCTTAAAAGATCATCCTTTATCCTGTTTTCTTCTTCAAAGCGCTGTTCATCAGGCAAATAAGCCACGCTTTTCAGTTGAAATTCCAACTCCTTTTCATCTTGTTCTTTGAAATATTCATCAACCTCTTTTTTCACTTTTCCCCGATCAAATATATCAAAAAGTTTGTCAGCTGTCTTTTTTGCGTCTTCTATATCCCTGGGAACGGCATACAAAAGAGCAAAATCCTTATTGGTGGCAAAAGGATAGGATAAAACCTGCCCATCCATGCCATGATCCTCCATAAAGATCTCTCCTCTTTCCGGCTCCAGTATATTATGTATCTGATGCTGCCCTTGGGCTCGGGCCATATAAAGATCATATTTCATCACTTGAAGATCATAAAGGCGGTAAACTATCAATAAGCCAAATAAAAAAACAATCGCAATCAAAAAATTTATGCGATTATTGGAGATCTGGTTATATTTGCCTTTCATCCGAAATCTCATATTGTATATTTTATTATCTCACGGCCACAGCGCTTTGTTTTCTGATATAATCAACTTCTCCGGTCTCAACCATACCCAACCTCTCTATTCTTTTCTCCAGGTTGTTATACGACTTAAGTGAAGTCACATAATTATTGTAGTTCTTATTCTCATTGCTCAAACTCTCGGAATGACTCCTTAATTCCTGCAATTCAAAACCTTTGACCACCAGATCGTTTATACCGGCGACATAATAAACAATGCTGATACTTATCAATACCAACAAAAGACCGTTTACAAACTTGAAATCAACGGTTTTTCTTTTATTCCGTTTTAACCTCTTGAAAAATTCACTTACCGGCATCTATTTTTGTTTGGGGGTTTTGTTTTTGCTACCCGGTGAAACGCCCTTTCAGGGGTTCGGCTTCGCCGAATTTCACGGGGTTAACTGCTCCGGCTTGAGGTCCGAAGTTCGAAGCCCTAAAGCTCTTTAGGGCTTCAGGGTAGATCAGTCTCCAGCTTAACGTCAAAGCTTTCGATGTAAATTTTGTTTGTTTTATTTAAATTCTTTCTGCTGTTCTTAATTTGGCACTTCTTGATCTGGGGTTTCTTTTGACCTCCTCCAAACTGGGCTCTATCGGTTTTTTAGTGATCGTTCTTAATCTTTTTTTATGTCCGCAGGCACAAATAGGGATCTCTGGCGGACAAAGGCAATCCTTTCCTTCGTTTCGGAAAAAATTCTTTACTAAACGGTCTTCCAAACTATGAAATGAAACAACCACCAGTCTCCCCTTTTTATTCAGTAGAGGGACCGCATCATGCAAAGCTTTGCGTAGGTTGGAAAGCTCACCATTGGTCTCCATACGCAAAGCCTGGAACGTCTTAGTAGCGGGATGTATCTTTTCTTTTTTCGATCTTTTGCTATTAATTATTATTTGGGCCAACTTTTTTGCATTTTTTATCGGCTCATTCTTCCTTTCCTCTACTATGCCTTTAGCTATTCTGAAAGCTTCCTGCTCTTCTCCAAATTCTCTTATTACTTCCCTTAGTCTTTCTTCTTTATATTTATTGACTATATATTCCGTACTCACGGCGCCTTTACTGCTATCGATATCACCAAAGGCCATGTTCAACGATCTGTCAGAATTAAAGGAAAAACCCCTGGTCCTATCCTGTAATTGATATGACGACAGGCCGAGGTCAAAAACAATACCATCAAAGCCTGTTTCTGGGCCAAATTCCTCTTCGGCCACATCTTTTATATTTTTAAAATTGTCATTCTTTAAAATTACGTTCTCAAGTCCTCTCTTTTTAGTGTTCTCTATGGCATCCTTGTCCAGATCAAAAGAAAGCACTTTGCCTTTTACTCCTACTCTCTTAGCTATGGCTTCAGTATAAGCTCCGGAGCCAAGGGTGCAGTCTATGTAATATCCCCCTCGTTTTAGCACCAAATGGTCGATAACTTCTGGGACCATTACCGGTGTGTGTTCATATTCCATATTCCGCACCCTCTTTAGTTCCGGATAACAGTAATCTATGGGCAAAAATCACTGTTTTTGTTTTTATTTTAGGGGCAAATTTCAAGCCCCGGTATTTTAAAGCCATTCAAGGCCTTAAAAGTGATCAAACACCCAGCTCGCTTAAACTCTCGGCAATATCATCGCTGGATTTTTCAGTGCTGGTCTTATACTTGTTCCAAGCTTCATCATCCCAGATCTCCAAACGATCGAATAATCCGGCTATGATCGCTCTTTTCTTTATGGTTGCAAACTGTCTTAGATAATCAGGCAAGGTTATCCTTCCCTGATTGTCGAATTCAACTTGCACGGCTCCGGCCAACATATGTCTGGCAAAAGCTCTGGCCTTGGATTGGCTTATAGGCAGATCGGCGAACTTCTTAGCCATTTCCTGCCATTTATCCTTAGGATACAAAAAAAGGCAGTTGTCCAAACCTCTGGTAACCACTGCTCCCTTTTTTAATACTTGTCTGAATTTGGCCGGGACAGCCATTCTTCCTTTTGCGTCGATATTATGTTTGTATTCACCGATGAACATATCATGTTTTTCATATTCCCTTTTTTAGAGAGTTTGGGAAATTGAGATGCCCCCTCAAGTTATTCACCTCAATTCCCCACTTTTCACCTCTCTGATTTAAGTATACACCACCAGTCCCCTCCAGTCAACCATTTCACCCCCCTTTATTATTAACTAAAATTAGTTAAAAAAATAAAAAAAAATCCCCTCTGTGGATAGGTGGGGAATTTTCCCTATTGTTTTATATAATTTTTTATCAAGTTTTCAACATGTTATACACATTCATTAATTTGAAATTTTAAATTTTAAATTTTTAAACAATGATCTAACCGATCTTAGGAGGTGAATTATACTTTGGCTTGACTATCTTAAGACCTTTTTTACTTAATATTAGACCAGAAGTAGACTTTATTGGCACATTTAAAGCAAAAGCTAGGGCGTTGGCGGTTATCACGCCGATCCTTAAAGAAGTAAAGGTTCCGCCATCATTATTGACCTCTATCTCTTTTATATCTGCCAACGTCTTATTTGTTTTTTTCAAAACCTTAGAAAGGGCTGGTAATAATTTCTCTGCTTGTGCTCTTTCATATTTCTCTTCCAAATTGATAATTTCCTCCCCTTTTTCGGATAATCTCAATATCACTAAGTCCTTTTTAGTTGTATCGATAAACAAAACCATAAAAATATAAATACTAAATACTATATACTAAATACTATATACTAAATACTATATATCAAATATAAAAAAGAAAAAAGGGTCTTTCCGCAATGGAAAGACCCTGAATTCGCTCAAGTGCGCATCTGCCCCGCTTAGTACAGAACGCGCCTCTTGGCGAATCCGGACTGGACCACCTGCACAAGGCAAGCGTCTTCATCCGGATCGTAGAAAATACATTCCTCCATTCCCGTAAAAACGAAGGTGAGAATGTCGTCGCCGGGAGCCAGTTCAAAAACGAACTCCCCCCACCCGTTCGAAGCGTCGGAGCGGAAAACCACCCCGCCGATCGTTATCGCCGATTCGGTGGAATCCGAATCGTAGATATACAGATGGAGTGAATCCTCGCTCACCGTAACCCTGGCCAGCGAATCTCCCACTTCTCCGGGAGGAAGAGTATCTTCGACAATCGAAGAAGTATCTTCCCACTCCGTAGAGTAGAGAACGTCACCATATCGGTTTCGAACCTCTATGGTGCCTCCGGCCACGACCGGCTCCAAGGCGAATATGCCTTCAGTATTATAAGCCATTTCTGACTCGTCAACAACCGAAGGGTAAGCCCAGATACCGCCCGGCTCATCAACGATGAGCGCGAAACGGCTAAGCTCGCCTTCGGGCAACAGGAGTTCATCTCCTATGTACCCATTGGAATTCGGAGTCTGGTCGGTCAAAGCCCGCTCGTCGCCGGAATCCCACCCGAGAGTAGCGCCAATAACGGACGGATCATCCAAAAGGATTGGATCCGGGTCGCCGTCGCTATCTTCGGGGGAATAACCAATTGAGTATTTTATACTCACAATTACGTTATCCCCCTCTACCCAGGCCGAATCGATATAATCGAGATCGGTGGGTAGCGGTTCGGTCATGGGTACCGCTTCTACGGTAAACACCAGAGTGTACGCCGTCTCTTCCGTGGTGATCTCCACCCGGAAGGTGTGCGATCCTTCAGAAAACGAATGCAATATCTGATCTCCATTGCTGGAGGTCAGACTACCATCCTCCCAGTAGTTGATCCGCTGAACCGGATCATCTTCTCGGGCGGAGGCGGAGCGGTTATCGCTGATACGGATAACGCTCTGGACATCCGCATACAGCTGGATACTACCGGAGTCTCCTACCTCCGTGTAGTCGCTCTGGCCGACGTTGACCTTGGCCAACACCGTGAAGTCGCTGTTCAAGTTTCCGGGATCATTGCTTGACACGTCCGCTTCGGGACAGGTCGGATTCTGGGTGCACCCCGCCAGAGTGATAACGGCGAGGATAACGGCGGTCATAAAGACCCCAAGATAATTTCTGGTACGCATAGGTACCTCCTTCTTGTGTTGAAAGTTTATGGACGAACAAACAAAGCGGGTTCTATATCTAGCCCAAAATGGGCGGGAATAGAATGAATGTTTTTCTCTTTTATCAAGGAACACTGAAATGAGCACGACTAAGGTCCATGCTCATTTCAGCGCTCCTTTCCTCTGTTCAAAGAAAGGATGCTGCTATCTAGACTTAAAAGAAAATGTTTAAGAATTTTTTAGCTACTTTCAAACTTAATCTATTTTTTTCCGATATCTTTTTTATCAAGACATTATTATATATTTTTGTTATCTTGTCAACTATATCGTTCCAATCATACTCATTGGCCACTCTTTGTCTTTCCATTTCCCCCATTTTTTCAACAATATCAGGATTTCTCAATAAAGTCCTTAATCTGGCTGCCAAATCTCGGTGATTCTTATTCCTAAAAGTAAAACCCAAAGGACCGATAACTTCCATATTCTCTGGTATATCAGAGACCAAGGTGGCCCTACCATAAGCCATGGCCTCCAATAAGGCAATAGATAGCCCCTCGGCTTCAGATGGCTGAACGAACAGATAGGCGTTAGAGAAAAGCTCCTCTAAATTGCGTCCTGACTGACTGCCAGCGAATATTATATTATTATTATTGCCGGCCAGGTCCTTTATCTCCTTGACGTAATCATCAGTATAAGCGCCATCTCCAACTATCACCAATTTCTTGTCTGTATCAAGCTCTTGATAAGCTTTTATCAAATATTGCAAACCTTTGTGTCTAACCAGGCGAGAGACCGCCAAGATATAACCGTCTTTCTTAAGGCCCATATATCTTATCTTCTCTATTTCCTTTTTATCCATTACCGGAACTCCATTAGGGACATAAATAGCATTACTTGAATATCTCTTAATGGCATAGTTCCTTAGATTGCGGGAAACAGTAACGGTCTTATCAGCCAATTTGCAAGCCATCATCTCGCTGAACTTAAGATACATTTTAGCGAACAAGCCCCATTTCTGGTGTTGATAACATTTTGAGTGGAAAGTGGCCACTACCGGAGTGTTCGGCTTAAGCATCTTTATCAGCCAAAGCAAGGAAGACGGGCCAATGGAGTGAAAATGGATAACATCAACATTCCTTTTGGCTACATCCAAGATAGCTCTAAAAGTATGACTAACAGCATCAAAGTGTTTTGTTGACACAGAAGGTAAACTGATCAACTGTACTCCTTTATACTCTTTGATCTCAGGATCGGTATAATTCGGACGAGTGTAAACCAGAACATCATGGCCATCATTAACCAAGCGTATAGAAAGATCTTCCACATGCTTTTCAACTCCGCCTGTTAAGGCTGGTATTCCTTTTTGTCCGATTATAGCTATTCTCATATTATTTGAAATTACTACGGATATAGTATGAATATACGGATGATCCATTACCATCCCCAGACTCATATCATACCCCTAATTTTTTCTTTATCATATTATCTTAACATATTTTTAATTTTTTGTCAACATAAAAAGGGCAAAATATAAATTGGCTTCAAGAGCCCGCCCCTCCTTTTTGAGGGGCGGTACCCTTTCACGCCAATCTTTGAAGAGTGTATCTTATTAAAGATAATTATAGCAAAATTGCCAAGATTGTCCAATACTACTCTATTTCGAAGCTAGTACTGTAAGAAAGTCCACTTTCCTGACCAACAACTTTAACATAAGTTCTCTGAGCTTCAGCTGTTGGAGGTACATCCAAAACAGCTGTAGCTCTACCAAGATCATCAGACTCAATGTCATAAGAAGCGATCCTTTCATCTATGGTGATCTCCAGTTCCTCTCCCGGAACGAACCCTCCGGTTCTCACTGATATCTGACTACCAGCCGGAGCCCTGTGTTTATCAAGACCTATGAACAAAGGCTCTATCGGACCATTGTCCTCTTCTACGGCCTCATAATCATCCACCATTTCCATATCTCCATTAAGAATGGATATATTAGAACCATTAAAAACTACTAGATACTCCTCATTATCGCTTCCCAAAACCGGGTCGATACCCATAGACCAAGAACCAGGAACATTGCTCATACTGGTAGAATACTGCCAGTCTACCGGCTCCAAGTCTGATCTTCTAACCTTTACGACACCGATACCATCGGAAAAATAAAGGTAGTTAGGATCGTTTGACTCAACCACATTGTAGCCAACATGTGAATCGTGGGTAAACTCATCTACTACATCCCCTTGGAAATCTATAGCCTTCAATGACTCATCATCAACCAGGTAGATCAAGCTGTTTTGGCCATCATTGACCATGCCTCTCTTATTATCAGCGGCAGCTATATTGAATTCGGCCACACTTGCTCTATTATTGGAATCATAGATACTAACCTTATCCTTTTTGGCAGAAATGAAATAATCGCCATTGTTGGAAAAAGTTATATTCTCAGGGTGATCACTGTTCTTTAAACTCTCGTCACTAACATCATAAGAGTTCACTACTTGATAATCATCATTCCAGATCTTGATCTGTTTGCTACCAATGGTAACTAGTTTACCATCTACCCTTTTGATCCTGATGAACCAATCCCAGGAATTATCCTTGACCTCCTTAACTAATTCCGGAGTCATAGGATCGGTAATGTCGTACTTATAAAGATAACGACCATTGACCAAATGGACATACAAACGATCGGCTTCCTCAAAAAGCTCACAATCATAGAACTCATCTGACTCCCTATCATAGGAAGAGATGGTAAGCTTCTTATAAAGCTCTCCGTTCTCCAAAGCCAGCAATTCGAAACTGCCGGTATTGGTGGTGCCTACGTATACCTGGCCATTATAATTAATGGCTTCGCCGGAATAATAGGCCTTCTTCTTGGTCTCTCCAGGAACCGCCACTAAAATGCCGACCACAAAGAAGACCAAGACGAAAAAGATGGAAATTCTTTTCAGTTTGTTCATAATATGTTTAAATTTTATTTAAAATTGGTTTTATATTGCTTTTCCATAATCATCCTACCATATCATAAAAGTTAAAAAATGTCAATAGTAAAACCCTTCAGGTATACTAATTTAAAAAATAGCTAAAATTAGCTATTTTTTAAATTAGTATATATCTTTTCCAATTTTTTCAAATAAATATCCGGATCATTTTTTCTTTTCACCTCTTGACTGGCTCGCCTGCCTATCTTATCAAGCGAACCGCGCTTGTCTATTATATACCTCATCTTATCTTCAAGATCTTGTTCACTAAAAGCCCTGAATATGAATCCGGAATAACCGTCTTGAACCAATTCCGGCAATCCTCCCAGGTCAGAACATAGAACAACCTTGCCGGCCCCCATAGCTTCTACCACAGAATAAGGTGCATTCTCATACCAACGAGAAGGAACAACAATAAAGACCGCTTTTTTTATCAAGTTATCTAATTTTTCATCTTTGCAAAAACCCAAAAGATCAACCTTGTCCAATTTCTTAGCCTCTTTCTTCAAGGCCTTCTCCTTATCACCAACACCGGCTATTTTCAATTTCAGATCAGTATCCAAATTTGAAAAAGCCCTGATCAAAGCCCCTACTCCTTTTTCCTGGCTTAAACGACCGAAATATAAAATAAAATCACCTTCTTTGGATCGCTTGGTATCCGCTTTATTCCTTGCAAAGAAAGGATTGGGCAGATACTCTATCTTGTTAGCGAATCCAAACTCTTTGAATTTCTTCTTCAAAAATCTACTGGGAGAAATAAAAACATCAACTTTGTCATAAGTCTTGAATATCTTATTGTGTAAATATGCCTCCAAGGTGACCAAAAGGCTTTTAAAATAAGAATCTTTAAAACATTTATCCAAAAAACATCGATAATATCTATCGGGCTTGCTCTTCTCCCACACCTTTCCCCTAACTAACATTTTATAGTTAGGGCATATCAACTTATAGTCATGCAAGGTCATCGCCATCGGCACCCCCTCCCTCCTTAAGGCATCTATGATAGATGGGGATAATTGATGATAGATATTATGCAGATGAGCGACGTCCGGCTTGAAATCCTTTATTAATCTTTTCAAACGTCTCTTAGCTGAAAAATTATAAACCAAGGACAGGGAAGCCTTGATCTTGCTTTTTATGGTCGGCAGATCATCATAGTCTATCCGATCAATGAAATATTTGGACCATTTGGTCGAAACATTTTCATCTCCCTTCATTGAAAAGAAAGCCACTTCGTGTCCGGCTTCTTGCAAAAGCTTAGCGGTGTCAAAATAGCACCTCTCAGCCCCTCCTTTCAAATAATGATATTTGTTTATAAGAAGTATCTTCATATATCTTTAGCCAACTGTTCATACACTGCTTGATATTCCTCTATCATCTTCTTTAAAGAAAAATATTTCAAACATTTCTTTTGCAGATTATTCCCCAAGGTCTTTCTTTTTTTACTGTCGCGAGAAAGATCGTCCAATTTTCTGGCAAGCTCGTCGGCGTCCCCTGTCTTGAAAAAAAGACCGTCCTTATCTTTACTTATTATTTCCTTGATGCCGTCAACCCGGCTGACGATCACCGGCAAGCCGGACAGACCGGCTTCTACCAAGGCTATACCAAAACCTTCCCAGCGAGAGGGAAAAACAAAAATATCAACAGCTTTAAGAAAATCCTGAACATTATTGACTCCACCCAAAAATTGAACTCTTTCATCAAGCCCTTTATCAGAAGAAATATTTTTCAATTCCTTGCTCATCTCTCCATCACCGGCTATCTTACACTTGATCGGTAATTCAGTATTAGCTAAAGCATCTAACAGGATATCCACTCCTTTTTGCCTGGTTAAACGGCCGACAAAGCCGACTACCGGATATTTTTGACTATCATAATCCCTTTTTTCATACAAAAAATCATCCACTGCCACACCATTATGTATGACCTTTACTTTACTCTTGGCCACTCCTTCTTTTTTCTGCACATAAACTGACACTGCCTCTGAAACAGCGATCACTACATCGGCCAAGTAAGAAGTCGCTCTTTTCATTATTCTTTTCAAAAAATTCTCAGAAATATTCAAATTATGCTCAGTAGAGACCACCTTGGGTACACCAGCCAAACGAGCGGCCAAGCGGCCATAGACATCAGCTCCGAAAAGATGAGTATGGACTATATCCGGTCTTTCCTTTTTTAAAAAGGAAAATAACCAAACAATATCCATAAACAAAGGGACAGAAGGCCTGTTTCTGAATATCACCTTGGTGCCGGACCTTTCGATCATGTCTGAAAAATGTCCACCCCGTTTTAGGCAAAGCACTTTAACATCAAAAATATCCTTATCAAGACGCGAAACCAGATCGAACAACAATCTCTCGGCTCCGCCAAGATCAAGCGATGGTATTATATGTATTATTTTTATCTTATTTTTCATTTCTCTCTTCTTTTATCATATTTACTATAGCTAAGCTGATACCGATCGGCAAAAATAACTTACCTTTATAGTAAGAGGTGTTGAAAGATATCATCACAAAGATCCCCAAAACAGCGGCAGAGGTCAGCAGTAAAAGCATCTTTCTCCTTTTCTTCCTTACTAACCTAAGTTCTCTGGACAATTCCTTGAATATAGCCAATACCAAAAAAACAAAAGCGAACAATCCCAACAGCCCATTCTCAGCCAAAACCTTTTGCCAAACTCCATGAGAATCCAAAGGTTTTCCGTACTGGGCCCGAAAACGTATATTCTGATTGACCAACTCTAAAAAATCTCCAGAGCCCTGGCCTAAAAGCGGTCTTTCCTTAAATCCTTCCCAAGCTATTTGATACATCAATAATCTATTCTCGGTAGAACTAACCCCAACACTATACTCATTTTGCAACCTATACATATAGGCCATAAGAGGGAAAGACAATATGATCACAAGCAAAAATACAGGTAAAGCTTTCTTAAAAGCCTCCCGCCCTTTTATGAGTAAGTAGAATAAAACCTGACAAAATAAAGCTATCCAACCCGCTCTGGAAAAAGTCGCCAAAAGAACCGCTCCTTGGGCAATAACCAAAACATTAATGATCTTCTTAAGTCTTTCATTCTTTAGCCACAAAGAAAAAGCCAAAGTAAAAAAAGAGGTCACTACCAAAGTCTCTGCTATAAGATTATGGTTGGCTCCCAAAGGAAAGATACCGAATATGGCCAAGGGTCTGACTCTTACGAATTCCATCCCCTCACCTATAAAGACCGAGGCCATACCCATTAAAGAAACGACCACTCCGGAAATAAAGAAAAAGAATAAGGTCTTTTTCAATACTTGCCCTTTTTTTATTATATTGACCGGCATGAGTACATAGGCTAAATAAGGGAATAATACCCAGCGAATACCATACCAAACACTGCTTGTGGGATAATCTGAAAAAATTCCAGAGATCATTATGGCTGAAAAAAAGAAAACAAAAGGCCAAAATATAGGCCAAACAAGGGAAAGATCCTCTTTTTCAAAAAAAAGAATATAGGCTTTCCTTATTATAAAAGCTGTTAGGACAAGCAATGCCAAAAGATCTATGAATGGTATCTCGAACCTATAAAATATAAAATGCCAATCTATCACCGGAAGGAAAAAGGCCATCAAATAAAGACCCCATTCCAATTTGGCGCTTAAAATAAATAAAAAGGCCACTGAGACTATTATCAACAATGATAATTCCGGATACATCTGAGATACTAAAGCGGAAAACAGCATTAAAATTCCCAAAATAATGGGTACAAAGAAATATTCCTTATTTTTCTTGCTCTCAGTGAAGATATTCATATCTATATATTAACATTAAATAAATCAAAAAAGAAGCGGAGAAGGTCTTTTAGACACCTCTCCGCTTTGGATCATTAACTGTTAGAAACGGACGATCTCGCCCTTCCTTTCTTCGGGCCAGACCTTAACAATGCCGTTCTCGAATTTCCTTTCGAACAATCCGGGACAAAGTTCTCTCATCTCTCCGATCGGCTTTCCGATATCTTCATATTCAGGAAAGTATCGGAAAAAATCTTGAGCATAGGCATAGTATCCGTCTCCCATCAAAGAACTGGCCAAAATGAACGATCGATATTCAGGGTTGTTGGGCACTTGACGGGCATGGATTATGGACATATCGCCTATCTGCTCATAATTGTCCAAACACTGATACCAGCCTCCTGCTCTCTTATCCCCAAGATAGTCATTAGGAAACTCTTCGAACATCTTACCGTCGACGATATCCAAGAAGGCTAACGACCCCTTATTGCCGATCATTATGAACGAGCTGTCCTTAGCTTGTCTGATGCGAGTTAAAAAATCTCTCACACCTTCTTTCCAGGCCCGGTCCAGCTGATCATAATTATCAACATGTCCGTCATTATTGGCATCAAGGCCATTGTTTCGCCCATAATTGCCTATCCAGGCTATATGAGCAGTACAATTGTCCATGAAGTACCCGTCCCATATCGGGTCGGCAAGCACCTCTTTCAAGAGGAATTCGGCCGCAAATCGGCTGTACTTCTCGCCTTTTTCGACTGGACACCACGAAGAAAGATTAAGCATCCTCATATTTCTCCAAAATATTGCCGGATCCCCCGAAGGTTGGTCCAACAAATAACCGGGTCGCTCATTTTTTATCAAACGCCGATATTTCTTATGTATCGGACGATTTCGAACTCCATTGGTCCAGATCTCCATCGGATTGGAGTAACACAGAAGTATCAACTCCTTATTTCGGCGCTTGAGCCTCTTTAGGTTGTTGGGATTGTTGACCAAATTCTCCATATCAGCGATCACCAAATGGAACCTGGCCAAAGAGTCGGCCTCAGCTTCGGACATGACTGGCGAAGTCCAATAGACCGCCAATTTAGGCCTTTCGGGCAGCCTTATTCGATGCCCGCCGGCACATCCCAATATCAAGATCACAACGACTACAACTCCCAAGATCTTAAAGATCTTCATTTTTCACTCTCCTTTTCTGATCGTTTATTTGTGTTAATGTCCAAAAAGGATAATGTGATGATTCAGATCATCTTTCTTGAACACTAGATAAAAAAGAAGGGCGCTCTTTGCAACAATGCGATATTTTGCATTGTTGAAGGAGCGCCCATAAAGGCCGGGAGTACAAACCTATTTGTTGATAGGCTTGGTTCGGAAGTTATAACCTCCGACCCCGTTCTCCACGATATCTTCGTTCTCGCGGATGTACTTGCCCGGATTCTCCGCCTGCTCCAATGCGTGCGGCAGGAAACGATTCCCACCGATGTTCACACACCAGGTCACGGCAAAAGCGGTTGAGAGCATTGCTCCCGAATCCCAGGTATAGTACCCGTTATTCAGGGTCATGCTCTCATCCATCCACCCGTTCTTGGCAGTGCGCACTTTCGGCGAGGAACCTTCCACCGCATCCACCATCTCCTGGGAGATGAAATAGATACCGGTGGTGGTCACGCCGTAGTGACGACCGTCAGCCGGGGCAGTGAAATCCGCTGCCGAAACGATGGTAGCGGAAATGAAAAGAACAACAAGGGCCATGAAAGAAACAAAACTGTTGGTACGCATAGGTACCTCCTTTTGGTTGAAAGTTACTTACCTGTTTCGATTGACTGCATTGACGACATCCAGATCCAGAACGACCCCCACTGAATTGCCGTTCTCTTTCTCCCACTGAGAATTGAAAGTTCCCTTCCAATCAAAGGAGAGTTTGAGAACATGGTTTATGTCGATGACTGGACCCAGGATCAGCTCTACCCGCTCATCTTCCAGAGTGTGGGACACCTTGGCCGAAAAGCCAAGGTGCATTTTCTTATCGACCCCGAATCCCGAAAACGGAAATAGCCGGGAGCCGAAGAAGATGCAAGTCTTGTCATTTGCAGGGTCATTTTCCCTGCTTTGAACTTGCCCGTCAACGTGTGAGAGCTTGTAGCCCTCAACCATTATCTGGGAGTTCAGCCAAGACTCGAACCACCGGTCTCCATCGGCTGACCAGACACTGAAGGTCAGGCCCGGATACACCGAGTGAGACCACTGGCGGGACGTATACACATCCTCCTGATGATCGCTTTCGAACCACGACCCTTCAATGTCATAGTACGCAAACAACATCAGTCTGGCCCTGCGCCAAGCAAAGTTGAGCGCCGGACCAGCGGCAGCCTCAAAGCCGCTCGATCTGCCGGAATATGTCTTCCAGTCCCAACCATTGGCATAATAACCAAGGCCAAAATTGGTCCGACTGCATCCGAAGAAGACCTCTCCCATGGAACCGAGGAATTCCCCCCTGCCCTCATCAAGATGAGGGACCGGAGAATAATGCCCCAACCACATGAACAGCTCTCCCCATTTACAACGACTTTGCTTCTTATCCTGAGGAGGTTCCGGAGGCGGGCAGATGGTATCAATGATGATACTGTCCCTAACTACCGTATCGGGTGGTGATTCCACCCTGATCTCGATTATGCTATCCACCTTCACGGTATCCCTCTGGATGACCGTGTCAGCCAAAAGCCATCTGATCGTGGGATTAAAACATGCCCACGGAATGGTCAATTGCGCCTTTCTTCCCCAAGCATCAACCGGAGGAAAAGTCCAGGCATAATCATCAGCAGTCGAATCCAGGGCTACATAGGTATAACCCAAGTATCTGAACTTGGAAAAACCCATGAATTCATATAGCCCATTGTCTAGCCTACCGGTAGTCGGCGCGGCCGTGTCGACCTGAGCTATGAACGCTTGTTCAAGCTCGGGTATCAACGGCATTGCCTTAATGGTCTTCTTGATCCGAGCTTTCACTCGGGGATCGGTCAAGTAGCTTTCCGGAGGTCCATTATGAACCGGAGATAGACCCAGCCTTTCCACTACGCTGACCTTCTGCCGCTTCTCATGCAGCTTGGCATAAGCCGAAAGCTCTCGGCATTCTCGGCCACTTGCGGCCAAAGAGACCTGCAGGGACTCAATAGTGGTCTTGTAACCACCGATCTCCCTTAATAGGCGATCCTTGGCCAGCGCAGCTTCCCTCTTAGCCGCCTCGGCCAATTCAAGCTCCCACTCCTTATCGGAGAGCTGGGAAGAGAGTGAATCAACATCAGTTGAGAGATCTTCGATCAGGGCTTTGTCCGCCCCATTCCCAAAGATCCCCCCAAAAGACATGCTCGCGAAAAGCATAAGAAAAACTACTGGCTTCATAAGAGCCTCCTTTTTGGGTTGTTCTTTCTTTATTGTAAGTTGCTTTCAAGGAACTTCTTTAGGTCCTTGATCTCGGACAGGGAAGATACCTGTCCGAATTCAAAAACCCAATTATCTTAACACATTGTTCATATCTCCAGACTTGTGGAAATAACTTTCCGGATCACTATCATTATCATCGTTATCACTGTCTTCATCTTCCGCTATATCATTATGAATAAAGTTATTATGATCATTTTGTTCTTTTATCTTTTTAGTTGCCTTTTTTGTCGGCCAGATCCTAATATCATACTTCTCTTCCGGAAAAGTATATATATAAACAAGAAAAGATATAAGAGACAAAAATACCGTCAAAGATAAGGTTATAACCAGATCAGGCTTAACAGGATAATTAGAGGTTATAGGCGTATCTATTTCTCTTAAACTAACAGAAGTTCCATAGCCATGATAAAGCTGATGATTGGTTTGCAAGGTATAAGCGACAGCTCTAGCCAATTGCTCGGCCTGATTCCTGCCTATATGATATGTCTCTATCTCTATCAAACCGGTGTCAGCCAAAGTGGTGACATTAACAGCTCTTTCCCACTTCTTTATTTGATCAGTTTTACTTCCGGAAAAATAATTCTCCTTTATATTGAAATCTGAATCCATTACCTTTTCGAAAAAAGTATAAGAATGGACCATTCTGGCTAAAAGCTCACTTAATTGCTCGTTGGATCTGGAAACCACATATGGGTCAACCTTTTCTCCACTGACACGCACCACCAAAAGCTTCACGGAAGATCCGTACCTGGGAGGTTGAGCAACTATGATCAAGCTGGTTATCAGAAAAAATGCTACAAAAATAGAAACAAGTGTCTGCTTTTTCCTTAATATCAATTTTAGATAATCCTTCAATAACATACTATTCAATTGACTATTCTAAATAATTATAAAATCAATTCTATTGACAGTAGCACTTTTTTCTATTTTTGTCAATAGCCAAGCCTAATTGTCAAAAAACACAAAAAAGACAGCGCTTTAAAAGCTATCTGTCTTTTCAAATATTTTGTTTATTTTGTATATTTAGACTAGCACGCAAAAAACTCTTTGGCAAGTGATCTTGATCACTTTATGTTCTTCAATGACTTCCACCTTTTAAGTGCTTTGGTCTTGGCCAATTCTCTTTCAATTTTTGAACTAATATTAGCAAATCTTTCACTATCATCCGATCTTATCTCCTGCATCTCTTTCTCTGCTTTCGATCTAGCCTCAGTCACCTTAACCTCATCTATTTCTTCTGCTCTTTCAGCTGCATCAGCCAAAACTACCACTTTATTCCGCAAAACCTCTAAGAATCCTCCGGAAACAAAAGCCACCTCTTGACTGCCGTCCTCTTTGGAAAACTCCAAAACTCCAGACCTTAAAGTCGATATTAAGGGAGTGTGTTTTGGTAAAATGGTCACATCCCCTTCTCTGGTAGGAACTGTAACCTGCTTAACATATTCCTTTAATATGTGCTTTTCCGGAGTGACTATTTCAAATTTTATCATTTTATTATCCATTGTTATATTGCTATATTACTGAATTGTTATACCGCTATTCAAAACAATATAACAATTTAACAATTATATCCTGTATAGCCGCTAATACAGGGTCTCTTAAAAATTACTTCTCTGAGCCTCCTACTTGCCCTATGTCTCCCTTCATATAGAAATCATCCTCATACTTATCATCATGTTTACCTTCCAGGATCTCTTTGAATCCTTTTATGGTATCGGCCAACTTCACATATTGTCCTGGTTGACCGGTGAACACCTCAGCTACATGAAAAGGCTGAGAAAGGAATTTTTGCATCTTTCTGGCTCGGTTAACGGTCATTTTATCCTCATCGGACAATTCTTCCATACCAAGAATGGCAATTATATCCTGAAGGTCCTTATATCTCTGTAATACCACCTGAACTCCGCGAGCTACCTCATAATGTTCTTGTCCGATTATATTAGGGTCCAAAATAGTAGAGGAGGAATCAAGCGGATCAACTGCCGGATATATGCCCAATTCAGCCAAGCCTCTGGATAAGACCACAGTTGAATCAAGGTGAGCAAAAGTAGTAGCCGGAGCCGGATCGGTAAGATCGTCGGCCGGCACATAGACAGCCTGTATGGAAGTGATCGATCCTTTATTGGTTGAAGTTATTCTTTCCTGTAACTCTCCCATTTCAGTGGCCAAAGTCGGTTGATAACCGACCGCAGAAGGCATTCTTCCTAGAAGGGTGGAAACCTCTGAACCAGCCTGGGTGAACCTAAAGATATTATCAACAAAGAAAAGCACGTCTTGATTCTGTTCATCACGAAAATATTCAGCCATAGAAAGACCGGTCAAAGCTACACGAGCCCTTGACCCCGGCGGTTCGTTCATCTGCCCGAAGACCATAGCCACCTTGTCGAGAACTCCCCCATCTTTCATTTCATGATACAAGTCATTGCCTTCACGAGTTCTTTCGCCAACTCCGGCAAAAACAGAATAACCACCATGAGCCTTAGCTATATTATTTATGAATTCCTGAATAATAACAGTTTTACCAACACCGGCACCTCCAAAAAGACCGACTTTTCCACCTTTGACTATAGGGCAGATCAGATCTATAACTTTGATACCGGTTTCCAGCACCTCAACACTGGTCGATTGTTCCGTAAAATCAGGCGCCTTCCTATGTATCTCATATTTCTTATCGGTCTTAGGAGTATCCTCACCGTCGACTGCTTGACCTAATACATTGAATATTCTACCTAAACATTTATCCCCCACCGGGACTGATATGCCTTTTTTGGTATTGATCACCTTATCTCCTCTTTTTAAACCATCGGTTGATCCCATAGCTATAGCTCGAACAACATTAAACCCTCTATGTTGTTGCACCTCCAAAACCAAAGTTTCCTCACCTTTCTTAACCTCAAGGGCGGAATATATGCCGGGTAGATCCTCTTCGAAATGTATATCAACCACGGCGCCGATGATCTGTTTTATTATACCTGTTTTTTCTTTTGTCATACTATTCTAATTTTTAATTTAAAATTCTAAATTTTTAAAAAATTTTAATATCTTGGTCCAAAAAGATCCAAAGCATAATTCATAGGACAAAACAGCCTAATCAGATAAAGCATTTACGCCGGCCACGATCTCTGATATTTCATTCGTTATGGCGGCCTGTCTGGCTTTGTTGTAATATAATTTCAATTCCTTAACAAGATCCTCAGCCGCCTCTGTTGCTTGGTGCATAGCGCTCATTCTGGCACTATGCTCTGAAGCGTTCGACTCCAATAAGGCCTGGAAAAGTTGAACCTCTATCAACCTTGGCAACATTTCTTCCAATATCTCTTCAGCACTAGGCTCATAGGTGAACATATAACTATTCTTTTCATCTTTGAGATATTTGTCTTCTTTCTCTTTTATAAAATCTCGATCAACACCGATCCTTGGATCATCGCCAACTACCCCTAGGTGATGATCTTTAGCCTTTAGATCTATCGGCAAAAGCTGTTTTACTCTGGGTATCTGCTTTGCCGGAGTGATAAAATCGGTATAGGCCACCATGACCTTGTCATATTTTCCTGACAAAAAATCACTGATCACCATTTTTGCTACCGGCATCACTTCTTTCACTTCATAACAAACATCCGCCTTTTCAAAATCGGCCACCACATTGCACCCATATCTGCTTTTTACGGAAAGACCTCTTTTCCCTACAACGATGAAATCGACATCCTTTTTTATCTCTTTTTTAAGATTTCTGGTCAGCTCATGCTCGCTAGTGCCATATTTTCTTATGGAGTCTACCGCTTTTTGTATCACAGAAGAGTTAAAACCACCACAAAGACCTCGATTGGAGGCTATAAGGATCACTGCCTCTCTTTTGATCTCTTTTCTCTCAGCCAACAAAGGATGGGCGTATTTACCTGAATTAACGGATTGAGATATATTCAAAACAGTGGTCCAAGATAGGTTGGCATATGTCCGGGTAGCCAAAACCGCTTCAGTGGCTTTTCTCATTTTGGCAGCCGCCACCATCTCCATAGCTCTGGTTATCTTCTTGGTATTGCCAACCGATGATATTCTTCTTTTTATATCTTTGGTATTTGACATTTTTATTCAAACTGCAAATATCAATGTGCAAACTGCAAATATCTTATTTTTGCTCTTTGCAATTTGTTATTTGCTCTTTGCAATTTGTTATTTTTCAACATGATCCAAGGTGTCTTTGTAATCTTTTATCACTTTGGTCAACTCCTCTTTAACATCATCTTCCAGCAAACCGGTTTCTTTTATCTTCTTCAAACTGTTAAATGATCTTTCTTTTATATAGTCCAGTAATCCTGTCTCAAGATCAGTTATCTTATCCACGGGGATATCATCCATAAAGCCGCCGGTAACAGCAAAGAATATGGCTACTTGGTCCTCGGTGGAGACCGGTTCGTATTGTTTTTGTTTCAATATTTCCACGATCCTCTTACCTCTTTCCAATCTGGACTTGGTCTCTTCATCAAGATCAGAACCGAATTGGGCAAAGGCAGCCAATTCCCTATACTGCGCCACTTCAAGTCTCATCTTTCCGGCCACTTTTTTCATAGCCTTTATCTGGGCTGAAGACCCTACGCGGGAAACGGATATACCGGCATTGATAGCCGGTCGTTGTCCCTGGTAGAAAAGATCCGGTTCTAAGTATATTTGACCATCAGTAATAGATATGACATTGGTCGGTATATAAGCGGAAACATCTCCGGCTTGAGTTTCTATTATCGGTAAAGCGGTTATTGAACCTCCTCCATTATCCTTATTCAACTTACAAGCTCTTTCCAAAAGCCTTGAATGAAGATAAAAAACATCACCGGGATAAGCTTCACGTCCGGGAGGCCTTCTAAGCAACAATGATATTTCCCTATAAGCAGCTGCCTGCTTGGAAAGATCATCATAGACAATAAGGACATCTTCACCTTTATCCAAGAAATATTCAGCCATAGCACAACCGGCATAAGGAGCTATATATAGAAGCGATGCCGGGTCAGAAGCTCCGGCGACCACGATAGTGGTATAATCCATAGCTCCGGCTTCTTTCAATTTAGCCGATATACTGGCCACTTTGGATTCTTTTTGACCAACCGCCACATATATACATTTAACTCCTTGTCCTTTCTGGTTTATTATCGTATCAATAGCTATGGCGCTCTTACCTATCTGTCTATCGCCTATTATCAACTCTCTCTGACCTCTTCCGATAGGGATCATGGAATCAATGGCCTTGATACCGGTCTGCAAAGGCTGACCGACCGACTCTCTGGCCATAACGCCGGGGGCTACTTTTTCTACCGGATAATAAGTGTCGGTCTTGATATTATCCTTGCCGTCCAAAGCTTGACCCAAAGGATCAAGTATCCTTCCAACTATCTCATCGGACACAGGCACCTCCAGTATTTTCTTCGTGGCTAGAACCTCATCTCCTTCTTTTATGGCTTCATGATCATCCAAAACAATGGAGCCAACACTATCTTCCTCCAGATTCAAGGCCACCCCGAAACGAGATCCGGAAGCGGTCTTGAACTCAAGCATTTCCGACATCATAACTTCAGAAAGGCCTGATATTCGGGCAATACCATCTCCTACTTCTATAACTTTTCCAAAATTCTGTTCGCGAGCTTCTGATTCATATTGTCCGATCTGTTTTTTTATCTGTTCTACAATGAAATCTTTTGTATTAGACATATTTTTTATCAATAATGAATGATGAATTATTAACTACCTCCCCTATTAACTGATCATTTGCCTCTTGAATCCTTCCAGTCTTCTTTTCAGGCTAAGGTCCAGGGATCTATCTCCATAACGAAGCACTACACCTCCCAAAAGGCCCTTGTCTTTCTTTTCGCTTATATTAATGTTCTCGGCTTGAGTCCTTTCGGATATTAGTTTTTTAAGCATACTAAGGATATTCTTATCCAGTTCATAGACGCTTATGATCTGGGCCTCAGCTATATCTTCATATTTATTGAATAATTCCTCAAAATAGCTGATCATCGGCTCTATTTTTGAAATGTCGTTATTGTCGATCAGTTTAGAAACGAATCTCTGCACGATCTCTTTCTGTTCTTTGTCCTTAGCGTCCTTCAAACTCTCAAATAAGGCGATCGCGTATTGTTTTGGTTTTATATTCATATCTTTATATCAAAATTTTCTCGAATTATTTACCGATATTCTTAATAGATCTCTCTATCATTTCCTTGTCTTTCTTAGCATTCATTTTTTCTTCTATAACCTTTTCCACTCCAATAGCTATCAGTTCCCCTACCTCCTTTTTTATTTCCTTCAATGTCTCTGACTTCTCTACTTGTATATTCTCTTTTTCTTTATTTATTATAGTGCCGATCTCTTCCTTGGCTTTATCTATCATCCTCTTCTTATTCTCTTCGGCCTGTTCTCTGGCATCCTCAAGTATCTTAGCCGCTTCTTTTTTAGCATCTTTTATAACTTCTGATTCTTTCTCATCTATTTCCTTTAAACGTTCTTCTGCTTTCTCAGCATTCTCCACCCCTTTCTCTATTTTGCTCCTTCTCTCCTCCAAAAACTTCCTCATCGGCCTATAGGCAAACTTCCAGAGGATAAAAAGCATAACACTGAAATTGATCAACTGGGCGATCAATATCTTTATGTTTATACCTAGTGAATTCAATAATTCCATATTATCTCAATACTAATGACACGAATGGATATTATGGCCGCCATCATCGGGTGATGCCTCTAATATCATATCGTTCTCATTTTTTTCAAAAGAATAAAGGTCTCCACCCGAAAAATAACAGGTGGAATCTATCTATCCTCTTGATGCTTAACCGAACAAGATTATCAAAGTGATGACCAAGGCGTAGATACCGGTAGACTCGGTAACAGCCATACCAACGAACATCAAAGGAGTTATCTTGCCTGATGTCTCCGGATTACGTCCGATCGCTTCCAAAGCCTTACCGGCAACGTACCCTTCGCCTATACCAGGACCGATAGCGCCCAGACCCATACATAGTCCGGCAGCCAATAATTTGAATACTTCTGGTTCCATAATAATTTATTGGTTAATTGGTTAATTAGCTGATCTGTTGATCGGTCAACTCACAGTTAGCCGATCAATAAAACATCTAATCAGCGTTGGCTGTTTCAGACTCGGAGGCCATATCTATGAACACCAAGGTTAAAACCGCAAAAACGAACGCTTGCACAAAAGCTGTCAAAAGCCCTAGAAATAAAAAAGGAACAGGCAGAAAGAAAGGGGCCAAAAACAACATTACTGCCCCTAAGACCTCTCCGGCAAACATATTGCCGAATAACCTAAATGACATGGATAATACTTTGGCGAATTCACTAACGATCTCCATTAAACCCAAAAATACATCCAATAACCCTTGAGCCAATTGAACCGGTTTGAATTTACCTTTGGTCAATAAAACAAAAAATTCTTTAACTCCTGAAAAGTTAAAGAATCTACCTAAATAACCCAATGGTCCATTGACTCCGATAGCCACTATTTGCACTATGATTATGGCGATGATCGTCATCAAGAAAACTATTCCATAATCCGACATAACCGACCTGAACACCGACACCTTCCCTTCTTCCCTAGCCAAGATCACTGCCGCCTGCCCAGGTATGAATGTAAAAAGATTACTGAACAATACAAATATGAATATAGTGAAGACCAGAGGAAACATCTTTTTCGCCTTTTTCTCGCTACCGACCGTGGTTTTTACGAAATCCCAAGCTGATTCAAAGAAAACTTCAATGAAATTCTGCATCCCTTTAGGTACCGATCTGAGATTATTGGCTATAATAACGAAAGCCACAGTTAAGAACAAGGAAATGACGAACATCCAAAAAAAAGCATTGGTCACCGGAAAACCGGCTATCTCAAATAATGTTTGTGGAGCCAATGATATATTCAATTCCATATTTTTTTACAACTACGGCTATCCTCCTTATTATTATTCCTCTTCTTCCTCTGGATCATAGTTCTTGCCCTGCTTGCCGATCTCGGTTATCTGACCAGTGATGGACATAGCTCTCTTTAAAAGGAGAATATTGGAAGCCACAAAGGCCACCAATACGGCAACTATAGTTATGATCGGCTCAGTGCCGAAATATTTATCAAGCAAATGGCCAGCTCCTCCGATAATGACCAAAGGTCCGAAAATGGAAGCGCTGGTATACCAAGCCATTGACCGGAATATCTCTTTTGTATCGCCATTAACAGGCCCTGGCTTCTTTTTCATATTTACTGGAAAAAAAATAAATCCTAGCAACCCGAAACGGTGCGGATTTAAACTTGTTTTCGATTAATATATTAACAAAACTTATTTTCCAAGTCAAGAAATATCCCTAATAATCAGAAACCCTCAGGATAAAATGCTTGAGATCACTAACTTATCCCTATCTCATCTATCATGATCATCTTTTCGTTTTCCAAAACACTATACAGGAAAACATCGGCTATTTCTCGGCGATACTTGAACTCCGAAGGAGCCATAATGGTAAAATTTATCTCCCTGTCAAGATCTTTTTCCAAACGCCTAATAACCGGCCTGAGCTTATCCTTCGACAATCTACCCACTATGAAGACATCTATGCCCACCTCGGGTCTATTTATGAACACCCCTGTCAAAATGAGCAACTTGGGCTTACATATTTTCAAAAGATCCTTGGCGAATTGATCTTTATGAAGGACTTGCGATTTCATAACCAGTGACCGCAGATCCTCGAATACCGGAAAATCTTTGTTGACCTTGAAATATTTTTTATCTTGAGGTTTTACCTGTTTACTCTTTGTCTTCTTTTTTTCTTTCTTCAGATCCCTGATCCCATTCAAACAATATTCATCTTCCTCTTCTTTTGCTTCAGCTATATCAGATGACAATAGCCCCAATTCTTCCAAATTATCCAATTCTCTTCTCACTGAATTAACCTGTAAACCCAGATCCCTGGCCAGTTGCCTTATATAATAACCCTCTTCTGAGTTGAAAAGGAATTGTTTCAGAAGCTTGGTTCGAGTGTTGGAACCGAACAATTTGTTCAACATATATATTATTGATATTTTACTTATTTTGCCTTTTTATAGTATAATATATTAAAGGAAACGTCAATTGCTTAATTGGCCAATTTTTACATACAAATAGCCAATGTATTACAAAACAGCCTCTCTGATACTCAACAGCGAGCAAAAATCCAGCTCATCAAGCGACATCTTCATAGCCCAGCCCGATTCTTATAAAGAGAACTTAGCTGGAAGACTTTTTATTTTGATAGAGATGGAATCCAGCAAGCCAGCCGCTCTCAAGGTAATAAACTTCCTTATAAACAACATAAATTATAATTATTACCAAAATGAAAAGCTCTTGCTTAAAGAGAAAGTAGATAGCATAAGGACCGAAAATATCTTCCAAGACTCCTTAGCTAAAACTAACAGGGATCTGGTAAACTTCCTAAATCAAGAAAAAATAAAAATAAGCCCCTACGCCTTCAATGTCACAGCAGCAGTCATTCATGATGAGGAGTTGCACTTTTCAGTCGTTGGCAAAAATAGGAATTTTCTAATATACAAGGAAAAAACCGGCACTTTGAAGAAAAAAGGAGGAAAGGTCTTTGAACCGGAAAAGATAGAACACAAAATAACGGAAGTCGGTGAAAACCGCGAGCAAGACCCTAAGGCCGTGAATATCAACAAACTATTCTCCAATTTTACCAGCGGACGAATTCCTTCGGGCGGATATTTCATGATGGGCAATGAAGCTCTGTACGAATACATCTCAAGCAAACAAATAGTGAACATAATAACGAAACTGTCCCCCACCGGAGCGGCGGAACAAATAAAGAACACTCTTTCACAAGTAAACGCCTATATAACCTTTTTGGGCATAATAATTAAAAACTCGACTAGCGATGAGGTGAGTAAAGAAGGCCTAAAAAAAGAAATGGAAGAGAAGAGCAAAAGGTATATGAACCAGATAGATGCGGTTGAGCATCAAACAGAGAACATAATGGCTCCTTCCGGTATAATAAATCTCAAAAAAATTAAAAAAACTCGAGATTCAGAGCCTAAGAAAAAGGATAACTTTGCCCAAAAGAACTTCCGTCTCTTTAAGGAGCACATATCATTCAAAAGAAGAAAAGGATTATTGAAAAATATATTATCCAATATATCCAAAGCTGTAAGCTTTGTCTTTTTTCTTGCAATATCTACCGTAAAGAATATGACCAATAAGAAGAAGGTTCTTGACTTGGGGCAAAAGACAAAAAGGTCATTGGCGATCCTTAAAGATAAATTCAGCAAAAAAGAGACGGAAGGAGGGCTGAAGAACAAACACAAAGCGATCTTGATATCAGCTTTCGTATTATTGATCGTTTTTTCAATAAACCTAACCATCACCAAACAGAAAAATGAAAAACTGGCTCAAAAAGAAGCCTTTGGGTCATTGGTGGAAAAAATAGAGAAAAAACAAAACAAAATAGACGCTAATCTTCTTTACAACAACGAAGACAAGGCTAAACAACTTCTCTGGGAGAACAAAGAACTCTTGGCTTCCATAGCTGAAGATAAAAAACAAGGAAACGAAAAATTAAAAAAAATAACAGCAAAACAAGAAGAACAAATAAATAGAATAAGGCACATAAAAAAGGTTGAAACTGGAGATAATATAGCTGATTTCTCTGTTCTTAACGATAAAGCAAACGCCCAAAATCTAATAATACACAACAATACGGTATACCTTGGCGATTCGAGCCAAGAATCCATATACAAAATAGATCTTCTAGAGGATATAAATACAGCCAACAATGAACTGCCCGACAATGTTCATTACTTGGACTATCCGACAGCCACCGATAGCGGGATAAACTATTTGAATAAGGATAATATCCTAATAGTTGAAAAGGAAGGGCGCAGGGAGAATATAAAAAATATACCTATAGGACTTCCCGGTAATGACAATATAATATCAATGGCTTCTTTCAATAACAATTTATATCTTCTCGGAAGAAAACAGATCTATCGCTACAGTCGAACCAATAATGGTTTTTCCTCCCCTTCTGAGTGGCTCAAAACCAATGAGGATCTCTCAAAAATAGTTGATATAGCCATTGACGGCTATATTTATATCCTTAAAGTAGACGGAACTATAAAAAAACTACTTCGCGGAGAAGAAGAGGAATTCGAAAATGAAGAATTATATGAACCGATAAAGAATGCCAACAAAATAATAACCTCTTCCGAACATGAGTATATCTATATATTCGAACCGATAAATAAACGTCTGGTAGTCTTTGATAAAGAAGGTAAGTTCATAAGCCAATATGTGTTCGATATGGAAAACATAGAAGATATAGATGTGTCTGAAAAAAGTATGAAAATATATGTCTTAAAGAATAACTCTGTCTATAAAAGTGAGCTTTCCCATATGGAAGCATCCTCCTAAACGAAAAGAATATATATCCCAAAAACAAAAACCCCGGAAATACCGGGGTTTTTTATAAAGAGAACGATACTGATACTTATTTCAAAGTTATCTTGGCTCCCGCTTCTTCCAACTGCTTCTTTATGTCTTCAGCTTCTTCTTTCTTAGCGCCTTCTTTCACTACCTTAGGAGCACCATCCACCAATTCTTTGGCTTCTTTAAGTCCCATCTCGGTAACAGCTCTAACAGCTTTAATGACGGCTATCTTGTTTCCGCCCGCTTCGGTAAGTTCAACGTCGAAGCTATCTTTTTCTTCAGCTTCACCGCCTTCAGCACCGGCAGCTCCCGGAGCAGCGGCCACAGCCATAGCCGGGGCAGCGGCAGAAACGCCGAATTTATCTTCCAAGATCTTTACCAATTCTGAAAGATCCAAAACGCTCATTTTTTCTATTTCTTCCACTAAGGATTTGAATTTTTTAGGAACCTCAACTTCTTTTGTCTCTTCAGTTGAAGTTGTCTCTTCTTTCTTTTCCTCCTGAGCTTCTTCAGCTGGAGTGTTCTTTTTTTCCTCTGACATAATTGAATATCGCATTATTCATAACACCTAACGCGTAATGAATATGCAAAATTATTTTAATTTATCTTAATTTATGCTTTTTTCTCTTCTATGGCCTTAAGGGCATAGACCAAATTCCTAAGATTGCCGGATAAAGCATTGACGAATCCGGAAACCGGAGCGTTCATAGAGCCGACCAATTTGGCATACAACTCTTGCTTTGAAGGCAATTTAGAAAGATTTACCACTTCTTCCTTGGTCAAAAACTTGTCTTCCAAAATTCCGCCAAGAAAGGAAACTTTATGATCATCATCCTTCCCCAACTCCTTACGAAAGTCACTGATAGTTTTAGCAGCAGCTACTTCGTCTTCGTACCCGAAGACCGCAGCTACTCTGCCCTCGAAATCTTGAGGGGAAACATCGTCCATATCTTGAAAAACAAGATCCAGTAAAGTCTTTTTAGCTACGCAATATTCGCTTGAATTCTCTCTTAACTTACTTCTGAGATCCTCGTTCTCTTTGACGCCCAAACCATCAAAACTAGTGAATATCACAGATTTTGATCGGTTTAGCTTATCTTTCAAGGAATCGACGATCTCCTTCTTTTGTTGTTTTGTCTTAGGCATATATCTTAAAATTTTAAATTTATGTTATTTTTTATTAAAAACAAGGGGTTTTGATCGAAAAATATATCCCGAATAATACAAAAAACTCCCGGAAAGCCGCGAGCAAAGAGGTGGCAACGCCTTAAAAAGCGCTACTTGTGCCTCAAGCGGGTCTTATAAGGGAATTCCTTGCCTGCTTTCTCGGGCTTTTATTTGTTTATAGGTTAACATATTGCACCAATTTGTCAATAGTCTTGGTCTGCTTGGCTAAAAATCTTTATTTTTTTTGAATTTTTATGTATAATTAATAATGATTAATATTTATCTTTGATCATAGAACAATCATATGACTATCAAAGTGGACCAAAACAAATGCATCGGATGCGGCCGATGCACCGAGATCTGCCCGGGCACGTTCCAGCTGACCCAGGAAGGAAAAGCAAAAGTCATCGGAGAAAATAAAGACTGCGCCATGAAAGCTTCCGATCAATGTCCAGTAGAGGCTATATTCGTAGAAGAATAAGAAAATTCCAAAAAACAACCTTCTTTAAAAAAGGTTGTTTTTTTATCCTTTATATCAATTATCGATATCAACTCATTTGATCCCCAAAAAGTTCAAGCAAACTTCTACCTATCATATCGCTCGGCTTGGGCAGCCCCATTATATCCAGTACGGTCGGAGCCAGATCGATCAACATACCATCTATATCCATTCTTCTACTCTCGCTAAATCCGGAAGAGTTGCAATTATCAGGATTTATATACCAACAAGGGACTGGGTTCTTAGAGTGTTTAGTGTCGGTCTCGCCTGTATGCACATTGATCATCTCTTCCACATTTCCATGATCAGCCGTCAGTAACATATGTCCGCCTTTTTCCAAAATTTTATTCATCAATATCCCCACCTGCTCATCAATATATTCGACCGCTCTGACCCCCGCTTCCAGAATACCTGTATGGCCCACCATGTCAGGATTAGCAAAATTAACCAAAATAAAATCGTGTCTCTCTTCGTCTATGGCAGACAATAATCTTTGCATAACCTCCGGAGCGCTCATCTCGGGTATCTCAGCATAGCTTTTCACTCTTTTTGAAGGGATCACCACTCTATCCTCCCCTGGGAAGGGCTTCTCTATGCCGCCATTAAAGAAATAGGTTACATGGGCATACTTCTCGGTTTCAGCTATCCTTAATTGCTTTTTATCATTACTTGAAAGCACCTCTCCTAACCTTGTAGTTATCTTTTTGGTGACAAAGGCTACTTCTACGGGCAATCCTTTCTCATATTCGGCAAAACATACGCATTTCAAACCGTTGACAGTCTTTGCTTTTTCGAATTTGGAAAAATCAGAAACAGACAATGCCTTGGTCAACTGTCTTGATCTATCCTTTCTAAAATTAAAACAAATAACTGCGTCATCCTCCTTTATTCTACCTACTGGAGCACCAGAATCATCTACCATCACCACCGGTTCCAAATATTCGTCGGTTATATCTCTTTCATATTGTTTGTCCACGGCCTTAAGAACCTCCTTTTCTTCTATGCCCTCACCATTGACCATGGCCAAAAAAGATCTTTCTATCCTGTCCCAATTATTATTCCTGTCCATAGAAAAATATCTTCCGCAGATCGTAGCTATCTTGCCCACCTTTTCCGTTCTTATCTTCTCTTGCAGATCTTCAAGATATTTCTTGGCCTTTTTAGGATGGGTGTCTCGACCATCAGTAACAGCATGCACATAGACATCCTTTATTCCTTCTTTAGCCGCCATTTCTATAAGAGCGAACAAATGATCTATATGAGAATGAACACCTCCATCGCTTAAAAGACCCCAAAAATGCAAAGCAGATCCTTTGTTCTTAGCTTTATCAAAAGCTGATCTCAAAGCTTTATTCTCAAAAAAAGAACCATCGGTTATGGAAGTGGTTATAGTAGGGAGAAATTGAAAAATTATCTGTCCGGACCCAATGGTTTGATGCCCAACCTCTGAATTACCCCTAATTCCCCAGGGTAAGCCTACGGACATTCCGGAAGCCTGCAAATAAGTCTTTGGGTAGCACTTATCAAGTTCTCTGAAAGTATTCAATTTTGCCATTCTTATGGCGTTGCCCTTATTGATATCCCACTCACCCCAGCCATCCAATATGGCAAGAACCACCGGCTTGGCATTATTCATAATCTCTTTTTCGTGTTATAATATAAAATAATGATATTTTCTATCCTTACTAATATATTCTAACATAAAAACAGTGTTATGAAAAAACCAATAATACCACGAACTGTACCTAGATCAAAGCATAAGGAATATATAAAGAATTGGAGGATCGCTACTCGCGGTACGGGAAAAATGATGATGTTCGCTGGCGATCAAAAGGTGGAGCATTTGAATTCCGATTTCGTAGGCCCGGGCATACCTTCGGAAGCAGCTGACCCAAAACATTACTTTGAGATAGCCAAAGAGGCCAATATAGGAGTGTTTGCCGCCCAAGTCGGTTTGATAGCCAGATATGCTGATATAGATCCTAAAATACCTCTTATTGTGAAAGTCAACTCAAAAACGAATTTGGTCAAGACCAGTGTCAGCGATCCCTTTAGTAACAGATGGCTTTCCATGGAAAATATAATAGACTTTAAAAAAGACTCAGGGCTTAATATAGTTGGTGTAGGCTATACCGTATATATAGGCAGTTCTTTCGAAGCTGACTCTTTTGGCCAAGCAGCCAGAATATGTTATAAAGCTCATCAAGAAGGACTGCTCACGGTCTTATGGATGTATCCGCGAGGCAAAGCTATCAAAGATGAGAAGGATATACACCTATTGGCTGGAGCGGCCGGAGTCGGTCTTTGTGTCGGTGGTGATTTCATAAAGATAAACTACCCTTACAAAAGACATTCCAAAAAAACGGCTCAGGAGTATCAAGAAGTGGTGACAGCGGCCGGACGCAGTGGGATAATTTGCGTAGGCGGAGAAAAGAAGGATGAGAAAAAATTCCTTAAAATGCTCCACGAACAATCAAAAATATCAGGAACCAAAGGGTGCGCTGTTGGCAGGAATATATACCAAAGGCCTCTCACTGAGGCCGTAAGGATGGCCAATGCGATATCTTCGGTCATACTATACGGATATTCACCGGAAGATGCATATAAGATATTCAAGGGGAAGTTAAAACTTGACCCTAAAAGAAAATAACCAATTGACCAATAATAAAAAGCTTCCACTATATGGAAGCTTTTTTTATCAATACATCAAACGGATCAAAATGCTTGGGGTATCCTTTCTAGATCGTCATTCTTTATCCCTATCCCCTGTTCTCTCATTATGGTAAAAGCGTCAGTCGGACGGCCAAGATAATAAGCTTTCTTGTCAGAAGGATTTATGTAATAAGCTTTTCCTTTGTCTTCAACATCTAAAATTATCCTGCCGGCCACTCTTTCGGGGAAAAGATCATTGTCCTCGATAAAACTATGCTTTACCCCTAAAGCCAGATCCCTCATTATGGTAAAGGCGTCAGCCGGACGGCCTAAATAATATCTTTGGCCATTTTCCGGATTTACATACCAAGCCTCTCCGTTCTCTTCAACCTGCAAAAATATTCTCCCGGCCACTGATCTGGAGGGTATATTACTCTCGGGGTCATTTGAATTATTTACATCCTCATTATCATACCCATTGTCATACTGCGCCTCATAAGGGGCTTCGCCATCGAATTTAACATCAGGGTCGAATATGACATTTGATAAATAGATCATCATATTATGATGATCGGAATCAGAGTCCCTTATTTTAAGATCGATCACCGGGTCATATAAGCTCTTTATCCCGATATTCAACTCTTTCTCAACATCATAACGGTGATCAACTTGATCAAAAAGATATCTAACCCTACTGCTGCCCTCCTCTATAGATATCAAAATGTCAGAACGAACTTCTATCATACTGCCCCCTAGCCCGTCCTTATATAGCCATTCACCCTTCAGACATTCCCTATCCTGAAAACACAGATCAGCTCCTTCATTAAAAAAGAACACAGCGCCTTTATCTATCTTTATGGTTTGTCCGGGCCTTAAAAGAACATCATCCTTAATATGATAAGGGCCTCTTTGTTCATTAAAATAAACATAATCATAACTCACATCTTCTGGAAAAACATCGGTTGATGCTAAAGCCTGAAAACCGGAAAGCGATATGAATAAGGAAGTTAAAAAAACAACAAAGCTGATGAAATTTTTCATATTATGCGTAATTGATCATTCTTAATGATATTATACCAAAAAAATCGAACAAAAAAAACCAAAAGCTTTTTGCTTCCGGTCTTTTATAAAAATATATTGTTTGATGATCATTTCATCTTCTTCCGAATGAATGCCGGAATACCCAAATCGCCTTCATCCTCTTCTTCCATATCGTTACCGTTGGCCGGCTCTTGTTGAGCTTGCTTTATGGAAGTCACTTTATTCTTTTTGCTTCCGTTCTTTATATCTTCATCTTCTTCTTCCTCTTTCTTTGAACGCCCGATATCAAACCAAGATTTTTTACCAGGTTCTTCTTTTTTCTGTTCTTCTTTCAAGAAGCTGGACGGAGTATAGGAAACACTTTTTTGTTTTGCATGTTTGACCGCATCTCTGTTCTGACTATCGAATCCGGTAGCCACCACCGTTATCTTTATCTCATCCTTAAGTTTTTCATCGATAACCGCACCAAAGACTATCTTGGCATCCTCATCTGTTGAAGCAGTAATGGTCTTGGCAGCCTCTGAAACCTCGTTCATACCCAAATTGGTCCCGCCAGTGATAGTAAAGACCACTCCTCTGGCACCCTCTATGGACATATCCAACAAAGGTGAATTGATAGCTGCCTTGGCTGCTTCCGCAGCCCGATTCTCTCCCGAAGCTTGACCTATACCCATCAAGGCGGAT
Source organism: uncultured Gammaproteobacteria bacterium (assembly GCA_964602485.1). Lineage (GTDB taxonomy): Bacteria > Patescibacteriota > Patescibacteriia > Patescibacteriales > WJLG01 > WJLG01. The sequence goes on along the minus strand of CAZRQU010000001.1, from coordinate 90,681 downwards.
CCGGCATCAGCCATCACAGCCTTGACGTCAGCGAAATCAGCATTGATTATTCCAGGGATCGTTATGATCTCGGCAATACCCTGGACACCTTGGCGTAAAATATCATCCGCCACTGAAAATGCTTCCAATAAAGATGTTTTCTTGTCTATTATCTGCAATAATTTATCATTGTTTATTGTTATTATGGTATCAACCTTATCAGCCAATTCAGTGAACCCTCTTTCGGCTATGGACTTTCTTTGTCCACCTTCAAAAGAGAAAGGCTTGGTCACCACCGCCACGGTCAAAGCTCCTATGTCCTTGGCTATTTCGGCCACTACCGGAGCGGCCCCTGTCCCGGTTCCGCCACCAAGTCCGCAAGTAACAAAAACCATATCCGTATCTTTCAATATTTCCCTGATCTCATTCTGAGACTCCTCAGCTGATTGTCTGCCAAGGTCCGGATTCATTCCAGCCCCCAGCCCCTTAGTGGTGGTCTTCCCTATATGTAGCTTCTTTTGAGCCTTGTTGTAATGCAACGCCTGCACATCAGTATTGATAGCTACGAACTCCACTCCTCTTATCCCCTTTTCTATCATCCTTTGAACAGCGCTGCTTCCGCCTCCTCCAACGCCGACAACTTTGATCTTAGCAAAGGTTTCAACTGTAGGTTTTACTTCAGCCATAATGATAAAAAAATTATTTTATAGTTAGGTTAGAAAGGAAATCCTTGATCTTGCCTATGGTCTTATCGATAGTGTTCTTACCTCCGAAGAATGAACCTCCGCTTTTTCCAGCGGTCATCATATCTCCCCAAACAACAAGGCCTAAGGAGGTTAGTGTTCTTGGATCATTGACCTTATCTATAAGTATATCCACATTCTTACTTGATCCGACAGAAACTGGAAGCCTTAGTTTATCTTTAGAAACATCCACTATCCCTTCCAATTTAGCGCCTCCTCCCACAAGAACAATTCCGGCTGGAAGCATTCCGGACCTGTCTATCTTCTTAAGTTCCTCATCCACTTTTTCGAATATCTCTTCGACCCTAGCCTGAATTATTTCAGCAACATATTTTTTGGAAATATTGGTTATGTCGTCATCAACATCTTCTTCTTTGGCTAGATCGGATATATCAACTTGATCCCTGGCATTAAAATTACCGGGGTTGGCATTACCATGTTCCAATTTTACCCTATCAGCTAGATTTATCGGGCAACGAAGGCCAATAGCTATATCAGAGGTTATATGCTCGGAACCGACCGGCAACACGGCCGTATGTATCAAATGGCCTTCTTCGTATACCGATAGACCGGTAGTGGCCGCCCCCATGGTGACGACTGCCACTCCCAATTCCTTTTGTTTATTGGTGACCACAGCCTCGGCAGCTGCCAAAGGTGAAAGTATTATGTCCTCTATATCCAAGCCGGTTCGGTATATGGACTTGGTCAGGTTCTTCACCTGACTGCTCATGGCTTGGATTATCAAAGCTTCCACTTCCAATCTTATACCGTTCATACCTATCGGATCCTTAACATCCTCTTGGTTGTCAACCGTGAATTTTATAGGTATGACATGTATTATCTCGTAATTGGTCGGAACGGACAATGCTCGAGCAGCTTCTATAGCCCTATTCATATCCTCCTGGGTTATCTCTCCATTGGACCTGCCGACAGCCACCACTCCTTTGCTTCTGTTACAACGGATATATGGATCGTTTATGCTGGCCCAAACATTGTTTATCGGTACACCTATCAATCTTTCCGCTTTCTCTAAAAGGGCAGAAATTGAAGAAGTGGCATCATCTATACTTTTTATTATCCCTTTAGAAACACCCTCAGCCGGGACAGAGGTGGCTCCGATTATTTGTATTCTTTCATCTTCCTGGTTCGCACGCTGGCCAACAACTAGCCTGATCTCGGTCGAACCTACATCCAAACCTGCTAATATATCTTCTTTCATAACTTTTCAAACACCCTCCCCTTGGAACAGGGCTTCGGGTTTCGGAATTAAGGTATGTATAATTTATTTATACGATTTATTATATTCCCATTATACTATAATTCAAGCCCTCTGGCAACACATTATCGAACTTAAAGGAGGCCAAAATACCAATCTATCATACTCTTACCCAAAAATAGGGCCAAAACAGTTCCCAAAGACAAAAATATACCCAAAGGCATACGGCTGGTCCATTTTTTCTTCTTGTAAGCCATGAGTGCAACCCCGGCCAAAGCACCGCTCCAATAAGCCAAAAGAAGGGCCACTATCAAAAGATTCAAGTCAGCTAAGGCTACTCCCATAAATACGCCAAAACGAACATCACCACCACCTATCCATTTTCCGCGAGAGACGAAAAACTGAATGGCGAAGAAGGTCCCGCCGATAAGGGCCGGCCAAAGTATATCCAAGAATTCCCCACCTATGGCAATATTGACTATCGAAATGATCACCACGGCTGGTAATATTATGATATCCGGTATTATATACCAACGCCAATCATAGACCAAAATAGCCAAACAAACGAAGATTATCAGCCAATCCCTTACCAGGGATAACAAAGGCAAGCTTTCAAGAGGATAAGAAAGATCAAAATAGAACGGTTCGGATACCTTATGGAAAAAAGCTAAAACAAAAAGGATCCCCATTGCTAGTTCCACTAAAGGATATTGAACCGATATCGCTTTACGGCATTTACGACAACGACCCCTTAACAATAAAAAGCTTAGAACGGGTATATTATCATACCAGGCTATCTTTCCCTTGCATTTAGGGCAGTAAGAGCGATCCCAGGTACTCTCACCTTGATGGATGCGCCATATCAAACAATTAAGGAAACTCCCCATTATCAACCCTATCAAAAAAATAAAAAAAGAAAATAAATATATCATAAAAAAATTACTTTGATCTTATTTAACGAAGTGTTCAAATTTTTTATACATATTGCAAACACCTATTTTACGATCAAAAATTCCAATATTGGATCGGAAATCCTATTCTTTAAAAAAGCAGTCAGCTTCGATCTTCGGACTTTAAGCTAAAACGATCGATATTTTTATATTTGAATACATAATAATTGACAGCTACTCGATAACAAGCATACATAAAGGCTACTTTCAAAGATATCAACAGATGTCTCAAAGGTAAAACCCTTACATCCTTAATGAAGGTGATAAGAAACTCAAAAGGTATAAGGAGTAAAGGGAAACGTCTCCTAAGAGCCATCTTGGAAGGCCAATCATTTCCCGAGTAATTGAATTTGGGTATTTGGGAAAAATCCTTTAGGTAGGACCGGGCATGCAATCTGGCCCAAGATAACCATTTTTCAAAGAATTTCTCTCGACTGAAATTATTATATCGCGGCCTATGTTCTAGCACAACCCCCTGCCTCTCTACCCTTCCTTTTACTAAAGGCTTGAAATGAGGAAGCCCTATATAAGATATATCATCTTTCTTGAACAAACAAAGCTTATAAGGCCACTGGCTAGATAAACGCTTTTGCCCATCCCACAAAGGCCACAATAATTCATAAGCGCTTACCCTATCATTCTTGGTCAATTGCCTAAGATCATCGATCGCTTCAACGCTCAAAAATTCATCGGCATCGATCTGCAGTATCCAGGGTCCAGCTGATATCTCGTAGCTATAAGCTCGATGAGGCTGAGCTGAACCTTTCTTCTCCATCATATATATATTATCAGTATACCGACGAGCTATTTCAATAGTCTTATCAGAACATGGGCCATCATGAAGAATGTTTATCTCATCCACTACTTCTTTTATACTCTCAAGACATCTGGTTATGACCTCTTCCTCATTACAAACCACCACACAAGCAGAGATATTATATTTTACATTTTTTTTATCCATAAAGTGTCTAAAAAATTTGTACAAGCTAAACATTGTCCTTATTCGCCCTCTCTAAAGATCATCTATCAATGATCTTTTCTTTCTATCGTAATCATCTGCCCTCTCCTGCTCTCCCACATTCTCATAGGCCTTAACCAGTCCTTCATACATATCAACCAGCTCGGAAACCACGGCCTGTTTTCGTTCGGTATCTTGCTCCAATTCACTCAAGGGGGGTAGAAGGTCAATACCATTTTCTAAAGCATCGATAGCCTTAAGATACTCTCCTATCTTAATATTGAAAAATCCATAATATTTATAAACAGCGCTAACCTCAGAATACCTATCCATTAACTTTATATATTCCAAATCAGCCTCTTGTTTATCGATATAACCATAATAGCCAAGAACACTTTTGGCTGCCGCTAAGCTCAAGGAGTATCTTAGATCCTTATACTCGGTTGAAAAACCATCGGTCAAGAAAGAAACAGCCTGAGCGACCTCATCTCTCATATCGCCCGCTTCCATCCTTTTTAAGTTCTCTACTGACTTAGAAAAAAAACTGTACAGATAATGCTTATTATCAGGATCAAGAATGACTGCTTGTCGCATATGATACCAAGATCGAAAATGATCTTTCTTATTATCGAATTTTATAGAAAGCATATAATGGTGGTCTGCTTTCAAAGGGCGGATATCATGGTAAAAGACCATTGTGGAAAAAAGGATTAAAAAAAGAAAAACAACCACAACTCTAAGCCAATTAGGCCAAGAGATATTCCAAACCCTGTCTTCTCCGTCATTATCCAGACAATAAAACAATAAGCCAAGCAACAAATAAAAATAAACGCTATTAACGACCAGAGAGAAACTAAAAAGACCATTGAAAAAATTAACCGCCAGGCAAAAAGATAAAGCAAGAACCAGCGCATAATACCTGTCCCCTTTCTTTTCTTTTAAATAACGGAGTATCCTTCTAATGATGTACAAAGCAAAGATCGCCCAAACGGCCAAGCCAAAAAAACCGAATTGCAAAACATTGTCCAAAAAGGAATTATGAGCCCTTTGAGGGAATCTTCCCAGTCTTTCGCTGATAGACCAAGAACTTTCATATCTTCTAAAGAACACATCGCTTATAGCATCAGGTCCATATCCAAAAACCTTTCTTGGAAAAGATGCCTCTGATATCTCTTCTATGGAAGCTTTCCAGTAACCAGTTCTTGAGCCTATTGATCCGGAATCAATATCAAAAAGACCTAGAACCTTTTTCTTTAACAAAGGATCACTAGTTCTTGGTTCAGGCAAAATTTCAAATGCGATAACAGATACTAAGGACGCTAACAAGACAAATATAACAATAACGGATATACTGCCTGCCCGCCGTCCCTTTTTTAAATAAAGATAAAGGACCAAAAATAACAAACCTGACAACAATAAGGCCACCCAGGCCGCCCGACTATAAGTAAAAAAAAGGCAAACCAGCTGCAGGATAGATAATACCAACAGCGGTAGGCGCAAACTCGCTTTCCCTACCTCAAAAAAAGCATAATAAACGGTCAAAGGGATCATCATTGCCAAAAAATGTCCTAAAAAATTCGGCTGCCCCATAGTAGAAAATATCCTGCCCGTATCTTCTGCTGCTTCTTTCCAAGGAGCAATATCCCAACCAAACAATTGGATCAGGCCATAAACACAAACCAACAAAGACGATATCACTGTTGTTATTATTATCCTTTTTATCTGCCCATGCCCTTTAAGCCAAACAAGTAAAAATAAAAATAATACTATATAAGATATTAAGGTATAAAACCCCTGATATTTACCATAAACACCCCAAAACGAAACAATAGGATCTACTGAAAAGACAGTTGAGAGAAGAAAAGACAATGACAAAAAGAATGAAAATAAGACCGCTCCCTTATTTTTTATGGACCTTAACCTCCCTTTAACCAAGACATTGAACAAAAAAGACAAGATAACCAAGGATGAAAAACCTCTAAAAATAGATGTCTTGAATAACCCAAAAACATCAAAGTTCCAAAAAAAACAAGAAAATGCCAAAGGCAATATAAAAACAACGGATAAAAATAAGAACTCCGTCAAATGATCGCTAGCCCTTACTGTTTTTTCCTTTAGATCATCCATATATTAAAATTATATCACAATTATCAAGCAAACAAAGTTCTAATAGTTAATTTGGTTTAAAAAATACAAAATTAACATCTTATAACTCTACAAGAATATGAACTCTCAATATAAAAAAAGAAGCGGGATAAACCGCTTCCTTAAAAATTTCTTAACAGGCCTTTTAAGAATTTTATGGATCTGCTATTCCTGCTGGTGTGGCATTATGGTCTCCAGCACCAATTCCTCCGGTGTCGCTACCCAAACAATAGTCTATATAATAAGAGCTAGCTCCTGTGGAAGAAGCGTTATAGACATAGTTGGAGTTACCGCAACTCCCATCATCCCACGGCTGGGGATTTTGCGGGACCACAGCCATATAGGTAGTGGAGTTGGTCGGGCCAACAATAGCTGACGTTCCGTTAAAAGTGACAGTTCCCGGATAACCATTCTCATCATTGTAGTAAAGCTCTAAAGCGGTTTGTACCTGCTTCATGTCAGCTACCCGCCTAGCGTCTCTTGATTTTTGCCTAGCGTTATTAAGGGCTATTACGGAAAGCGTCGACAATATACCTATAATAGCGATAACGACCAGCAATTCGATCAAAGTAAAACCTTTTTTGTTCATAGCTCACCTCCTCTCTCTCATATCCACATCAGCTCATATTCGCTAACGTGGAACATGGGGGTTTAGATAAATAATTATTTGTATATTATAATTATAACACACAAGCTAAAAGCAAACAACACTTACACCTATAAATACCCACTATTCGCTCACCTCTTGTTTTTTTTGGCTACCATCCCTCCATGATCATAGGAGATTCATCGTTAGGCTCTTCTGTTTCATATATAATAGCGAAATTTTGACCATCTGGACTGGAAACATAACGATAAAGATATTTCTTGTTCACAGTCGGACTATTGGCCTTATTCAGCGGATCCTTGGGCAGTTTTGATATTCTGTGAGATATTAAAGAGGCTAAATTATCATAATCACTGGAACCCGTCCTAGGGTCGGCCCCATAATCGAGCCTGTCCGTGTTCCAATCTGATATCGAAGAAGGATAGTATCCATTCTCATTATAGTAGAAGAATAAGGCTTCCCTCACCTCTTTTAGGTCGTTTAACCTAGTTCTATCCCTTTTATTACTATCTGAATTTTGCCAAAAAAAGGAAAGACCCAGAACAACTATAAAGGCAACTATAACTATCGCTATACTTTTCATTCTCATAGAAACGCCTTCTTTTTTATTTTTATCCTTATTAAAAGGATCTATCAATATTGACATACGATGTACCTGAGATGATCAACATACAAAAAGTGCAAAGACCGACTATCTAGAATTGACTAGCTAAATTATACATAGGCATAATTATAGCTGCCACCATAACACCTACGGCCACACCCATGACTATCATGATAGTTGGCTCCAACAAAGTAACCAAATTGTCCAAAGTATTATTGATCTCCCTGGTATAAAAATCGGATATCTTCCTTAGGACCAGATCTAACTTACCGGTCTTTTCACCCACATTTATCATTTGCGGTATCATTCTGGGAACCTCCCTGCTATTCTCGAACACGGAAGACAAAGGATTACCTTCTTTGACCTCTTTGACACTCTTTTTGATTATATCCCTGTAAACCTCGTTACCTATAACGTCAGCAACTATCTCAAGTCCTCTGGTTATATTAACCCCTCCTGAGATCAAAGTGTCCATGGATCTGGTGAAACGAACCATATAGATATGCCTGAACAACTTACCAAAAACAGGCAATCTCAATTTTATCATATCAAAATACCTTTTTCCTTGATCTGTGGCTATATAAAATCTCAAGCCTATTATAGCCGCTATCAACAAGATCAAACACAACACCCAATAATTCACCAAAAACCCTGATATAGCCATCACTATCTGAGTGGTCATTGGCAGATCGCCTCCGGTTTGTTCCAATATATCAGTTAACTTAGGGACTACAACTATCATCATTATGGCACCAACGACAGTCAACCCAAAAAGAACGAAAGCCGGATATATCATAGCTCCCTTGATCTGGCTTATCATATCATGATCCTTTTCCATTTCGTCTGCCAAATAGGTCAAAACCTCATCCAATTTACCTGAAGTCTCACCTGACTTAACGACATTCACATAGAAATCCGAAAAGATCTTGGATCTTTTCGCCAAAGCACTGGACAATGATGCCCCGCTATCAACTTCATAAGCCACTTCGGAAATCACTGATTTTAGAGTTATGTTCTCTGTTTGCTCAGCCACTATCTTTAAAGATTGCACCAAGGCTAAATTAGCAGATATCATTACCGAAAATTGTCTGGAAAAGATCACCAGATCTTTGGTCTTCACCGGATTGATCATCATCAGTATCTTCAATTCCAAACTATCCGTCTTATCAGTGATAGACTGGACCTCATATCCTCTTTCGCTCAAGGCTTCCGCGGCCGCGCTTCTGTTGAAGCCATTGACCATCCCTTGGACCTTTTTTCCGCGAAAATCTAAAGCTTTATAACTGAATATTGGCATAAATTATATCTCTAAATTGATATTCTCCACTTCTCCGGGATCCACCTTGCCGGAAATTATCAATTCTTTTATGGATTTTTCCATGCTTACTGTTCCCTCTTCAGCCGAATTCTGGATAACGCTCTCTAATTGATATATCTTTCCTTCCCTGATAAGAGATTTTACCGCAAAGTTGGATAATAACGCCTCTATAGCCAGTGAAAGGTCTCCACTTTGGTTAGGGATCAATCTTTGAACTATTATACCCAGAAGGACGTCAGCTAACAAGAAACGTATGGATTCACGTGAAAAATTACTACAATTCGTATTCAATATCTTCTCCAATACTCTAATAGAGCTTTCTCCGTTAACTTCTATTATCACCAAACAATTACCAGAGGACAGTTCAAGTATAAAAGGTAAAGCATCTTCAAATCCATCCTTTATCTCATCTATATAAACAAAATCAACATCTTCCTCCAAGCAATGTTTAAGGCCATCAACATAAGAATTAACATCAGAACCCACCTGCCTTTGATCTATTATACTCTGTTTGTTGACAAAGAATCTTTCTATTGGCTTCTCCAAGGTAATGCCGAATTTCTTCTCTTCAAGATTTATCTTTTCTACCAGGCTGGCTATGGTGGAAGTCCTACCAGAATCGTTCGGCCCGGCAACTATTAAAAGTCCGGAGTTGGAGCTTATATTCTTTTTGAATATTTCCGGCAAACCCAAGCTATCCAAACCCCTTATCTCTTCAGAGATATAACTAAAAGATACGGAAAGGTTGTTCTTTTGGAAAAAAATATTAACCCGAAAACGCAGATCATCTCCAAAATCCTTAACCATAAGAACCTCTCTTTTCTTCTTTAACTCTAAAACTTCTTCTTCTTTTATGAAGGATTGGACTACTTTTTCTATATCGTCCCTTTTCATAACCCCCTCTTCATCCAATGACACCAACCTCCCATATATCCTCATCATAGGAGCACTACCAACGGATAGGTGAAGACTAGAGGCCTTCCTTTGCGCCATTTGCGGCAACACTTTTTTTAATAAGGCGGATTTTATTTCCATATTAATCCTTTTTATCCTCTTTTTTAATATTACTATTTATCTTGTTTATCACTTCTCTGAAAACTATCTGTGATCTAACCAGATAATCACAAGCCCCGAAAGAAAAAGCTTTAGCTATTTCGCTGTCATTAGTAAGATCACTCAAGACCATCACGGGCACATCTTTGGTCTTTTTATTGTCTTTTATCTTCTTTAACAACCAAAAATCCTCATGCTCAGGCAAACTTATATCCAAAAGAATGACCTCCGGCTTCTCGGTGATGGCTTTTTCAAAACCTTCCCTCTCATCATCCGCCACCGCCACATCAAAACCTCCTTTTTTAAGTTTAGCAGAATACAGATCTATAAAAAAGGGATCATCTTCAACCAATAATATTTTTCTCTTCTTGTTATCCATATTATTCCTGAACGACTCTTAAGACCTCTTGGATGGTGGTCAAACTTTGTAAACATTTTATTATCCCATCCTGTTTCATGGTTATGAAGCCCTGATCCTGCTGTATATCCTTCTTTTTCAATAATCTGGACTTATCCATGATCACCTCCTTGATATTGTCGTTTATATCTATAAGCTCAAGAATGGCCGTTCTTCCGCTATAGCCGGTATTACCGCAATGAGAACATCCTTCCCCCTCATAAAAGACAGCTTCATCCAGACTATTCACATCAAATCCTGATATACCGCTTGTTCTTTCTTGTAATAATTCTTCCGGCACTTCTTTAAGTTCCTTTTTGACCACTTCTATGAGATTAGGGTCTATTTTGACCTCTTTTTTACAGTTCGGACATATTTTTCTTACCAGTCTCTGGGCAATAATAGTGTTCAAGGTCGACCCTAACAAAAAGGGTTCCACCCCCATATCTTGAAGACGAGGAATGGCATCCAAAGCATTATTGGTATGCAAAGTGGAAAGAACGAAATGACCGGTCAAACCGGCATTAACACTCAATTCGGCCGTTTCTTTATCACGGATCTCACCGACCATGATTATATCGGGATCCTGACGCAAGATCGACCTTAGCCCATTAGCGAAACTATAATTGATATTGGGTTTTATTTGTGACTGGTTGACCCCTTTTACATAATATTCAATAGGATCTTCCAAAGTAACTATGTTGACCTGCTCTTTGTTGAGTATATTTAGTACAGAAGCTAAAGTAGTTGACTTACCGGATCCAGTAGGCCCGGTAACCAATAAAAGTCCGAAGGTCTTTTTCATGTTCCTACTGACTATCCTCAAATTATTACTAGAAAATCCCAGCTCTTCCAATTTAGGTATACCTTTACCAAGATTCAATATTCTCATCACTACCTTCTCTTGACCCATAAGAGGCATGGTCGAGACCCTGAAGTCTATTTGTTTTTTGTTTATCACCAGTCTTATCCTGCCGTCTTGCGGAACTCTGGTCTCATCTATCTTCATTCTGGCCAAAACCTTCACACGACCAACTACTGAATTGTGTATGCTTTTAGGCAGAACCAAGGATGTTCTTAATATACCATCTACACGATAGCGGACCCTGGTTTCCTTTTGCATTGGCTCTATATGTATATCACTGGCGTTTTCTTCTACCGCATGCCTGATTATCACCGAAACTATCCTGGCCACCGGAGCTTCTGATATGTCCTCGCCCGAAGAAAATAATTCCACATCCTCCGATCCTTCTTCTTTTTTAGTGTCTTTATGCTCTTCTTGCGCCTTGGACTCCAAGGCACTCGATATCTCTTTTTCCAGATTGCCGTAACGATCGAATATTTTCTTCAAACTATCCTTTGATATCAGGTAGAACTCAGCTACCAACCCCTGTTCCTTGACCAAAAAATTAACAGCTTCTATAGCCTTTGAATTATAAGGATCTATCATTCCCACTTTGATCTTGTTATCAGTCTTTTCAAAGCAGGCTATGGAATAATTCTTGGCCACCTCAAAAGGAATAACATTCAAAGCCTCTTCTGTTATTTTGCTCTCTTCTATGTACTGATAAGGAATGTTGTATATTCTGGCCTTGAACCTCACCACCTCTTCTATGTTCATTATATCCCTCTCCACCAATATATCCTCCACTTTTCTGTTGCTCTTTTTGGCCTTTCCAGCTATATCCTTATACTGTTTTTCATTTATTATCTTGTGCTCCAACAAGAGATCCAATAAATTTTCTTTTGCATCTGGCATATTTCAAAAAAGGTTGCGTATTTAAATACTTTCTCTTAATCGTAAGGTTCAAAGGGGTTTCTTTTGCCGGCCTTGAAGACGGCTCGCTCACTACTATTGCTCTGCAAGTTTATAAATTTTTGCTCTTGCAGTAATTCCAAATTTATATCTTCTCTGATGTTGGTCTTGGTGGATCTTGTCTTTATTTCTATAAAATCCTTACCAACATCATCGGTCGCCAAGCTATTATAGAAGTATATCAAAAAAGCTATTATAAAACCTATAACCAAAAAATATATAATTATCTTCCCTACATTAGAATTCATAATTTATTTTTTATCTTTCTTTTTTGTATAATAAGTGGATAACAACAATTTAGTGGATTGACTCTTGGGATCGAAATCAACCCTTTCAACATCTATCAGCCTAAGATTGTTCTCCAATGAATGCAGTAGATTTTTAAAAGCTTCATAATCAGTACCTCTAACGCTTATAGAGACCTTTATTCCGCCTATCTCTTCACTATACTCCTGATCATTCTTGTTCTTTTTAGCTAATTTAGGATCTCTAATATTTACTTTGTTTATATTGAGCGATTGCACGAAAAGCCCCTGATTGGAAATAAGCTGGTTCATCTCTGTGAACAGGTCATCTATGTCAGGAGGAGCAATAGAGTTTATCTTGTCTATATACGAAGAACTTATTCTCGAATAGACCAATAAAAGGTCTTTTATCTTTTTGAGTTCTTCTTTTTTGTTATAGTAATCTTCCTCCCTTTTTTGATTGATCACCCTCAACATCTTCTCTGAGCTCTCTCTTTTCGGCTTCAATAAGAAAAAATAACCGGACAATAAAATGATCACCACAACCAAAATAATGAACCACTTGAAATTATTATCCAAGAATTCATTGACATTCTTTATAAGCGCCTTTCTTCTTTCCAGCTTCCTTATCTCTTTTTTTTCTTTGGCTGTGTCTTTGGCCATAATTATTATTTATAGAATATTTCCGGATCAACCGAAAAGGTTATATTAAAAGCTACGCCTGGAGATTCCTTTTTTCCGCCCGAGACCACATTGCCACTCTTTATCTGCGCAGAAGTAACTCGATCATCTTCTAGGAATTTCTTTTTTTGAGCATCAAGCACCTCAAAATAACGAGCTCGGCCACCCAGGTTGTATGAACCATTGGTATCACCGCTAAAATCAAAGAAGTAAACATCTTCCAAGGTGTTCTTTTCCAAAAAATCGAAAAAGTTGGTCCAATATATATGATCGTCCAAAAGATGATTGACCATATCCAATTTATGCTGGAACCTGGATACTTCCTCTATCTTCGGCTCTAACTCCCTTATCTGCTTATTCAAACGATAATAATCTTGAGCCAAGAACTGATCCTTTTCCACCTGCATGCGATTGCCCCACCATGAAATGCCCCAATAAGCTATAGTAAGAATGAACAAAGAAGCGAATATGGCTAAGAACAAAAACAAAATATTCTTCTGCCAATCAAAGAATTTTATTATCTCATCTTTGACCAAGTTAACCTCAAGAACATCACCACCCTTGCCTCCTAAAAGTCCCCCTTTGTCGCTTTTATTTTTAAGTTTGCTTAAAAGACCGGAAAAAAAACTTTTCTTTGGCTTCTTAGGCGGAGACACCCTTGATTCATTCTTTTTGGGCTCGGTATCCTGATCATTGCTATCTTCGTCGTCCTGGCCAGGATCAGCCGGCCCCTCAGGCGGAGGAGATATCAACATATCATTCAAACGGCTTTTGGACGATTTTCTTATCGGGGTCGTATCGATCCCTTCATCTTCAACACCCTTTAAAAAATCCATCTTCTTCTCATCCCCACCCTGCCCTTCTTGTGAAACACTTTCTCCTGACGGAGAATCAGGGGCTTGTCCGCTATTCTTATTATTTTTGAAAAAAGAGGCGAAATCCATAATTATTCTATTTCCCTAATGGCCGAACCTATAGCTATGGACATACTAGGTCCTGTTTCGGCCAATACGGGCTTTAATTCCTTGGGATACGAAACTCTGGCCCAAGGATCGCCTATTATGACATTCATATTAAGATTATCAGACAGATAGTCGGCGAAGTTAGGCAACATGACCGACCCTCCGGATAATATTATCTTCTCAACGTTGCCACTACCTTCTCTGCCTGAACTGCTATTCTTATAAAGATTCAAAAGGTATTTTATTTCGTTTATTATCGGATTTATAGAACTGGCGATGGTCTTCGGGATGACTCCGCCAGCTGCTTTTTCAGTGTTCATCCCCATATCCTTTTTGAATTGTTCAGCTCTATACAAACCGACATTCAAATTACCACTGATCGCTTTCGTTATACTCAACCCTCCAACATCTATACTTCTATTCAGTATCGGTATGCCTTTTTGAACAACTGATATGTCGGTATTACTGGCCCCCATTTGAACTATCATCATAGTAGACTTATCATCGCCCACCAAGGCCCTGACCAAGGAAAAACTCTCAGTTTCCAAACTTAGAAGATCAAGCTGAGTGCGACGAAAAATGTTCACATATTTCTTTATGAGTTTTTTGGGCGAACCTGTAAGAAAAACCTTTATATTATTCTTCTCGCTACTTGTATCGTCTATGACCTTCCAGTCCAAGACCATCTCCTCCAAAGGGAGTGGTATCAATTTCTTGGCTTCCCATTCTATTGCCTCCCCCATCTCTCTTTTGTCGACATTGTGAAGGTTTATAACTGATGAAAAAACAGAAAAAGAAGGAATGGTCGAGACCGCTGATCTGCTGGTCGCCTCAGACTTTTGATAAAGCTGTTCTATTATCTTTATGATATATTCAGGGTCCTTTAACCGACTGGAGTCAGAAGATATATCCTTGTTCTCAGAAAAAGCATAGGTAGATAATTCCACCTCGCCTTTATTCTTGACCAACTCCACCAATTTTATAGAAAAACTGCCTATGTCGATCCCTAGGTAGCCCTCATTTGAAGAAAACAAACCCATAAGTATAGCAAATCTTTGTGTTAAATTTATTAATATTGTATAATATTAATATAAAAGTTATGAGGATGGTTACGCACCTTTCCCTCAAACATAATTATAACACAAAAATTTAAATACACCAAAATGAAATAGCCCTTAAAAACTCTCTTAAAGGGACATATTTCAAAGGATAAGATCATGGGTTTTTGGAGAAAATATAAAAAAATCTTTTTTTTAATAATATTCTTGGCTCTAGTGGCTCTGATAGGTTTTATTATCTATAATACCTTCTTCAAGCCCGCAACGGCACCCGAGGAAGTGATACCAGGAGAAAAAGAAGTAGTCACCACCACTCCCGGGGGACTTTTGCCGGAAGCAGAGGAAGGAGAGGGAGTTATCATAACCGAAGAGGGTGAAGAAAGAGTAATAACCGGTATAACCGAAGGTCAGGACAAACAGAGAATAGAGATCGATGACAAAGCCAGGGGTGGCGTAACCAGAACCACGGAATTGGTCGAATCCCCTACTCTAAACCCCTCACTTCATGATAACGGTTCTGATCTTAGATATTATGACCGAAAAGATGGTCATTTTTATAGGGTCGATAAAGATGGCAATAAAGTTCTGCTTTCAGAAAAGGAATTTTACGGAGTGGATAAGGTCAACTGGTCTCCGGCCGAAAGCAAGGCTATAATAGAATATCCGGATGGATCGAATATCGTCTACGACTTTGAGCAAGAAAAACAAGTGACCTTACCTAAACACTGGGAAGATTTTAGATTTTCCGATAAAGGCGATAAAATAGTTATGAAAAGCATTGGTATAGACCCGGAAAACAGATGGCTGGCCATCTCCAACCCTGATGGATCAAGAAGTCAGGCGATCGAAAAGATCGGAGAGAACGCCGACAAGGTCTACCCTTCATGGTCGCCGAACGACCAAACCATAGCCATGCACACTAGAGGAGTTGATTTCAATAGGCAGGAAGTGTTCTTTGTGGGAAAGAATAAAGAGAATTTCAAATCAACGATCATAGAGGGGCGAGGTTTTCAGCCAAAATGGTCAACAGAGGGCGACAAGCTACTATACAGCGTATATTCCACAGAAGATGAACTCAAACCCAAATTATGGATAGTCAATGCTCAAGGAGAATCGATCGGAACCGGCAGGGGCAGCCTAGGAGTGGAAACCTGGGCTGAAAAATGCACTTTTGGTAATAACGATCAGGTTTACTGCGCCGTTCCTGAAGAGCTCCCCGAAGGAGCGGGTATGTTTCCCGAGTTAGCTGACAACACTCAAGATAAGTTATACAAAATAGACCTCAGAACAGGTATGAAGAAACTTATAGCTATCCCTGACAAAGCTTTTAACATAAGTCAAATGATGATATCCGAGGATGAAAGCAATCTTTATTTTACTGACAAGACAACCGAAAGGCTACATAAGATAGAATTGAACTAACGATGAACCTATTAGCGTCGATCAAGGATGTCTTATTTCCGATAGAATGCTTGAATTGCGGCAAGGATGGACAATGGCTATGTCAAAAGTGCTTGAACATATTAGAGCCAAGATCGAAAATAATAACCGATAACGCCCATTTAAAATACCTGAATGGCGTGTTTTTTTTATTTGAATATGACAACCCTCTGATATCAAAAATGATAAAAACCATGAAATATGGGCTTGTTACTGATATAGCTGACATATTCGGAGATATGCTCTGCCGATCCATTAAGAAAAAAGAGTTGGATGTGAACAAATACGAACTAGTGCCGGTTCCTTTGTCTGCTTTTAAAAAAAGGTGGCGAGGATTTAATCAAAGTGAATTATTGGCTAAACATATTGCCAGCCTAAATAAAAAACCGCTGTCCAAAGGACTCTTAAGGATAAAGGATAACACCCCTCAAGCTAAAGTCGGTCGTCAAAGAAGGATAAATAATATAAAAAATTGCTTCCGGTGGGACAGCCTCTTTTTGCTCAAAAAAAGAATTATCCTGATCGATGATGTTATTACCACTGGCGCTACTTTGAACGAATGTGCAAAGACACTCAAGGAAGCCGGAGCTAAAGAAGTAAAGGCCATGGTCGTAGCCAAGGGTTAAAAAGGAAAATTCGATCTTTAACCGGGCTATCACCATAAAAAGATCCCACCTTTGGTGGGATCTTTGTGGGCCGGGCAAGATTCGAACTTGCGAAGGCGAAAGCCAGCAGATTTACAGTCTGCCCCATTTGACCGCTTTGGTACCGACCCGATACAAAATTCAAATTGCAAATTACAAAGTGTAAAAATATTTGCAGTTTGCGATCTGTAATTTACAATTTAAAGGTGATGAGCCGTTGTGGAGACTCGAACTCCAGACCCCTTCCTTACCATGGAAGTGCTCTACCAACTGAGCTACAACGGCACTACGACCAATGCGCTATACCCTTAATACTACTAGCGAGAATAAACCTAAAAACAAGCCCCAAGAAGAAGCTTGTTTAAAAAGATGATGTTCTAACTATTCCATCTTTTCTATCCTGCTTCCCCATTCCTCCAATTTCTTATTATCCGGATTGACTTGCTTTAATTTGTCTAAAGTATCACTGGCTAATATCTTATCTTTATTCATTATACTTATTTCTAGCATCGCGTCAAGGAAACGAGGGTTGTTGGACGAAAATTTAACAGATTTCTTTATACTCTCAAAGGCCTTTTCCGTATCCTGGGTCTCTTTATGGACCAAAGCCAGGTCGTAATATATCTTCGCTTGCTGGTCAGTCTCATTGTCATCTACGAGCTTTAAAACATGCTCCAAAGCCTGTTTAGCCTCTTCATATTTCCTACTCTTATAATAAAGCTCGCCCAAGGCTTTGAAAGCCGGGACATTCTTACCGTCCAAACCTATTATCTTTATCAATATGCTCTCCATTTCGGAAAAATCATCCCTTTCATCCATCCCTTCGAGTGACGAGAACAAACTTTCTATCTTTTCCATCTTCTCGTCTTCGTTAAGAGAATGCTCAGCCTCGCTATTATACTCTTTCTTCATGTCATTCAGCTTGTCCCCTGCCCAAGAAAAATATTTTCCGATCCTGCCTGATATTTCCCTAAATATCCAAGTCAAACGAGAGATAGTTTTGGTAACCCCCCTATTAAGACGGCTTTCCACTAGTTGCTCTTTGAATTTAGCTTCTTTTTCGGCTGGTATAGTATCCACATCCAGATTAGCTAAAGAAGAGAATTTCCTGACTACTATTACCACGATCGCTGATAAGCTGATCCCGATCAAAACTAAAGGAATAATATTGGCCATTTTCATTTTCTAAATATAAATTTAGATCCTTTCACAAATCTTGCGGAATTCGTCAGCTTTAAGACTTGCCCCTCCTACCAATAGACCGTCTATATCATTAAGGTCAGTAAAACCGCTAACATTCTCACTAGTAACGCTTCCTCCGTATATTATCTTGAAATTATTCTCAACCACTTTCATACCGAACATATCATTCAAAGCTAACCTTATTATCTTATGTGCATATTTAGCTTCCTCGGGATCCAAAGCGGTTCCTGAACCAATTGCCCAAACAGGTTCATAAGCAACTATTATCTGTTGATCTCCATCAACCGTAACACCTCCCAAGGCCTGCTGGATCTGATTCATAAGGACATAATCCCTTTTATCCGTTTTCCTATCATCAGCTTCCTCTCCTATGCAAACTATGGGCTTCAAATTAGAAGAGTTCAAAGCGGTCTTCACCTTTTGGTGTATCATGGCATAATTCTCCAATAAATGTTTCCTTCTTTCAGAATGTCCTATTATGACATATTCACAACCAGTTGATTCCAGATCCTTGGGCGATATCTCCCCTGTGTAAGAACCTTGTATCTCCCAAAAAACGTTCTGAGCGCCCATCTTTACAAAATCCCCTAAATTATCCTTGACCTTGGTCAATGATATCAGTGAGGGACAAACCACGACAGTTTTCTCCTTTTGCTCGAAGTCTGCGAACTTATTATTGAAATCATCCGCTAATTTAACACTATCTTCCAGCCCTAATTTCATTTTCCAATTAGCTATGATTATTTTTTCTTCTTGCTTATTAGCCATATTCTTATTATTTATTATTAATTAAATAGTATTTAATATCATATACTGATCCAACCTCTTATTAGAGTATAAATTAAAAACCATAAACTGGCAAATTACCAAACATAGCTCGAATATACCCATTCCACCAGGTCTTTTGTGTGCTTGAACCTATCATTCATTCCCTGGCTTCCTAAAACCACGGAGATAATTTTTTCCCCTTCTCTATTAACGAATTGGCCGACAAAACATGAACCTGCGGAATTAGTATAACCAGTTTTTCCACCAACTATATTTATACCATTGGCTGGAAATATCTCTAAAAGTTTATCTGTTGAATTGACGAATATCTTGCGTCCATCCATCGTCTCAAAGGAATAATCTCTCTTCAAGGTGGCTCGCCTGATGTCCTCATCCAAAAAGCTCTTTTGTGCCAATCTGGCCACCTCTCTGGCAGTTGACACATTAAATCTGCTCAATCCGGACGGATCAGCAAAATTTGTCTTTTCAAGCCCCAAAGAACGCGCTTTTTTATTCATCTCTCGAATAAATGAAGCTTCATCCATCCCTGTTGATCTGACCAAGGATATGGTGGCGGTATTGGCAGAACCTACCAAACTTAAATAAAAAAGATCCTTTACTCTTACTTTTTCTCCGGTATTGAGATATATTCTGCCGCCTTCCCTTCTGTCGTTTGCTTTTATCTCATACACCTTATCCCAACCAGGATTATTATCCAAAAAGACCAAAGCAGTCATTAGTTTGCTTATACTGGCTATCGATCTGATCTCTTGTGAACTTTTATCCCAAAGAGGCATATCGGTATTACTGTCTATGACTATGGCACTAGCCGCTGAAAAATCAAAAGGCTTCGAATCCTTTTTTCTTTGAGGAACGGTGGGGTGGTTCTGGTTGTCAGGCAAGTGGTTAGAGAAACCAAAGCTCTTATTAACCTTTCTTGGCACACTCTTCATGATCTCGACAGCCCCCAGCACTCGGCCATCCTGGCTGGCTTTTGCCGGGCCTATGCCCGCAAATTCCCTTTCCGTAACCGGGTTGAAATTCATAAGCAAAGCTGAAACCAAAACACTTATTACCGCTGGCATGAACATAACTTACTTTCTAGCTAATTTTATTATAGTATTTATTTTTAGTCTCTTCATCGATATCACTACGATGCCGTAAGTTCCTGTAAGCGAAATCTTCCGGACCACCATGTTGCATATAATACATGATCGCTTCTTCTTCTGATGGCTTTCGTTCAAGCTCTAAGCCGGCAAAATACATATTAGGGTCGCTCAAGGCCTCATTCTTCTGCACTTTCATATATTCTTCAAGGCTCATAGTGCTGTCAAAAGCCACCTCCTTCTCTTCTTTTGCCGTAGATCCTAAAATACCTTGTTCGAAATTAGACATATGTTTGCTTGTTTATATTGATATCATTTTGCTCCTTTTCTTCTAATATTCTATCAATACAATCATCTTTACTCAACCTTTCATAGTCAGGTAGATCCTTAACGTCTCCAACACCTAAGAATTTCAAAAAATCAAAAGAAACACTGTAAAAAGCTTCCTCTTTATCTTCTTTTGATTCGACTAAACCTCTAACTAGCAAATTCCTTAATATAAGAGAACAATTAACCCCTCTTATTCTATCAAGGTCCGTTTTGGACACCGGCCCCCTGTAAGCTATTATGGTCAATGTCTCCAGACTCGGTCGTGAAAGCTCGCCTGTGGTCTCATCTTTAATGAACTTTTGGATGGTCTTGGAAACGTCTCCGGAAGTGGCCATTTGTATTTTGTTCTCCTTTTTGACTATTATCAATCCTCCATCCCTTTCTTTATATTCAAAAAAAAGTTTTTCGCAAGCATCCTTGACCTCGTTCTCTTCTGCCTCTATGGCTTTAGCTAATTTTTTTATAGACATTGGACGGGCAGACATAAAAAGCACTGCCTCTATTTGTGATCTTATGTTCATATTCATTGCTTTTTACTGATGGTTATATCTGAAAAAGGGGTCGACTGCTCAGCGGCCACTGTCTTGCTTTTCATTAATTCAAGCAAAGCCAAAAAGCTGACTATCACTTCTGTTTTTGACTCTACTCTCTCAAGCAGTTTAGAAAAATTGAAAGTTATCTTCTCGACCAAGGCCTTCTCTATGCTTAATATCCTATCCTCGATATTGATCTTATATTCAATGGTCTCTTCGCGAAGAATTTTATTTTTCGGTCTTCTTCTTTGTAAAAAACTCTCATAAGCAATCTTTAGGTTATTTGGCTTTGTTTTCTTTGGTGGTGAAAAGGCGAAAAGATCGGAAAAATCAGAAGCTCTTTCCAATAGGTTATTACTAGGGCTGAATAAAAAATTCTCTTTTTTTATTCTTTCCTCAACAGCCAAGCTGGCTTTTAAGAACTCTCTGTACATCCTGAGCTGGCCTTCCAGATCGCCCACTTCATCATCTTCCTCAGGAAAAAGATATGGTAAAAGGGCTTTTGACTTTATGTAAAGCAATTTGGCTGCTATAACCAAAAAATCTGCCAACACATCAGGATCTATCTCTTTGGATCTCTTTATATGTTCCACATACTGGTCGGCAACCTTTGCTAGATTGACTTCCGTAATATCAAGTTTTTCTTTCTCTATCATTGTCAAAAGCAACCCTAACGGACCTTCGAATTTATCGATCTTGATGTTCATCATAATAAGATCACGAAAAAATTCTAAAAATGCCTAAATCCGCCTTAAACAAAAGCCTAAGGCGGATCCTCCTTTTGGTATGAAGCTACTATTTCTTTTTCTTAGCGGTCGTTCTCTTTTTGGCCGGTTTCCTAACCGGCTTCTTAGCGGTCTTCTTCACCGCTTTCTTAGCCGGTTTCTTCTTAGCAGTCTTCTTAGTGGCTGCTTTCTTTTTGGCCGGTTTCCTGACTGTTTTCTTCACCGCTTTCTTAGCGGTCTTCTTCACCGCTTTCTTAGCCGGTTTCTTAGCGGTCTTCTTTGGAGTGGCTTTCTTTTTTGTTGCCTTTTTCATAGCCTTTGCCTCCCCCTTCTTCTTGGAAGGAGCAGGCTTTATTATTTTAACTTTCTTCTTTATTCCAAAATTACCCAGAATGGCATTTTCCAATTTAACGAAATCCTTTACAGCCATCTCTATTGAGTGATCAAGCTTTCCTGAAGAGAATACCGCCTTTTTTAGCTTGCCTAATTTTCTATCAAGTATGACCGGTAGATCATGTATAGTGCCAAAAGCTGAAAGGCTGGCGTCTTTAGCTTTGGCGAACCTTTTCATCGTCTTTTCATCCGGTATTTGAACAGCTTTGACCTTCTCGCCTGTTTCTTCTTTTATTATTTTCTTTACTTTTTTAAGATCAAGATTATGGTCGGCCGGCAAACAAACCAAAAAATATTTCTTATCAGCCTTGACCAATAAGGATTTAACTATTTCGTTCATTTTCTTCTTCATGGTATTGGCCGCATCAATGGCTGTATAGACCGTTTTGTGGTCTAAAATATCATGCTTTATACCTTTGTCCTGAAGATACCCTTGTACAGAGGCATTATCAACTTTAGTGCTCATATTGAAGTATGGGTCATGGTCAACTGCTCCGGTCTAAAAACCCGGCACTTGACACCCCGCATTCTTAGGAGAAAACGGATCTTGATATAAAAATATCTTCTTATGTTATATATTATACCACAATCATCAATTCAAGTGAATGCATATTAACTTTCTAAAGCTGGCTCAATGTCAGGGGCTTGTTCTTTTTTTTCCTCGTAAACCTCTCTTTTTAGGCATTGCCATCCTGATGCGTGAAGATCCTCTTTTCTATCAAAAGAATAAGGGTGATCACTGCCCTCTTCTATGTTCGATGTCCTGAATTCGGCGCAGAGTTCATACTCGCCATCTCCAACTATCTTATATTCGAACATATCGCCTGTTTCTGGATCCTTTAACTCGTCGTCAAGAATGTAATTACATTCTTGTTTTATCGAAGCCATATTCTCGGGAAGTTTATCATTGTTCCTATGATATTCTTCGACACAAGTATCAACCTGCCTGAAATTATTGATTATTCGTCGGTCTATCTTCTTCTCATTGGCTTTTTTAGGGGAATCTATCATAAAAAAAGAAGCAATGAACACAGATGAAACGATCACCAAAGAAACATAAAAGAACACCTTTATAACCTTGTCTTTCTTTTGGTGAATATCTTCTCTCCTTATGTCATAAAGATAAAAACTGAATATCCCAGAAGCGATCATTAATGAAGTTAAAGCCTTTAATACGAACTTCAAGGTTATTTCTCCGTTAAGAAAATTGTTTATAACCCCTATCAGCCAACCTATCATAACTACTGAAGAAACAAAAAGTATAAAATAGGTCAACCAACGACGGACCCCCGAGTCCTTGTCCAGTTCTCCTTTGTAGAGACTCTTATAAATAAAAGATGTTACCACATAAAATATCGGGCCGGCCACGAAGATAGCGGAAATAGCGAATTTGACCGCCTGATCGTTAAAAGCACCACCATAATATCCAGCGGGGTCATCAATGAATTTATTTATTATCTCGAATATTATCGTACCAACCGATATTGATACGAAAATAAGTCCGACCAAAGACAAAAGATAAAAGAAAGCGAATTTGGCCGCGTTCCCCTTGTTCTCTTCCATAAAGATCATATTTTAATTATTATTCATCCTTGATTATTTTGAGACCGAGTTCCTTTAACTGTTTTTCAGATACATCACTAGGAGCGCCAAGCATCGTATCCTTAGCCTGACCATCTTTAGGAAAGGCATATATATCACGAATAGAATCACAGCCCAATAATATCATCAATAACCTATCCAACCCGGGAGCAAAACCTCCGTGCGGAGGAGCGCCATATTCAAAGGCATTGATCATATGTCCGAATTTCTCATCCACTTGCTCCTTGGTGTAACCAGCTATTTCAAAGGCTTTATACATTATCTTCGGATCATGGTTCCTGATGGCTCCGGAAGATATCTCCAAACCATTGGCGACCAGATCGTATTGAAAAGCTAAAATATCCAAGGGGTCCTTATTTTCCAGATCATCCATTCCGCCCTGAGGCATAGAAAAAGGATTGTGGGAAAAATCTATCTTTCCCTCTTCTATCTCAGAATAATCATACATTGGAAAATCTATCACCCAAACCCATGCTATCTTTTTAGGATCCTTTAACTCCAAAATATCACCACATCTAGAGCGAACCTCTCCTAAAGAAGCGCAAACCGTTCTAAGATCATCAGCTCCGAAAAATACTATATCCCCCGCTTTGGCTTTCAAATATTTCACTATTTCTTGGGCCAAGTCATCACCTAAAAATTTTATTATGGGCGACTGCAACCCCTCTTCTTTGACTATAATATAGGCCAATCCTTTAGCTCCCTTAGCTCGAGCAGCTTCGGTCAACTCATCAATGATCTTTCTAGTGAATTTGCCTTCGGAGTTGTCTGCTTTCAAGGCGTGAACCACTCCGCCATTCTTAACCGCCTCGGAAAAAACCGAAAATCCGCAATCCTTCACCATATCAGTTACAGGCTCTATCTCCATATCAAAACGAAGATCCGGCTTATCTATACCATACTTGATCAAGCACTCTTTATAAGGTATCTTTGGAAAAGGCTTCTTAATTATCTCCTTTTTCCCGAATTTTTCTGAAAGCTCGATCATTAAAGGCTCAACCGTATCCCAAATATCTTCCTGCTCGACAAAGCTCATTTCCATATCTATCTGATAGAATGACCCCGGATGCCTATCCGCTCGCGGATCCTCGTCTCGAAAACAAGGAGCTATTTGAAAATACTTATCAACCCCTCCTACCATCAAAAGTTGTTTGAATTGTTGAGGAGCTTGAGGCAAGGCATAGAATTTACCCGGATACAAACGTGAAGGCACTAAATAATCACGCGCCCCTTCCGGAGAAGAATTGGCCAGTATGGGAGTCTGGACCTCCAAGAAATCACGCTCATTGAAATAATTCCTCACATATCTAATAAGATCATTCCTGGTCTTCAATATATTCTGTAAACGTTTCTTTCTAAGATCCAAAAAGCGATATTTCAAACGCAAAGACTCAGAAGCCTTTGTCTTTTTCTCTTCGTTTATCTCAAAGGGAGGGATCTTGGAAGCATTCAATATATCAAGCTCGGAAACCTCCACTTCCACTTCTCCTGTTTCTAGCTTAGGGTTTACCATATCTTCCGGCCTGGCTATTACTTGACCTTTAACCTTCACCACCCACTCATTCCTTAGCCCATCAGCCTTCTGCCAAGTCTTGGAATCTTTGTTAGGATCGAATTTTATCTGAGTCAATCCATAACGATCCCTAAGGTCTATAAAGATAACTCCGCCGTGATCACGTCGACTATGGACCCAGCCGGATAGCTCCACCTCTCCTCCTACATTCTCCTTCTTTAATTCACCACAAGTATGAGTTCTAAGCATAAAATATTTAAATTATTACTTATATTATGATCGAATCTTTTAGCGGGACGATCACATATTATGTTATCTTATTTCCCTTTATTTAGCAAGCTTTAGGGAATTCTAAATTAAAATCCAAAAATTTTCTTATCTTAGACCTTATATCGGCCACATCCCTGCTACTAACTTGAGATCCACAAGCTTTTTCAAAATCATCTTTTAAGATAGATGTTAGTATTTGCTGACGACGATCATCTCTGAATATCACCTCTGGGTCAGGCAAAAATCCAAGTTCATAAAGCATCTTAAAAGCAAAGAAAATATATATTTTCTCCTTACTGTCCCTATCCTCTTTATCTAAAATATCAAAAAAATCCTTCAATATACCATACTGTCGGGGAAAATCGCCTTCCTCCCCTTCCTTGGTTATATTCTTTATCAAGCAAAGAGCTCGACCGGCCAACATAACCTTATCAAGATCTTTTTTGATCCCTGAATAAAAGTTGCTGCCTTTGACCGACCCCGCATAATCATATGTCTTACCGGGAACTATCATTATACTTGAAATGGATATCGGCTCTATATGACAAGCTATCTTAGAGGTTGATCTTCTCGCACCTCTAGCCACCAGATCGAGTCTGCCTTTATCCTTGGAAAAGACGATCACTCGACTATCGAACTCTTTAAATGGATATCGATCCACAACAAGAGCTTGTGTATTAAAAGTCGTCTCCATATAAGTCCAAATAACCTTGTAATATCAACATAGCTGCCACTTCATCCCGGCCAGCCTTATTTCGCTTATCTCCTGGCAAGGAATCGGCCTGTTTGCTCGTGAGCCTTTCATCGAACAACTCTATCCTTTTGTTCGGCAATCTATTTTTTAATCTCTCAATAAAACCCAAAAAATCAGGATTTATAGACTCTTTGTCACCGGACATCTTGACCGGCTGTCCTATTATCAGAATATCGGCCCCCTCCTGGGACACAACCTCTTCCAGCTCTTTCATATTACCCACTGAAAAAAGAGGAACAGCCACCTTAGTCAAACTATCAGCCTCGGCTAAGCCTATTCTTTTCTCTCCCCAATCAATTCCTAAAATTATCTTCTCTTCCTTGTCTGTCATAATGATCAAGCAGTTATTATAATATTCCCTTTTTCAGTAATAGCAATAGTATGCTCAAAATGAGCGCTTACACTGCCATCAGCAGTAACTACGCTAAAACCATCAGGACCGCTTTTGACAGCCGGCCCTCCAGCATTCAACATGGGCTCTATAGCTATAACTAGACCTGGCTCTAAAACCATATCCTTAATGCCTTCTTTAACAAAATCATAATTAAAGACTTGCGGCTCCTCATGGACCTTATACCCCACACCATGACCGACCAGATCCCTAACGACCGAAAAACCATCCCTTTCGGCTTTTTTTTGTATGACCTTCCCTATATCATTCAAGGTGTTGCCTGGTTTAGCTTTTTTTATCGCCAATTCCAAACATTTTTTGGTCGTTTCCATTATCTTGATCTTTTCTTTGCTTATTTTACCAACAGCCACGGTTTGCGACATATCAGTATAAAACCCTCCTAGGCGAGAGTATCTGTTATCCACTTTACCGCCATTCAGGGGATACTCCATCCCGACATCGATCCCGATCATATCCCCTTCTTCAAGCACTCTGCCGGGAATCGCCGGAGCATGAACCACTTCTTCGTTTATCGAGGTGCATAAAGCCGTAGGAAAATATTCACCGGAGAATATCTCAAAATTCTTAAAAGCAGGACGCCCTCCAGCTTCTTTCATAAGTTTACAAGCGATCTCTTCCAAGAATTCAGTACTTACCCCCGGCCTTACCTCTTTTTTAACCTTCTTCAAAATAGATGAAAGCTTTTTCCCTCCTTCTCTTAATATCTTTATTTCTTCTTTTGTTTTCTTACTGGTCATATGTTTATTCCCCCAAATTCAATAGATCAAATATCTCTTTCTCGACCTCTTTGATCGGCTGTTTGCCATTTATTTTATAAAAACAATCCTTATCTTTGAAATAATCCAATATAGGTTCATTCTCCTTATGGAAGATCTCTAGCCTCTTTTCAACCGCTTCATCAGAATCATCTTCACGTTGGAATAGCTGCTTACCGCAAGTATCACATATGCCCATCTCTTTTGGGGGGTCATATTTTATATGAAAACTCTCTCCGCAAGAACAAGATCTTCTTCCGCCTATTCTTTCTTTGACCACATTATCCGTAATATCTATATAGATCACAAAAGCGCTCCCACCATGCTCCAAAAATTCATCTATTTTGCTTTGAGTATATTCTATTTGATCCTCTTTTCTTGGGTAACCGTCAAGAATGAACCCAGAGTCAGAATTTATCGAAGCCAATTCTTTGGACAACAATTCGTTGGTAAGGTCAGTTGTTATCAATTTCCCTTTCTCGATACGCTCTTCGACCTTTTTACCTATCTTCGAACCGCTAGCTATCTCTCGCCTAAATATCCCGCCTACTGATATTTTTGGCAATCCCGTCTTTTCCGAAACACTGTCTGCTTGAGTGCCTTTTCCAGACCCCGGAGGTCCTAAAAAAACTATCATCGTCTTTTTTTTCATAATGTCTATCCTCTATAAATTAAAAAACTTATGTAAAAGAAATATAACCCCAAAAGAGCAAGACCTTCGTATTTATCCAATACTCTTTTCTTTCCCATATACATCAACAATATCAAAATGAAAGTAGCTCCTATCAAAGACAGGATATCAAAATTAAGAATAGTATCGAAATCAATAGGACTAATGGTAGAAGCCACTCCCAGCACCCATAAAAAATTAAAAATATTGGAACCGATCACATTCCCGATAGCCATATCAGCCTTCCCTCTGCGAGCAGCTACGGCCGAAGCGGCCAATTCCGGCAAGGATGTTCCAATAGCTACAATGGTCAAACCGACCAAAGCCTCTGACAGACCAAGGGTCAACGCTATCTCAGTTGCCCCTTCGACTATCCATTTACCACCGAGAAACAATCCAAACAAACCGATCACTATCATCGCTACGGATTTAAAATTATGGAATTCTTCCACTTCGTTCTTCGAGGTCATACCCTCAAGTACGCTTTCCTTATTATTGCTCATTCCAAAAGTATAATACATGAATATAATAAAGAAGAGTATCAAGACCAAGCCATCGCTTCTGGTAAGAGCATTCAAGGTATGCCCGTCCATAGCAAAATCATTTATCATTATAGCCACCGCTATCACCGCCAACAGAGAGAATGGTATCTCTTTGTGGATCGTATGTTTCTTGATCACTAAGGGTGTTATAATAGCGGCTGTTCCCAGTATTAATAAAGTATTGGATATATTGGAACCAATTATATTACCTAAAGATATTCCGGTGCTACCTTTGAAAGAAGCTATGGAGCTAATTATCAATTCCGGAGCTGAAGTACCAAAAGCAACGATAGTCAACCCAATGACCATATCTGATATCTTCATCTTCTTGGCAATAGAAGAAGAGCCGTCAACCAATATGTCGGCTCCCTTGATCAAAAAAATAAAACCAATTACGAACAATACAAGAGTTAATATCATATAATACAATTAATGATTCAAAACCCCAAGGGGCGACCGCCGCCGCCGGGAGTGGATGGCCCTCCTAAACCGCTTTTCTTGCTTGGTTTTCCAGCAAACCCTCCTTTACTTGGTCCAGATGCCCCCTTGCCTCCGGCAAAACCTCTTTTACTGCCAGGATCGTCCAAAGCAAAACCTTTCTTTTTAGCACCCCCCAAGGCAGTGCCACTTTCATTCTTATCCGCTTTACGCCCCACCATAGAGACCCTGCTTTTAGTTCTAACTTGCCCACCGGCAAATTCGCCCGTACTTTCTTCATAACCCGTAGCCCCTCCTGAAGAAGAGATACCTCCAGACTCCTCTGCCGATCTTTTGGACATCATGATATTCCTTCTTTTCTTAGATTCTTGCTTCCTTCTCATCATCTTCTTCTCCATTCTTGTCGGCTCCCTCTTTCCAACTATCATACTTTCTATACGCTGTATGCCCCGACCACCTATACCCAATTCTTTATATACAGCCTTTCTTTGGCTAAGGCTTTTGCCAGCTAATCTATCCGCCAACCTTTCTTTTCCAGCTTTAGTACTACTGGCGTCAAGATTGCCTCTTACTTTGGAACTAAAAACAGAACCCAAACTCTCTCCTCTGAGCTTTTCCCTTATTTGTTTTTCTGACAGGTTGTTTGCTTGAGTCATTTTAATCCCTTAAATGGTCCAATATCTTATTTATCTCCCTAATATCATCTCTAGAAAGATTATCATCTATCTTTTTTATCTTTCGTCTGGCTGCTATCTTTTGACGACGAGAAAACCTGCCTTCCTGTATGTATTCCTCATAATCCTTTATGACATCCACTATGGCCGGTATATTATCTTCAAGATTCTTCAATCCTCCATGTCGGCAAGCACTTTTCAGTTTGCGCCGAAAACTGCTTATGTGGTTTTTTGCCCTAAATTTAGGGCCTGCTTTTGGTAGATCGGATATTTTTCCCATATGTTTTTAACGAAAATTCTAATACAGCAGGTGTCACCTGCTACAATATCATTATAGTACATTTTTCACCAACAAAAAAGCCCCTAGGCAGGGCTTTTCGCTTCTTATAATATATCTATGTCTATTTGGATTCGTATTCTCTCATTGTTAATTGCGATTCTATCTGTTTGACGGTTTCAACCACAACTGAAACGACTATCAATAAACTGGTTCCTCCAATGGCCAATGATTGAGTGCCGGTAAAATATCTCATTATCAATGGGAGAATGGCTATGCCAGCCAAGAACAAAGCGCCTACGAAAACTATCCTATGGACAGTGTAAGCCAGATAATCCCTGGTGTTGGAACCTGGTCTGATACCAGGGATGAAAGCTCCCTGTTTCTGCAAATTCTCAGCTATCCTGTCAGGATGGAAGATCACTTCAGTGTAAAAATAAGTGAAAGCGAACACCAACACAAAATAGAATATACCGTATATCAATTGGTTATTAAGAATATCTATAACCCACTGTGAAAGGTCGGCTATCCACGCAGTTTTGGCTCCTCTGAAGAATTGAGCCAAAGTAGCCGGAAAAGTGACCAAGGCAATAGCGAATATTATAGGTATCACGCCAGCCATATTGACTCTTAAAGGCAAATGAGTGGAAGTTCCTCCATACATCTTATGCCCCCTAACCTGTCGAGCATGTTGTACTGGTATCTTTCTCTGCCCTTCGTTTATGATCACTATGCCAATAACCGTAATAACGGCTATAGCCACGAAACTTATTATAGTAAACAATTGACTCGGATCATAAGTAGCCACTGTCTGTTGTATCGCTTGAGGTAAACTGGAAATTATACCGGCAAATATCAGTAAAGATATTCCGTTACCTATATTCTTCTCACTGATCAATTCGCCTATCCACATAAGGAAGACTGTACCGGCAGTGATCACTGTGACCATGGAAAAAAGATCAAAAGAAGAAACATCACCCAAAATATCATAAGAAGACCTTCTTAACAAAGTTATCATTGAAAGAGACTGCATAGCGGCCAAGGGCACCGTGGCCCATCTTGTCCACATATTTATCTTCTGTCGCCCAGCTTCCTCTTTTTGCATCTCTTCCAAGGCCGGAATGACCATCGCTAGCAGTTGAAATATGATGGAAGCCGTGATGTACGGAGCTATACCCATCATCACTATGGAAAAATTCTGCATTCCTCCGCCAGAAAAAAGATTCAAAAGACCTAACATCTGGTTAGAGGAAAAAAGTTCCCTTAGAGCCTGAGCGTTGACACTAGGTATGGGTATATGAGCAGCGAACCTGAAAATAACCAACATCATCAGGACGAATATTATATTCTTCCTTAGGTCCCGAGCCCTCCATATCTGAGATAGTTTGTCGAATACTTTCATAATTTGATCCTATTTTTTAAGCTGTTCGATGACACTTGAGCTTAATTTTACTCCCTTGAAATCAACTTTGACCTTAAGGTCCTCTCCGCCCAATATCTTTATTGGGGATCTAACCTTGTCTACCAAGCCCTTCTTGACCAAAGCGGATGGATCGATCTTGTCGCCATCTTTGAAATTCTTATTTATCTGTGAGATCTTTACGATCTGATCTTTGGGTTTATCCGACTTAAAACCACGCACCTTAGGAGTGGCCAAAAGCATCTGTCTCATACCAAGGCGCTTAAGTCCAGAAACACCTGACCTGGCCTTTTGCCCTTTCATTCCTCTACCACAATAGTTACCATCGCCGGAAGAATTTCCACGACCGACCCTTTTCCTCTTTTTTTTATTGGTTTTTATATTGTCTGATCTTAAAGCCATATTTTTTACTTTTTATTCTTTTCATCTTTAGTATTTCCGGCGTTCTCTTTATTGTTGTCCTTCTTATCTTTTCCTTTATTACCAGCTTCTTCTTTTTTCTCGATCTTCTTCTTGCCATTATCAACTTTTTTCAACCTGCTCAAAGCTTCAACAGTGCATTTGGCATTATTCAACTTATTGTTGGTTCCTAGTATCTTACTGGTTATATTCTTTATGCCAGCCAATTCCAAAACGACGCGCACCACGCCTCCAGCGATAACACCGCGACCGGTCTTGGTCGGTTTGAATATCAACTTAGCGGCACCGAACTTGTTATATATCTCGTGAGGGATGGTATCATTGACCATAGGCACATCTATCATTGTCCTTTTAGCCTTGTTGACGGCCTTATTGACCGCAATGGTCACATCAGCTCCCTTAGCTACTCCAACGCCTATCTTCCCTTTTTTATCACCAACTGCCACACAAGCCCTGAAACGCATTCTTTTTCCTCCGGCCATAACTCTGGTCACTCTGGCTATATCCAATATCCTCTGATCAAAATCATCTTTCTTGTCAGCGCCCCGTCTATCCTTTCTGAACCTTGACGGCTTGCCTCCATTTCTCTTGTTGCCAACTGTTTCTTTTCTGTCTGTCTTTGGCTTCTTATTCATTTCCTTCTTGCCTTGTCCTTCTTTGGCCTCTTTATTATTCGATTGTTTATTTTCTTCTGCCATATCAAAAAATGATTAAATTTGATTAGAATTCCAAGCCACCTTCTCTAGCGCCTTCAGCTATGGCTTTGACCTTACCATGATATCTATAAGACCCTTTATCGAAAACTGCTTCCTTTATCTTCTTCTCAAGAGCCTTTTTGGCCAATATCTTACCTAATTCAAAAGCTCTATCCATTCCAGCTCCTTTTCCTGATTTCATCTCTTTTATGTCAGCGCTCACTAGAGTATTACCATTTTCATCATCTATCAATTGAAGGAAAAAGCCTTTATTGGACCTAAAAACACTAAGTCTAGGCTTAGAAGCAGTTCCACTTATCTTAGCCCTGATCCTTTTGTGTCTTCTGGTCTGTCTTAACTTGTTTTCTTTTTCTTTATTCATATATTCTTAATATTATTCACCTTTGGACACTGCCTTACCTTCTTTTCTTATTATTATCTCGTCTGAATATTTTATACCTTTACCCTTATAAGGCTCCGGTTTTCTTATTTTTCTTATCTGGGCAGCTGTTTCTCCAACCACCTGTTTATCTATACCTGAAACCGTAATAACATTGCCTTCGACAGCTATGGTTATACCTTCTGGGAATTCGAATTCCCTGGGATTGGAATAACCTACATTCAATATCAATTTATTACCTGAAACCGCGGCTTTATAACCTACACCGTTTATTTCCAATTTTCTCTCAAAGCCTTCTTCAACCCCTTTGACCATATTGTTTATCAAACTTCTAAAAAGCCCCCATTGAGCCTTTTCTTCTTCTCTGTTCTTATTCTTTACGTCTACGATTATACTATTATCATCAATATTAACATCAACCAGATCGTTCAACTTCTGTTTCAATTCACCTTTGGAACCTTTTACTATTATAAAACCCTCTTCTATCTTAGCTTGGGTTTCCGGCTTTAACTTTATTGGTAATTTTCCTAATCTTGACATATATGTTAATCGTTTTGATCAATTATTTAACTAATAGCCTAATATATTAATATATTTCACAGATAACTTCTCCTCCCAACTTCTTGTCGTGTGCTTCTTTACTGGTCATCAATCCGTTAGATGTAGAAATTATGGCCATTCCGAACCCGTTCAATACTTTTGGTATCTCATTCTTGCCCACATACACCTTTCTACTTGGTTTACTTATCCTCTTTAAACTATTTATAGCTGGCTTGCCACTTTTCCTGTATCTTAATGTCAATTTCAAATTACCGCCCTGCTTATTTTCTCCGGCTTCTTCTTTTTCGCATTTGGAGATCAAATTCTCCTTTTCCAGTATCTTCCCTATCTGATATTTCATTTTGCTCATTGGCAAAACCACCTCCGGCTTTCTGACGGCAGACGCGTTTCTAATTCTTGTTAGCATGTCTGAAATTGGATCTGTCATAACTTATGGTTAATTTGTTACTTAGTTGATCGATTGTTGGTATCACTTTTATTCTATCTTTCTTTAAAACCCCCAATTAACCAAGTAACTAATATACTAATATACTAATTACTAAATTACCAAGATGATTTCTTAACTCCGGGCAATTCACCTTTATCGGCCAATTCCCTGAAACATATTCGGCACAATCCGAAATCCCTTATATACCCCCTATTACGACCACAACGCCAACAACGTCTTATTACCCTGGTAGGATATTTAGGTTTTCTTTTTGCTTTTGCTATTAATGCTTTTCTAGCCATATATGATAATTGACTGTTATTTATCTTCTTTCTTAAAAGGGAAATTCAAAGCTCTAAATAAAGCTGATCCTTGCTCACGATCCTTTGCGGTAGTGGAAATACTGACCTCAAGACCATGAACATTCTCCAAATTCTGTTCTTCTATCTCCGGGAAAGCCAAAACCTCTTTGAACCCTATGGTCAAATTGCCTTTATCGTCAATAGATCTGACGCTGATACCTCTAAAATCACGAACTCTTGGGAAATATATATTAACCAATTTTTCGATAAAATCATACATCCTATCCCCGCGCAAGGTCACTCTGGCGCCAATGGTCATTCCCTGCCTTATCTTAAAAGCTGAAATGGCTTTTTTTGCTTTGGCCAAAGACGGCTTTTGTCCGCTTATGGCGGTCAAATTCTTTACTACCGAATCAGCGTAATCCTTTTCTTTGGTATGTTTGCCAAACCCTACATTTATAGAAACCTTGGACAAGTGAGGAATAGCAAGACTATTCTTTACATCCAATTCTTTCTTTAAGGCTGGTATTATTTCTTTTTTGTATAATTCTTTCAATCTCATAATTTTAATCTATATTGGCTTTGCATTTTTTACAATATCTTATCTTGCTCTTTTTTACCTTATCACCTTTCTTTTCTTCCTTATACTGATAACCAACTCGGCAAGACTTGCCGCATTTAGGACAAACCAAAGATAAATTGGAAATATTCATAGGTGATGGAAATTCTATTCTTTGTCCTTTTTCTCCTTCACGTCTAGGTCTTATATGCTTAACAGAAAGATTTAAACCTTCTACGCTGGCTTTATTCCTATCGGTAAAAACCTGCAACACCTTTCCGGTTTTGTTCCTGTCCTTACCTGTCAGTATTTTTACTTTGTCGCCTTTTTTTATCTTCATAAGATATTTACATTCGTAGATTAGCATTTAATTCGTAAATTGGCGTGTACTTTGTAATCTCCTCTTTCACCAAACACGCGCTAACCTACTAATGCTACTACTAATTCAATTATAGTACTTCTGGAGCAAGCGAAGCTATCTTGAAAAATCCTTTTCTTCTAACTTCTCTGGCTATCGGACCAAAAACCCTGGTACCTCTTGGATTATTTTTATCATCAATAATAACGCAAGAATTTTCGTCGAAACGCAAACAGGTTCCATCTTCTCTTCTTGTTTCTTTCTTGGTTCTGACTATCACGGCCGTGACCTTATCACTCTTCTTGATGGCCGCATGCGGAGTGGCTTCTTTTACAGAAGCAGTTATCACGTCCCCCACTCTGGCGTAACGTCTTTTATAACCGCCTTTAACCTTGATGCACTGGACTAGTCTAGCACCGGAATTGTCAGCTACTTTTATTTTTGATTCTACTTGTATCATATTATTAGTTACCTGGTTAATTGGTTGATCAGCTGCTTGCCCTTCTTAGCTTTATGCTATTCGGGCCATAAACGCCTGATCAACTGAATTCCTAGTATACTACTCTCCATCTTTTTTCCTTACTTATAGGCCGGCATTCTGCAAAAGTGACCTGATCCCCTTCTCTGAACTTATTCTTATCATCATGAACTTTATATCTCTTACTAACCGTATATCTTTTCTTATATTTCGGATGCAGTCTCACATTCTCAACCTCTACTACTAAAGTCTTATCTTGCTTATCACTAACAACCACACCTTCAAATCTTCTTACGTTTTTTTTGTTATCTTTATTATCCATATAAATTACTGCTTATTTCTTTTAGAGTTAAGCAATGTCAGGACCTGAGCAACCATTTTTTTGGCCTCTCTTATCTCTCTGACGTTCTTTAATTGCTTATTGGCATCCTTAAAACGTAAGCCTCTTATCTTCTCTCTTGTCTCTGCCAATAAAGAATGCAATTCATCCTCGCTTTTTTTCTTTAGTTCCTTTAACTCCATAATATTTTATTCCTTAACGAATTTACATTTTACCGGTAATTTATAGGCGGCTGACTCCATTGCTTTTTGAGCCATATTTTCTGCTATACCCTCCATTTCGAACATTACCACGCCAGGCTTGACCGGTACTATATAATGGTCTACACTTCCTTTTCCTTTACCCATTGGGGTCTCTCCTCCCTTTTTGGTAACCGGCCTATCCGGGAACACTCTTATCCATATCCTGCCGCCTTTTCTAGTATATCTTGTCATAACTCTACGAGCGGCTTCAAGCTGCCTTGATGTTACCCATCCGGCTGTCAAAGCTTTTAATCCAAAGCTGCCAAAATCAACACTGTTCATACTGGTGGCTTTACCACCCCTTTTAGCTTTATGCGATTTTCTGTATTTTTGCTTTTTCGGTACCAACATATTTTAAAAAATTATTTTCTTCCTATTACTTCTCCTTTTTTATCTTTATCCTTGGAGAATATCTCTCCACGATATATCCAAACCTTGACTCCGACAGAACCATAGGTAGTTGTGGCATGTCCTCTGGAATAATCGATATCGGCTCTCAATGTCTGCAAAGGGATCTTGCCTGAAACTAGCTTCTCTGTCCTGGCTATCTCGGCTCCATTCAATCTTCCGGCAACCACAACCTTACATCCCAGGGCACCAGCTCTCTCTATTCTTGATATAGCCTGTTTCATTACTCTTTTGTAAGGCATTCTTTTCTCAATATCGGATATCATTGATTGCAGTATTATCTGGGCACTAAGATTAGGCTTATCGTATTCTTTTATATTTATATTTATCTCACCCATTCTGTAATTCTTCAAAAACTTATCATGGATCTCTTTCTTCAGATCATCGATACCTGTTCCTCCGCGACCAATGACCACGCCCGGTTTAGCCGTATTGATTATTATATCTATCTTCTTTGTTCCTCTTTCTATGATTATATCATCAACGCCGGCTTCGGATAATTTTTGGGTTAAATGTTTTCTTACCTGAATGTCCTGCTGTATATTCTTGATATAATCTTTACCTGAAGAAAACCAAACCGAAGGCCACTTTTTCGTTACCCCTAATCTTATTATTTTTGGATTAACTTTTTTACCCATACTGTATTTGATTTAACCAATATTAATAATTATCCTGATTTTCTTTGAAATATTTTGCCGGTAAATCCTTTTTTGGATGTGCCCTTCTGTTTCTCATTGGTCTTGTCTTCGTTCTTGGTCTTCTTTGTCTGCTCTTTCTTGTCATCTTTCTTTTCTTTTTTGTCACCCTTCTCGGCGCTCTTTTCCGCCTGCTTGACCATATCCTCCAAATTAACCGGTTTCTCTATCTCTTGCTTTTTGGACTCCACCACTCCGCTATCCTTTATTTCGCCCAATATCAATCTTATATGGCTCATTCTCTTGTTTATCCTGGTGGCTCTTCCGTAAGCCCTTGGCATCCAACGTTTCATTGTCAGTCCTTCGTCAACCATGATCTCTTTTATAAAAAGATTGCTTTTATCCAATTCATAATTATTCTCCGCATTGGCAACAGCGGAATCGATCAGTTTCAAGATCGGCTTTACTGCCTTTTTGTTAGTGAATTTTAGTATATCACGAGCTTTACCCAATTCCAAACCGCGTACAAGATCTGCTACTAACCTTATCTTTTTAGGGCTCATTTTTACGTGTTTTGCACTTGCTTTTATATCCATATATATATTTACAAAACCTTATTAACCAGCATCTTTGGCCATTTTACCTCCATGGGAAATGAATTTCTTTGTCGGAGCGAATTCGCCTAACCTATGGCCAACCATATTTTCCACTACCAACACCGGCACATGGGTCTTACCGTTGTGAACACCTATGGTAAAACCAACCATTTCCGGAGTAATGGTACATGCTCTATCCCAAACTTTGACCACTGTCTTATCTCCCGGCTTCAAAGCTTGGATCTTTTTTAGTATTCTGGGGTTTATGTATGGCCCCTTTTTAAGACTTCTTCCCATATTATTTATTATTATCTTTTTCTCTTCTTTCTTCTCTTAACTATCAATTTATCACTAGCTTTCTTCTTTCTGGTCTTAACCCCCAGGGCTGGTTTACCCCATGGATCTTTAGGATTCTTCAAACCGATAGGCTGATTTCCTTCTCCACCTCCGTGAGGATGATCTATAGGATTCATAGCTGATCCACGAACAGTAGGTCTCCATCCCAACTTTCTCTTTCTACCGGCCAATCCATATTTGATATGTCTCCTATCAGCATTACTAGCAGAACCTATAGTGCAAAGACATTCCTTCTTAACTAATCTTATTTCTCCAGACGGCATCCTTAGCTGAGCAAAATCTCCCTCAACACCCATGATGAATATGGAATTGCCCGCACCTCTGGCCAATTTGGCTCCTTGTCCAGGATTCAACTCTACGCAAAATACCTCAACTCCGGCTGGAATATATTTGACC
Source organism: uncultured Gammaproteobacteria bacterium (assembly GCA_964602485.1). Taxonomy (GTDB): domain Bacteria; phylum Patescibacteriota; class Patescibacteriia; order Patescibacteriales; family WJLG01; genus WJLG01. The sequence goes on along the minus strand of CAZRQU010000001.1, from coordinate 52,306 downwards.
GGCATGGAATTGCCCGGCTTAATAGCTACCTTATTTTGGGAGCTGATCACTTGATCGCCAACTTTTATCTTAGCTGGAGCGACTATATATCTTTTTTCTCCATCAGCATAAACCAACAAGCTTATTCTAGAACCTCTTCCAGGATCATATTCAATAGTATCAACCCTAGCCGGCACATCGAATTTATCTCTCTTGAAATCAACCACTCTACCTCTTCTCTTAACACCGCTACCTCTATGCCTAACTGTTATCTTGCCCTGGTTGTTCCTGCCTCCAGAGGATTTTTTGGTCCTCAATAAGGATTTAACCTTTGGTTTATTGACAGTATTCTCAGAAAAATCACTGAAAACAGCTTGTCTTCTTCCTGGAGTTGTGGATTTTACTTTTTTAATTCCCATATTCTTAAAATTCTTGATTCTTAATTCTAATCTACTAGATACCTTCGTAAACCTGGATGGTCTTTCCTTTAGGCAAGGTTATAACGGCCTTTTTCCAATCTTTCCTTTTTCCGGAATACCTGCCCCTGGTAACAACCTTTCCTTTCATATTTATAATATTCACATTTTCAGGCTTAATTCCATAAACATCCTCTATAGCCTTGGATATCTCTATTTTATTAGCGCTCCTGGAAACTTCAAAGGCATACTTGTTCATAGCACCAAGATCAGTCACTTTTTCTGTTATCAAAGGCTTTACTAACACTTTATAAGCATTAGAGGCCTTAGATCCCTTTTTAACTTTTTTATCTTTGGACTTATCTGCAACATCTTTCTCGACTTTCCCCTTATACAGGTCTTTCATGCTTTCTTTGGTCTTTTTGGCTTGACCATCATCCTTCTTAGGAGCATCTTTGCCTTTTTCTTGCTTGTCCGTATTCTTTTTGCTGGTAAATAATCCCATATATCTTATTGTTTATATGTTTTTTCTATTCCTTTTACCGCTTCTTCACTAATTATCAACCTCTCTGCGTTCAACAGGTCGATTATATTCAAATTTTCCAAATTCATTATAGAAACACCTGGTAGGTTCCTTCCTGAAAGTTTAATATTCTTATCTGAACCATCATTTATGAACAAAATATTCCTTCTCCTTTTCTTATCTTCCTTATCCTTACTAAAAGCCTTTTTTTCCAAATTATCTAAAATATCTTTCAAAGCCTTTGTTTTTATTTCTTTCAGATCTACTTTATCCACTATAGTGATATTATTCTCGGCTAATCTATCAGAGAATACCATGAACAAAGCTTTTCTCTTCATTTTCTTATTTATCTTCTTTTTAAAATTCCTATCAGATGTCGGTCCAAAAGTCACGCCTCCTCCTATCCATATCGGGGATCTAGATGAACCAGCTCTGGCTCGCCCAGTACCTTTCTGCCTCCAAGGCTTAGCGCCACCGCCCCTAACTTCTGCTCTACCTTTAGTGCTAGCGACATTCTTCCTTTGGTTCGACATTTGACAAACCATTACCTGATGAAGAAGCTCTTCTTTTACAGGTACTTTAAAAACGGATTCGCTCAAACTAGCTTCCTTTACTTTATCACCATTTTGATTGTAGACATTTACTTTTATCGACATACTATATATACAAAATATCAATTTTTATTCTTTCTTTTTCTCGTTCTTTTCAGCTCCCTTTAAAGGAGTCTCTTCTTTCTTATCTTCTTCTTTCTTATCTTCTTCTTTCTTATCTTCTTCTTTCTTATCTTCTTCTTTCT
>CAZRQU010000001.1:0-50492 GCA_964602485.1 uncultured Gammaproteobacteria bacterium | reverse complement strand
TGCTTACCTTAATATCTCCATCAGCCATAATGGAAACTAATCCATTTCTGCCTCCTGGAACGGCTCCTTTTATTAGGATAACTCCATTATCGGCATCTATCTCGGCTATTTCCAAATTACTCACACTAACTTGTTCTCCGCCCATTCTACCTGCCATTCTTACTCCTTTGAAAACATGAGCCGGACCGGTGGAACCGATAGAGCCAGGCATTCTTAGCTGGTCTTTATTACCATGCGTTTTTCTTCCTCCGAAAAATCCATGTCTTTTAACGACACCAGCAAAACCTTTCCCCTTAGAAACTCCACTAACCTTTATCTTATCTCCCTGTTCAAAGGTATCAATAGAGATCAGATCGCCTGAATTCAATTCTTGAGAATCATCTATCCTAAACTCTTTCAATATTTTAGCTGATCCAATACCTGCTTTTTTCAAATGTCCCTTCTGCGGTTTTTTCATCCTTTTTTCTTTCTTATCCTCAAAAGCGACTTGGACCGCCTTATATCCATCACTCTCCTCTTTCTTGACCTGTGATATAAAACAAGAACCGACTTTAACCTTAGTAACGGCCAAAACCTTTCCATCCTTCCACATCTGGGTCATTTCCTTTTTTCTTCCTATTATGAATTTCATAGCTTTTATCTATAGTGGCAGAGGAAGATCTTTTGCAAAAAATTGCCAAAAAGCTTCTTACCCTTAAAAAACAAAAAACTTACCTTAAGAGGTAAATATCCAATATACCCATTGCTTACTTTGAAAAAAGTATACAACAATGTTCAATGTAAGTCAATATTAATAATGTATATTGTTATTTTTGTTACTACCTCCGAAATAATCATCAAATATCAATTAAAGACTATCCTTTAAACCGTTAAAGGAGTTTTTTAAAGATATAAGATAATTTTATTTTAAAAAACTTACGACCTTCTTATTTCATCTTGATCTCCACGTCCACTCCAGCCGGTAAATTCAAATTGGTCAAATTCTCTATGGTCTTAGCATCGGGATCAACTATATCTATCAATCTCTTATGTATTCTAACCTCATACTGATCCCTGGCCGTTTTATTGACAAAACTCGATCTGTTGACCGTGTATTTCGTTTTTTCGGTCGGAAGCGGTATAGGGCCGAATATCCGAGCATTGCTTCTCTCGGCGGTTTCAATGATGGTCTTGGTCGATTTATCAATGATCTTGTGATCAAAAGCTTTGATCTTGATCCTGATCTTCTGTTTTACATCATCTTTTTCCGTTGTTTTTTTCTCTTCTGCCATGTTTTTGAATTATTAAAGTAAAGGCAAGGCGTATCAAACAAATATACACCATAATCCCTCACCATTTTCCGCAACAAAATCTTGTTTTTTGCTTCTTGAGTTCTTTTTACAGAAAATGATATTCTGATTTTGCCGCCAAAAATGGTGAGGGGCAAGCTATATATTTATTTCTCTATTTTTGCTACTACACCAGCACCGACAGTCCTTCCACCTTCTCTGATGGCGAATTTCTGCTTCTCCTCCAAAGCGATAGGAGCTATCAATTTTACCTTCAAATTGACAGTATCGCCAGGCATAACCATTTCAGTTCCTTCCGGCAAAGTGATCTCACCGGTAACATCAGTAGTTCTTATGTAGAACTGTGGTTTGTAGCCTTTGAAGAAAGGTTTGTGTCTTCCACCTTCATCTTTTGACAATACATAAACCTCGGCTTCGAATTCGGTGTGAGGAGTTATGGTTCCTGGCTTAGCCAAAACCTGTCCTCTCTCAACATCTTCTTTTTTGGTACCTCTCAAAAGTATACCAGCATTATCACCGGCTTGTCCTTCGTCAAGCTGTTTGTTGAACATTTCTATACCGGTAACAACGGTTTTAGTGGTCTCTTTAAGACCGACGATCTCGATCTCTTCATTCAATTTAACGATACCTCTTTCGATCCTACCGGTAACAACGGTTCCGCGTCCTTCGATAGAAAAGATATCTTCGATAGGCATCAAGAAAGGCTGATCAACATCTCTTTCCGGCTCAGGAACATTCTCATCCAAAGCCTTTATAAGATCCATTATAGCCTGACCGTATTCACCAGTTGGGTTCTCAAGAGCTTGAAGAGCTGAACCCCTTATAATAGGAGCATCATCTCCAGGGAATTCATATTGCTTCAACAGATCCCTTACTTCTTCTTCAACTAGGTCGATAAGTTCTTTATCCTCGACCATATCGCATTTATTCAAGAAAACTACGATATAAGGGACACCAACCTGACGAGCCAACAAGATATGCTCTCTGGTCTGAGGCATAGGACCATCAGTAGCTGCAACCACCAATATTGAACCGTCCATCTGAGCGGCGCCGGTGATCATGTTCTTAACATAGTCGGCATGACCCGGACAATCAACGTGGGCGTAATGCCTTTTCTCAGACTCATATTCAACATGAGCGGTAGCGATGGTAATACCTCGGGCCTTTTCTTCAGGCGCAGCATCGATCTGATCGACACTCTTATCGGATACAGTAAGACCGTTAGCAGCTAAAACTTTCAAAATAGCTGCTGTTAAAGTGGTTTTACCATGGTCAACGTGGCCGATTGTACCGACATTGACGTGTGACTTGGTTCTTTCGAATTTATCTGCCATTTTAAATTGGTCTTTCGGCCCCCGAGGTTTCGGGGTTTTTTGCTCCTGCTTTAGCAGGGCAACCAGCCGATGATCTTTAATTGTTATTTAATTCAATTTTAAAATTAGGATGAAGGATCAGTCAACTTCCTCGGCCCTATTCTTGACCTCACTGGAAATTTGCCAATTCTTATTTTTTTCCTCAGCGATATCTTCCTGTTCTTCCAGCTCTTCAATTACTGACCTAGGCCTATCTGTTTCCTCGTAATAATACATATTCTCTTCCGGTATATCCGGATCATCTACTGCTTCTTCTTCGTCATTTTTTGAAAACAAAAAATCATCCTCCATTGTTTTAATGTCCTCTTCTTTATTCCTCTCTTGCCACATCACTATATCGCGATTTATCTTATCAAGTAACTCTTCTTCTGTCAAGCTTTTTATATCAAGGTTCTCGTCAAATATATCTTCCCTAATATTAACCAGATCACTATACTCGTCCAAACCCATCAAAACCAGGGCGGAATCATTATTATCATCAACGACTATTATTCTGTCGCCTGTCTTTTGAGCCAGCTCTATGGCTTTTTCCAATTGACTTTTCATAATTTAAGTTTTGGTTTTATAAAATGCTTGAGAACACGGATCCGTATCGGGCATTAACCGTTATTTTCCCGGATCTTCTCCAGAACATTTTTAGGTACTTCAGAGTAATGCAAGAACTCCATACTATAATTAGCTCTTCCTTGGGACATTGACCTAAGATCGGTAGCGTATCCGAACATCTCTGCCAAAGGAACCCTGGCTAATATGACTTTCGACTTTCCTCTATCAGACATTTCATCTACTTGTCCTCTTCTTGAATTAAGATCTCCTACAACTCCACCCATATGTTCTTCCGGAGTGGTAACTTCCACTTTCATTACCGGTTCAAGCAATACTGTCTTAGCTTTCTGACAAGCATCTTTGAAAGCGAATATAGAAGCCATCTTAAAGGCAACTTCAGAAGAATCGACCTCATGATAACTTCCGTCAAACACCGTAGCTTTTATATCCACCATCGGGTAGCCTACCAAAACACCCTGGTCCATAGCCTCTCGTACACCTTTTTCTATTGATGGTACGAACTCTTTAGGGATAGAGCCGCCTTTGATCTCATTAGCGAATTCGAATCCGGCTCCTTCTTCTTGCGGTTCTATTCTCAAATAGACATGACCGTATTGTCCGCGTCCTCCGGACTGTTTGGAATATTTATATTCTGATTCAGCTGTTCCTCTGACCGTTTCTCTGTAAGAAACTTGTGGCTGACCGATATTGGCTTCGACATTGAATTCCCTTTTCATTCTATCAACAAGAACGTCCAAGTGAAGCTCTCCCATTCCTGATATTAAAGTTTGATTGGTCTCCTCGTCTGTCTCAACCTTAAAAGTAGGGTCCTCTTCGGCCAACTTCTGCAAAGCTAAGGCCATTTTATCTTGATCGGCCTTGGTCTTTGGCTCAACGGCTATCTGTATCACCGGCTCTGGGAATTTTATATTCTCCAAAAGGACCGGCTTTGATTCAGAGCAAAGAGTATTACCGGTAGTGGTATTTTTCAAGCCAACAGCCGCTATGATGTCTCCCGCATATATCTCACTGGTCTCTTCTCTGGAATTAGCATGCATCCTCAATAGACGTCCAACCCTCTCTTTCTCGCCTGTGGCAGAATTCAAAACATATGATCCGGCTTCTAATTTTCCGCTATAAACCCTGACAAAACATAATTTACCCACATACGGATCAGTGGCCACCTTAAAGGCCAAACCGGAAAAAGGCTCATCATCGCTGGCTTTGACCGGTATCTCCTTTTCTTCATCTTTAGGGTCATGGCCAACTATGTCAGGTAGGTCGCTAGGGGCCGGCAAATACCAAACCACTGCATCCAAAGCCGGCTGAACACCTACATTCTGCAAAGCTGTTCCGCAAAAAACCGGATATATCTCATTGTTCAAAACACCTTTTCTCAAAGCCTGCTTGATCTCTTCCACACTCACCTCTTCTCCACCTAGATATTTTTCCATAGTGGCTTCATTTTGCTCCACCACTTTTTCTATCATGGCACTTCTATATTCCTCGACCTTATCCTTCATATCCTCAGGGATCTCTATCTCTTCCACGTTATTACCAAAGCTACCTTCGAATTTATAAGCTTTCTGCTCTATCAGATCGATAACGCCCTTCAATTCACTTTCCGCTCCTATTGGCAACTGGACAGCCAGAGCATTATTATCAAGTCTATGTTTTATCGAGTCCAAACTCATATAAAAATCAGCGCCCATCTTATCCATTTTATTGACGAAACATAATCTAGGAACATTATATTTATCAGCCTGTCTCCAAACGGTCTCCGACTGAGGCTCAACACCTTGAGAGCCATCAAAGACTGCTATGGCTCCATCAAGCACACGAAGCGATCTTTCCACCTCCACTGTAAAATCAACGTGTCCCGGAGTATCGATTATGTTTATCTTATGTTCCTTCCAATAACAACTAGTGGCTGCTGAAGTTATAGTGATACCTCTTTCCTTTTCCTGCTCCATCCAATCCATATCAGCCGCGCCCTCATGGGTCTCACCTATTTTATGTTTTTTACCTGTATAAAAAAGCACGCGCTCGGTAAAAGTGGTCTTACCAGCGTCTATGTGGGCCATGATCCCAATATTTCTAACTTTTCCTAAAGGAAATTCTCTGGGCATATATCCTATAACGCATAACGCGTAACGCGTAACGCAAAATTAATTTTTAAATATTCTTCAAATTTTAAGATCTTCTCATTTAAATTGATCTTTGGTCGCCAAAAAATTAAAAATTTTTTGTCTGAAATAAATTTTAGGCAAAACATGATGATCTTTTAAGTCGTGACAGAACTACGGCAATAAAACCATAAGTATTTTAACGACAAGATCAACTAAGGTCGCTTTCAAGGGCTAGCCTTATCAGACTTAAGGCGACATACAAGAGGATCCGAGTTATCTGGCAAAGTGGGCAAAGGCCTTATTAGCCTCAGCCATCCTGTGCACGTCTTCTCTTTTCTTAACGGCTGCTCCTTCACCATTGGAAGCGTCTAGCATCTCAGAAGCCAAGCTCTCGGCCATTTTAGTACCTTTTCTGGACCTGGCAGCATTGATCATCCAACGGCAAGCCAAAATAAACCTCCTGGATCCTCTAACTTGGCAAGGGACCTGAAAATTGGCACCTCCTACCCTGCGTCCTCGGATCTCTACTAATGGGGCTACTTTTTTAATGGCCTTATTGAATATGTGTCTAGGGTCCTGTTTGGTCTCTTTCTTTAATATATCAAAAGTATCATAGACAACCTTTTGGGCCGTAGACCTTTTGCCGTCTTTCATTATATAGTTTATCAATTTGGCGATATTTTGGTCGCCATATTTGATGTCGCCCTCGATATCATTTTTTGTTCCTCGTTTTCCTCTCATGTATTTTAGTTAACTGGTTACTTAGTTAATTGGTTACTTGGTCGCTCGGTTAATTGGTCAAAGCCCGAAATACCCTTTCCTGGCTCATCTCTGATCGACCGAACAACTGAGTGCCTAATATACTAAATTTATTTCTTCTCTTTCTTAGTACCGTAAAGACTTCTTGAATTCTTTCTACCTTCAACACCTTGAGTATCAAAAACACCTCTAACCACAGTATAGCGAACACCTGAAAGATCCTTAGGACCTCCGCCTTTTACCAATACTATGGAGTGCTCTTGAAGATTATGCCCCATGCCTGGTATATAAGCAGTGACTTCCATGCCGTTGGATAAACGGACACGGGCTATCTTCCTTAAAGCTGAATTAGGTTTTCTAGGAGTGGTAGTAGACACCTTCAAGCAAACACCCTGTTTAAAAGGGGCGCCTTTCTTGGTTTCTGTCTTCTTTCGATGCAAAGTATCAGAATTCACATGAAGGGCTAAAGTTTTGGCTTTTTTCTTTACCTTCTTTCTGCCTTTACGCACCAATTGATTAATGGTAGCCATAAATAAAAGTATTAAAACAAACCCGTATTATCGGGAATGTTCTATTGAATTACTTTTGGTTTTTCAATATTGTATAAATAAATTAGCAAAGTTCGTCCGATAAGTCAAGATTCCCGGGATCGAAAATACCAAAATATGTATTTCGAACAGAATATCAAACAAATCAACCTGATATTACGCTTATCTCAAACACCGACTATCGACCTAAAAAGAAAATTGACTATCACTAATATGACCGGAAAAGCGAACATCACGACAGCTAGAGCCAAAAACATCCCATATCTTTCCAATGAAGCATATTTTACCTGCAACTTGGCCGGTAAAAAAGCTGACAACACCCTAGAGCCGTCTAGCGGAGGCAAAGGGATAAGGTTAAACACCATTAATATCAAATTTATCTGCACTATCATCGATAGCAGGATAATAAATGACTCATTACTGATGGGTATGAACCGTATCACCAAGCCGCAAAGAACAGCGATCATTAAATTGGATAAAGGGCCGGCAGCCGCTACTTTGGCCGGACCATATTTCTTATCCTCCAGATTCAAAGGATTGTAGGGAACTGGCTTTGCATAACCAAAAACAAAAGCTCCCCCACTACCCAGATAAACTATCATTGGCAACAGGAATGAACCCACTGGGTCCAAATGAGCCAAAGGGTTCAAAGTCAAACGCCCCAACATCTTAGCAGTTGGATCACCCAACTCATTAGCCGTCCAGCCGTGCATATACTCATGAACGACTGAGGACATTATCAACACTAATAAAGAAAAAATCAAAAGGGATGAATCCATAATCTATTCGGAATTCTTTTTTATATTCCTCAAACAGCTAGTGCAAACTTTCATCTTCTTCCCCTCTATTTTCTTTGTCTGAAGATTCAAATTCTGTCTTCTGGCTGTTTTTATATTAGAGTGTGACCTCTTGATCCCCTTGGTTGCGCCTTTTCCGCAAATATCACATCTTTTAGCCATATATTTCTCGTAACGTGTAACTCATAACGCATAACGAAATATGAATATTGTCATGCGCTACGCGTTATGCGTTGTGCGAATATTAATATTTTACTCTTTTCTTTTTTCCTTTGTAACCAGTACCGGCCGGTATCAAGCAACCGATAATGACATTTTCTTTCAGTCCTTCTAAGTAATCTATCTTACCGGAAATAGCCGCTTCAATAAGGACTCTGGCAGTTTCCTGGAAGGAAGCCGCTGATAAGAAGCTCTCTGTGGTAAGAGAAGCCTTGGTGATACCGGAAAGAAGTCTGTCAGACTTTATAGTATCCCTAACCTTCTTATTGATACGGGCAAGAACCGCATCTTCCACCACTTCTCCAGGTAATAATGGAGATTCTCCAGCATCTTTTATCAAGAACCTAGAGAACATCTGTCTGGCTATTATCTCTACGTGCTTATCATTCAAAGGTTGACCCTGAGATGAATAAACATATTGTATCTCTTTGATTATGTATTTCTGAGCTTCCAATCTATTTCTTAACTTATATAACTGTTGCAGATCCAGACTACCTTCGGTCAATCTCTGCCCTCTTTCAACTTTCTCTCCGTCTTCGACCAATATATCCATCCCTTTAGGGATCATATATTCCAGAGTCTTCTTGGCCTTGCTGGTAACTTTCACGAATTTATCATCAACTTTGACCTTGCCGGAATCTTTGGCCTTAACCTCTCTTTTCCCAACGGTGAACAGAACATCGCCTTTCTTCACCTCTTCGCCGTCCTTGACCTTAACATCGGTCTTGATGTCCTTCTTGGCCACCCCTTCGGCCTTCTCCTCGCTCACATATACAGAGAACTTATATTTCTCGCTGGATTCACCCTGATAACTTATCTTCAATATCTTAACCTTCGGGTTGGTTACCATAACTTCTTTGCCGTTCTCATCTTTTATCACTTTTTGTTCAGATTCTATTTTAACCTGTCCACTAACCTCTGAGATTATAGCTTTCTTCTTAGGGGTCCTGGCCTCGAATATCTCCTCAACTCTAGGCAGACCCTGGGTTATATCTTCTTGAGAGGCAACACCGCCAGAATGGAAAGTTCTCATAGTGAGCTGGGTTCCCGGCTCTCCGATAGACTGAGCAGCCACAATACCGACCGGAGTACCCATCTTGACCGGCTGGTTGTTACCAAGGTCATTACCATAACACTTAACACAGATACCTCTTTCCGCCTGACAACTGAGCACAGATCTTATACTGGCCTCCTCGATATCCTCTTTCTTGATCTGTAAAGCCAAATTATCATCTACGATCTCGCCGGCCTTGGCCAGAACATCACCCTTGGAATTCTTAAGGTCTTTGGCCAGATACCTGCCTGTTATCCTCTTGAGTAAAGTTTCTCCCATTTCCTCGCTCTCCGCTTTAGTAAGAAGAATACCTTCTTTATCTCCGCAGTCATCGTTAGAAACTATTATATCTTGAGAGACATCGACCAAGCGTCGAGTAAGATAACCGGCGTTAGCTGTTCTCAAGGCAGTATCAGAAAGACCTTTTCTAACACCATGAGAAGCAATAAAGTATTCTAAAACATCGAATCCTTTTTTAAAATTACCTTTGACCGGCAATTCTATAACCCCTCCTGAAGGCGAGGTCACCAAACCTTTCATACCTATGATCTGAGTAAGCTGAGCCCAAGATCCGCGAGCACCCGATTCTATCATCGAATGCACAGGATTATCAGCAGTCAATTCTTTCTTGCAGGCTTCGGTTATCTCTTCTTTAACATTGCTCCATATCTCTATGACCTTGCTGGATCGTTCACTTTCGGTCAATAAACCTTCATCGAACTGATCATGCACTTCAACAACCTCGTTCTCAGCCTCTTTTAACAATTCATCCACCTTTGTAACATCATTAAGATCCCCTATTCCGAAAGACCAACCACTCTTCGTTATCAAAGAAAAAGCCTCGTTCTTAAGATTATCAACGAATTTAACCGTTTCCTCCAAGCCATATATCCTCAAACAATCTCTAACCAAATTCTTAAGATCTCCCTTCTTCACATTCTTATTTATAAATCTCAACTTAGGAGGCAATATTTCGTTGAATAAAACTCTTCCAGGAGTTGTTTTTATCAATCGGCCCTCTTGTATCCTGACGATTATCATATCATGCAATCCTGTGAAATGATTACTATAAGACATTTTCGCCTCATTCTCATCACTGAAGAATTTTAAGCTCTTTTTATCCTCATCAGTGATCTCTTCTTCTGTAACCTCTTCTCCTAAAGTTATATAATAAGCTCCCCAAACGATATCCTGATTAGGGGAAACAATAGGGTCACCAGTAGCCGGCTTCAATAAATTTTTGGAAGAAAGCATTATCTCTTTGGCCTCCATATTAGCTTCCTCTGTTAAAGGCACATGAACGGCCATCTGATCTCCATCAAAGTCAGCATTAAAGGCGGTACAGACCATAGGATGTATCTGAATGGCCTTACCTTCTATAAGGGTAGGTTTGAAAGCCTGTATTCCCAAACGGTGAAGAGTTGGAGCACGATTCAAGAAAACATAAGCATGATCGACTATTTCTTCCAATATGTCCCAAACTTCATTATGACCGGCTTCTATATATCTTGAAGCGCTTCTCACATTGTGAACTATCTCCCTTTTGATAAGTTTGGATATTATAAACGGCTTGAAAAGCTCCAAGGCCATCAATTTAGGCAAACCGCATTGATCCAAATTCAATTTTGGATTGACCACGATAACGCTACGTCCTGAATAGTCTGTCCTCTTTCCAAGCAAATTCTGTCTGAATCTTCCTTGTTTACCTTTTAGAGAGTCAGCCAATGATTTGAGCTGTCTTTTTTGTCCGGTAGAGGCAACAACTGTCTTGGAAGCTCTGGCAGAATTATCTATCAAAGCATCAACCGCTTCTTGAAGCATTCTTTTTTCATTACGACAAATAACTTCGGGCGCGTTAAGGTCTATAAGTTGCTTTAAACGATTGTTCCTGTTTATAACCCTTCTGTAAAGATCATTAAGGTCAGAAGTGGCGAAACGCCCACCCTCTAAAGAAACCATAGGCCTTAGGTCTGGAGGTATAACAGGGATATGAGTAAGTATCATCCATTCCGGTCTAATGTCGTTGGCCTCCAAGCTCTTCAAAACCTTTAAACGTTTGATCATTTTCTCTTTTTTGGAATCGATGGCATCTTTATATTTTTCATCCAATTCCTTGATCGTCTTCTTTAGATCGATCCTGGCAAGCACCTTCTTGACCGCTTCGGCTCCGATGCCGGCTTCAAAAATATGGCCATATTTCAAACTCAAATTCTGATAAATATCCTCTGATATTATCAACATGGGCTTTAGATCCTTAAGCTCTCTGGCTGACTCGTTGAAATAAGAGGTAAGTTTTTCCAGTTTCTCTTCCTTGGCCTTCTCCAAAGTTTCTATCTCTTTGGCTATTTTTTTATCAGCTTCCTCGGCCTTCATTCCCTCTTTGATCAATTGATTCTTACTAGCTTTGATCTCTTTTTCCTGTTTCTTGAGATCATCGCTTATGGACTTCTTCTTGTCCTTATACTCCTGCTTCACCTGATCAATGGTTTGATTCTTCAACTCCTCGTCAACATCAGTGACTATGAAACTGGCAAAATATATAACCCTTTCCAAAGCCTGCATGGATAGATCCAATATCATGCCTATCTTAGAAGAGATCCCTCTTAGGAACCAAATATGGGAACAAGGGGTTTGAAGCTCTATGTGCCCCATTCTCTCTCTTCTTACTATACTCCTAGTAACCTCAACGCCGCACTTGTCACAGATCACGCCTTTATAACGGATCTTCTTGTATTTACCGCAATAACATTCCCAATCCTTGGTCGGTCCGAATATCCTTTCACAGAACAAGCCATCCTTTTCCGGCTTTTGGGTTCGATAATTTATGGTTTCCGGCCTGGTCACCTCTCCATGGGACCACTCAAGTATGTCATCCGGGGATGCCAATTTTAATTTAATGGCATCGAAATCAGATGTTTTTATTGGATTAAGCATATATTATATAGTTAATCAGGTGCTTAGTTAATTGGTTGATTAGTCCTAAGTACCCAACGTACTAATTAGCTAATTAACTTTCTTCTTTTTCGTCTTCCGTTTCTTTTTTCTCACCTTCTATTTCATCGTCTTTACTTTTTTCTTTTTCTTCCTCATTGCCCTTCTCTTCCTTGTCATCCTTCTCTTCTTCGTCGTTATCTTCTCCTCCTAAAAGCTGAACATCCAACCCTAAGCCTTTCAATTCCCTTATCAAAACATTGAATGATTCAGGAACATTGACCTTCTTTATCTTCTCGCCTTTTATTATTGATTCATAAGCAGCGCTTCTTCCCGGAACATCATCGGATTTTATAGTAAGTATCTCCTGCAAGGTATGAGCAGCTCCATAACCCTCTAAAGCCCAAACTTCCATTTCTCCGAATCTTTGTCCGCCGAATTGAGCCTTTCCTCCTAAAGGTTGTTGAGTTATCAAAGAGTATGGACCAATCGATCTCTGATGCATCTTGTCCTCGACCATGTGGTTAAGTTTGAGCAGATACTCTATACCAACCACTGTCCTGTTCTCATACTTCTCTCCGGTCTTTCCGTCATAGAGAACCACCTTGCCATCATCAGACAATCCGGCTCTTACAAGTTCACTCCTTATTATATCGGAAGAAACACCATCCAGAGCTGGCGTGGCTACTTTGTATCCAAGCTTCTTGGCTGCGAATCCCAAATGGGTTTCTAATATCTGGCCTAAGTTCATACGCGAAATTATACCCAAAGGTGAAAGTATCACATCAACAGGGGTTCCATCTTCCAGGTAAGGCATATCTTCTACCGGCACAACCTTGGATATAACACCTTTATTACCATAACGACCGGCCATTTTATCGCCAACCTGAACTTTTCTTAAGTTAGCTACTGAGACTTGGATCGACTGAATGACTCCGGCTGATAATTTATCTCCGTTCTCTTTTGAAAAATATTTAACATCGACCACCTTACCGTGCTCTCCGTGTTCCAAGTATAGCGAAGAGTCACGGACATCCTTGGCCTTTTCTCCAAAGATCACTCTTAGAAGCTTTTCTTCAGCTGATAACTCGGTCTCACCTTTCGGGGTTATCTTACCCACCAAAATATCACCGGAAGAAACCTCAGCGCCTATCCTTATCACTCCTCCTTCATCCAAATTCTTCAATTTCTCTTCAGATGTGTTTGGTATATCATTGGTCACGACCTCAGGTCCAAGCTTAGTATCCCTGACATCAATAGTATAATTCTCTATATATATAGAAGAGTATGTATGTTCGCTCACCAGCCTCTCAGAAATGATTATGGCATCCTCATAATTGAAACCTTCCCAGGTCATATAAGCCACTAGAGCGTTCTTACCTAAGGCCAATTCTCCTTTGTCAATAACTGGTCCATCACTGATGGCTTCACCCTTCTTGACCTTATCACCTATCTTGACAACCGGTCTTTGGTTGATACAAGTAGAAGCGTTAGAACGCAAGAATTTAGTGAGTTCGTATGTTTGATCCTCCCCTTTCTTACTCCTAACCACGATCCTGGAAGAATCCACTGCCACAACTTCACCCGCTTCTTTGGCCATGGTCATATGGCCTGAATCACGAGCAGCTCTCTCCTCCATACCGGTTCCAACTATCGGCGAATCAGTGGAAACCAAAGGAACGGCTTGTCTTTGCATGTTCGTTCCCATCAAAGCTCTTTGTCCATCATTATGTTCCATAAAAGGAACCAAAGAGGTGGCAATGGAAATTATCTGGTTGGCAGCCACTCCGAAAAAATCTACTGCTTCCACCGGAGCCTTGGTCGGTTGACCGTATTCCCTAACTTCGCAACTTTCATTAAGAAAATGTCCATTCTCATCAATAGGAGTGGTAGCGGAAGTCGATATGTATTTTTCTTCGCT
This sequence comes from uncultured Gammaproteobacteria bacterium, assembly GCA_964602485.1. GTDB lineage: Bacteria > Patescibacteriota > Patescibacteriia > Patescibacteriales > WJLG01 > WJLG01. The sequence continues at coordinate 36,926 of CAZRQU010000001.1, read as the reverse complement.
ATAAGCATCTAAATAAACTATCTCATTCGTAACTTGAGGAACCACCGGTATCAAAACCCTAGGATCAACTTTACTCTTTATGGTCTTTATCTTATCTAAGGTCAGTGTATCTCCTTTTTTAATCAAAACTTTGCCTTTAGCTTCCACATCCTTCATCAATATTCTGTCTTTTCCTTCTTCCAATTCCACGTCCTTGACCTCGCATATATCCTCTCTGGCGGTCTGGCCTTTCAATCTCTCATCGTTCGCTTCAAGATCATGAAGGATCACTCGAAAAGGAGTTTCTAAAAATCCATAAGAATTCAGATTGGCATAAGTGGCCAAATGGCCCACCAATCCGATATTAGGTCCTTCAGGGGTGGCTATAGGGCAGATCCTTCCATAGTGAGTTGCGTGAACGTCGCGAACATCGAACCCGGCTCTTTCTCTGGTCAATCCTCCGGGACCCATGGCTGATAATCTTCTCTTATGCTCCAATTCGGCCAAAGGATTGGTTTGGTCCATAAATTGAGAAAGCTGGGATGACATGAAGAATTCCTTGATCACTGATATCACCGGACGAGCGTTTATAAGCTTGTTCGGATTCAAAGTGTTTATGTCAGCGGTACTCATTCTGTCCTTGATTATCCTTTCCATTCTAGCCAAGCCCACTCTGAACCTATTTTGGATCAACTCGCCTATGGCTCTCACTCTCCTGTTGGAAAGATGATCTATGTCGTCCTCTGGTTCTTGAGTTATATTCAATCTTATAACCTCTTTTATTATATTGACCAGATCCTCTTTTCTTAATATCCTGCTTTCTTTGTCTATCGGCAGACTCTCATTGAAACGCCTGTTCAATTTATATCGTCCAACCCGGCCAAAATCATACCTGTCAAAACGAAAGAACATCGAATAGATCAATTGTTTGGCATTATCGGTGGCAGCCAGATCACCAGGCCTGATCCTTTTATAAACCTCTATCAACCCTTCTTCCTCGTTGGAAGAAGCATCTTTGGCCAAAGTCGCATCAGTATAGGTTATGTCGTCAGGATCCTTGATCTTGTCCACATTTTTGAACAGATCCCTTATCTCAGAATCATCAGCGAATCCGAAAGCGCGCAAAAGCGAAGTAACAGCCACTTTTCTTTTTCTATCTATTCTTACCCAAATAACCTTGTTCACATCCGTTTCTATCTCTAGCCAAGCACCTCTGTTAGGTATTATCTTAGCCCCATAATGCTTCTTGCCCTTTATGTATTCAGCTGAGAATATAACACCGGCAGATCTTATAAGCTGGGAGATCACTACTCTTTCAATGCCGTTGACTATGAAAGTTCCGTTCTGGGTCATCAAAGGAAAATCACCCAAAAATACTTCTTGGGTCACATTCTCTCCTGTTCTCTTGTTCTCCAGTCTGGTTTTGACACGTAAAGGAGCTTCGTAGGTTATATTTTTATCCCGACTTACTCTTTCGTCGAACTTGGGCTCATCCAAATAATAATCCTCGAAATAAAGATTGAGATCACGGCCTATAAAGTCCGTTACCGGGGAGATCTCGTCAAAAAGTTCTGCCAACCCTTGTCTTATGAACCAGTCATAAGAATCCTTTTGCATTTCAATAAGGTCCGGCATCTCCAAAGCGCTCTTGTTCTTGGTAAAGAACCTTCTTCCGGTAGCGCTTTCGGTGTAATCGTATTGAGTGCTTTTATTTGACATAAAAAGTATTTAAATATTTTAAAATGTATAATGAATTTAAATTTTAAAATGCCCCAGACAACAAAAAAACCTCAAAGCCCTATAATGGTTTGAGTTATTCCATTTTCTTGTTTAGTTAAACCTTGTTTTCCACTTGACCTTAGAGATCCCTTGTAAAATGCATTTTATACCGAAAATAAATGTCATTAAACAGGAACTCTTTTAATTTTCACCCTCGCTTCCCCTTGGGACCAAGGAAAAAGAAAAGATGAACAAAGGTTTAATAATTTTCTATTTTATTTTTTGTTTTTGAATTTATGTAAACAGAAAAAAACCAAAAATCACCTTTTTGATTCGCACTTGCAGAACTTGTATTCAATTGTCTTTAAAGATTAGCAATATTTTTATATTATGTCAATAGCTTTTAGAGTTTTATTAATATTTTTATTTTTTTAACTAATGTTTGCTCCATTATTTATCTTCAACCTTCTTCTCCTTGTTTTTCAATACTTCTCTGACTGCCTGACGATCATCCCATTTGACCTTTCTGCCGCAAGCCACACAGATAGCTTGCTCGCATCCTTTGCCAGTTATCAATACTACATCGTTCTCACTGGCCAACTTGATCGCTTTTTCAATGGCCAACCCTCTATCTATTATCTTGAATAGGTCCTTTTCTTCCCTTTTACCCGCCTTTATCGCCCCTTGGGCAACCTGGTCCATTATCTGTTGAGGGTCCTCGTCATAAGGATCTTCATTGGTAACTATAACAAACTTAGCTTTTTCTCCAGCTATTCTACCCAATTTAGCCCGCCTGTCCTTATCTCTCCCCCCTCCGGTACCTCCTAATACATGAATTATATCTTTATGATCTATCTCACTGGCAACTCCATATAATTTATTCATGGCTCGAGGTTCGAAAGCATAATCAACTATAACAACGAAATCTTGCCCTTCGTCTATCTTTTCCAAGCGCCCGGGTACGCCATCTATCTCTGAAAGGCCGTCTCTTACTTGTTCAGGAGTTTTTTCCAGAACAGCGGCTATCGCTATGGCGTTCATGGCATTGGCCGCATTGAACTTACCATAAAGACCTAAATACATCCTCTGTCCCATCACTTCGAAACTTATCCCTTTCTTGTTAGTCTTGAAAGAGCCGTAATGAACCACTTTCAAATTATCAGGTAAGTCCTCATCATTAACTTTGCCGGTTGCATATCCAAGTTTCTCATCTGACCAAAAAGATAAAAAATAAGGCGCGTGTTCATCGTCCAGATTAACAATTATCCTTTTCTTTATACGGTTCAGATCAAGCTTCTTAAAACCGCTTATACTTTTAAAGACCTGCAGCTTGTCACTGGCATATTTTACCGAACACCTCTTAAGATGATCGAACAGTCTTCCTTTGGCTTGTTTATAGTTCTCAAAGCTACCATGGGATTCTATGTGCTCAGGATACAGGCCGGTAAACACCAGCCAATCATAATTTATGAACCTATGCCTGAATTGCTTTATCCCCTCTGAAGTAGTCTCTACAATGGCAAATTGGCATCCGTTCTTCACCATTTTAGAAAGCATCCTCTGGGTGAACAATCTGCCCACCATGGTCATCTTTTTGTCATTAAGCCAATCTCGATCACCGTCAGAGAACATGGCCGTGGAAGTATAACCGACCTTATAGCCAAAAGACCGCAATAATTTTGCCATTATATAGACACTGGAAGTCTTGCCGGTCGTTCCGGTGATCCCGATAACGATTATCCTTTCCGAGGGCCAACCACAGATCAAAGAAGAGAACCAGCTTAAAATGTAATGGTATATGGGTTGCAAGGCCTTAAAAACCTTGGTAGGTATGATCCTTTTTATGAAACTTAGAAACTGATCCATATATTATGATTATAGAACCTTTTACCCTTTCAAGCAAACTAAAAAGGCCTGATCGTCAGGCCCTATTAAAACATGGAAAAAAGGGTCAAAAAGCTCTTCTTATCTTTCTTATTAACTTATATACTTGATAATATCTATCTTTGAAGATCTTGTCAAAAGTTCCGGGATAAACCACTTCTTGCCCTTTGAACCCTTTTTTGAATCTGGTGACTCCCGGCCATTTATCCTCATCTATTCCATAAAGGTCATAAAATTTGAATCCAGCCTGCTTGGCCAGCTTCATCACATGCCATTGAAGTAGATAAGGTGCCATTACTTCTCTTTTCTCATTAGAAGAAGCTCCGTGGACATAAGTTACAGTATCACCAAAAAAAGAAAAGATACCGGCCGCCAACAAGCTGCCACCGATCTCGGCTGTGAATAATTTCATAAAACAGTCATCTACCTCCAACATCTTCTTGTAATGGTCGTAGGAATGAACTTTAAAATCATCCCTGTTGCCGGTCATGGTCATTACATTCCAAAAATCATCAAACTTGTTCCCGGGTCTAGACTCCTTCACTTGAACTCCTTTTCTGGCTGACAAACGTATATTATATCTTGTTTTATGGTGCATAGCTCCCAATATATCTTCTTCAGAGGAGGAAAGATCCAAGATCATCGTTTTGGAAGGCTCTACATCTATAGTCTTTTTGAAAATGATCGGGCACTTGCCTCTGCCGCAGATCGGTTCAAAACGATAAAATATCGCTTTTTCTTTTTTGGCCAGATCTTCGATCCCCGAAAATATGACTTCTGAGGCTTTGATATCACTGGTTTCTCCCAGGTCACACTCGTCGGCATTCTTGTCACAAAGAGTTCGATAATCAAAGATCGGCCCACGTGGAGAAAAAAGATAGGCCATTTTCAAACCGACATCCTTCTTGATCAAAGTAGCCGCTGCTTTCAATTCTCCGTTATCTTCCACGCCAACCCTAATGACCTTGTTGCCGATCTTTTCCTGGAACTCTCCCCATTGCCAAGACTGCAAAAATTGCGCATGTTCTTGTTGACGCACAAAAGCGTTGTATTCTCTTTGGTCGTTTATCTTTAAAAATCTCATTTTAAAAACAATTAACTAACATTATTCTTAATTCTTGATCGTTTTAAGCGCTCGTTTTATCCTTTCACCTGGATCATTTATTTGCGGATCCACTTCAGATAAGGCCTTTCTGGCTTGTTGCAAGCTGTAACCCAAAGAAACCAAAGCATCCATCTCATCGCTGTTCTGGCTCTGCCCTGTCATAGGCCCGACCGATCCCCCAGACACAGTATTCATCTCTGCCATTTTATCACGCAGTTCCAAAACAACCCTTTCAGCGGTTTTTTTACCTATACCGGAAACTTTGGTTAGCAATGACGGGTCTCCGGAAGCAATACTTGACCTTATCTCGGAAACACCAGCTATGGCAAGCACAGCTAAGGCGGATCTCGGCCCAACACCGGATATGGACAATAAGATCTCAAAAAGGTCCAACTCTTCATCATTGGAAAATCCGTAAAGGTCCAAACTGTCCTCACGAACATATTGATGTGTCCAAACAGTTATTTCATCACCTCCGGCCAATTCTGATAGAAACTTCTCGTTTACAAATATCTTATAACCGACGTAGCCAACATTCAATAATATATAATTAATTCCTTTTTTTATGATTTTCCCTTCAAGATAACTGATCATATTTATGAATTTTTAATTTGAAATTTTTAATTTTTAAACAATTTTTAATGACCGAATTTTAAAAGATCTAACATCGGTGAATCGTAAATTATTTTCAAATTTAAAATTTATCTTGTTTTTCTCCTTAACACACTAAACAAAGGCCAATCTTGTTCTGTTTCTATTATAACACTCTTTCCCCCGCTCCCGCCATGCGCTTCCTCTAAGGGTTTTTTAGTCTTAGTATCAAGCATCTTTTTTATTTTGGTCTTTAGCACAGGCAAGAACGGCCTAACCACTTCGATCGTCTCTTTTGTCTTCAAAGTATTGTGCACCTTGATAGTTGTTTGATATTTGATATTTGATATTTTTTTATTTGAAATAACTTGTCCGCAAAACTCCCAGGCGGGGCTAGTTCTACTTCTTTTTAATTCTTGATCGCCCTGGCCACCAAAAAGAAAACCGGTGAAATATCCCCGATGCACCAACCTAGTATTCAGCTCATCAAATAATTTTTTAACAAATTTTTTGTATTCTGTTTTTTGCAATCTGCTCTTTGCAATTTGCAATTTGTCTATCGCCTGCCGATAAGCGTTAACCACCGTTGCTTGATAATAAACACTCTTGGTCCGACCTTCTATTTTAAAACTAGAAACTCCTGCTTTTTTCAATTCGTCTAAATATTCTATCAAGCAAAGATCCTTTGAGCTTAAGATATAAGAACCTTTTTTATCCTCGACCAATTGCAAAGGATCCTCAGGTCTTTTTTCTTCGCTTATGAAATAATTCCAGCGGCAGGGCTGAACACAATCGCCCAAATTACCGGATCTGTCTAAAAAATATTTAGATAAAAAACAACGTCCTGAATAAGCCATACACATAGCTCCATGAACGAACACTTCCAGCTCCAACTTAGGGCACTTCTTGTGGATCTCTTTTATTTCCTTCAAAGTGGTTTCTCGACCCAAAATGATCCTTTTGACACCTTGTCTCTGCCAGAACTCAGCTGACTTCCAATTGGTGCAATTAGCCTGGGTAGAAAGATGTATCTCGCACTTTGGCCAGATCTCTCTTATCATAGCTATAACGCCCGGGTCAGAGGCTATGATCGCATCAACACCTATTTTTTCAAGATGCTTGATATGTTTTGGCAATTTATCTATATGTTTATTATGAGCAAAGATATTGATGGTCACATAGACCTTTTTGTTTTGATCGTGTGCTTTTGCAACCGCCTCTCTGATCTTCTGGTCATCAAAATCGTTGATACGGGCCCGTAAAGAAAGATCCGGCACGCCCAAATAAACCGCATCTGCCCCGAAAGCAAAAGCATTGACCGCTTTTTCTAAATTGCCAGCCGGCGCAAGAAGTTCTATTTTTATATTTTGTGACATAGATCGGCTTTCTGAAAAAACCATTATTTATCTTAACAAAATTTTTAATTTGAAATTTTTATTTTTTAAACAATTTAAATGTTTAAAAATTGTTTTCAAATTTTAAATTAAAAATTAAAAATTATTTGTTCTTATTCCTTGATATTCTGATAAAGCTGGAACAGGGTATTATTTCTATCTCTTTCTTCTCCAATTCATCGCAGAAAAGATTAAGGCCGATTGAATCAGATGACATATGTCCCGTGATCAAAACATTCATATGATGTTTTTCCGCCTCTTTTCTATGCTCTTCCCCTATGTGCATCCCGATAATGGTACCAATGCCGGCCTGGGACATTTTCTCGAATATATCCTTGGAGCCACTGGTGCCTCCGGTGAATTCGGTAACGGCGATCTTGCCGCAATGATTCTCCGGTGAACCGGCGAACAGCTTAGGTCCAGCATTATCCTTGGCCGCTTCCTGATACTCAGGGATCTTCATCATCACACCTATCAGGTCTTCAACATATTCCGGCTTATCCTTCTCCACTATCGCTTTAATGAACTCGGCCCCCAAGTTGTCGCAAACCGTATGCAGACACATCAGGTCCACTCCTAACAATCTGGCCATATCAACGGACCGGTTGTAATTTCCCGAAGTCACGCTGCGGCCGACTTCAGATATTCTGGTCTTTATCACCTGTTCAGCTATATTTATCGGCACACCGTAATTCGCCAACACCTCGGCCTGCAGATGCATAACTTCATCCAATCCGGCCAAGGCCTTGCCCAAAGGATGATGGTTGATGAACAGGTCTGCACCCAGATCTTTACCCACTATCATTTCCTGGCCAAGATCGATACCAACCATTATTTTCTTCACTTCTTTTTTCTTTTTGGAATCAAATAAGAAACGAGTATCTGAATATGGATTTTCCAAACGCTCCTTATCAAAATTCTTCTTAGCTTCGCCTGAAAGCTTATCGTATTTATTCTTGGTCCTTTCCAAATATTTTTGAACGGATCTTTCTCCTCTTAGGTCGGCCTTAGTTCCCATTTTTATGGCCAGATCGTAAATTTGTCTTGAAGTCATATTTTATAATTTTTAATTTGAAATTTGAAATTTTTAAACAACTTTTTTAACATTAACCTCTATTGCCACCCCCTTTCCGTTATTAACTATTACAAAAATTTTTTTACTTTCATCTTGTTTTTCTTCTAATCTACCTTCATAACTATACCATTGCACCCTTAAAACTGGCATTGTTTCATACTGACCTTGTTTTTGTGTTTCTCTTCTTAAAGCGCCTGTTTCCCAGGTATAATAAAAAATTATAAGAGCAGTAATCCAAAGTATAATATTATTAACTCTTTCTAAGTATGTATCAAAAAAAAGATGAACTAACCCCAATATCACCAATCCAACTAAAAAAATATAAAATATCCTATCTTTTATCCAATTCATTGCAACTCAATCTCCTTTTTAAAAATTAATTCATTAAAAATTGTTTTCAAATTTTAAATTAAAAATTTATAATTTATTTCATTCCTCTCAGCGCCGCTATTCTCTCTTCCACCGGCGGGTGGGTCATAAAGGCCTTGGCGAAGAACCCTTTCTTCTTCTGCTTGCCCTTTAAAGGCGAAGCTATATACAAATGAGCCGTGGCTCGGTTAGCTGCTTCCAGAGGCTCTTGATCATTGGCTATCTTGGCCAGCGCCATGGCCAGTCCTTCCGGATAACGAGTAAGAAGAGCGCCGTCGGCATCGGCTTTGAATTCCCGCTTTCGAGAAATGGAAAATTGCATCAAGGCCGCAAAAAGCGGAGCCAATATGGAAAGGATGATGGCGGCTATAAATATTATCAACTGCAAACGCCCATCCCTTTTGCCGGAACCTCTATTCCTTCCTCCGAATATCAAATAGCGGCGGAAAAGATCAGCCAGCAAAACGACTATACCGACCAATACGGTCACTACGGTCGCCAACAGGATGTCGCGATTGCCTATATGCGAAAGCTCGTGAGCGATCACTCCCTCCAATTCCGACCTGTCCAATTTCTGCAATAATCCCGTAGTCATGGCCACGACAGCGTGCTCGGGGTCGCGCCCGGTGGCAAAGGCGTTCGGAGCCGAGTCCTCTATCACATATATTTTGGGCATGGGCAAACCGGCGGTTATGCAAAGATTTTCCACTATCCTATAAAGCTCTTTGTTGTCATTGAACTCCAGTTTGTGAGCGCCGCTTATAGAAAGCACCATTCTGTCCGAGAACCAATAGCTGCCGATGCTCATAAAAATGCTTATGAATACGGCGATATAAAGTATAGCCGGACTATCTATAGCGTAAGAGAATACCCAACCCAAAGCTATGACCAAAACGAAGAACGCGGATATCAAGATCCACGTTTTTCTGGCATTCGCATCTGAGTGATTATAGAGAGTCATCTATAATTTTTAAATTTTGTAATTTTGTAATTTTTCAAATAAGTCTTAACTTTAAAATTAAGACTTAAAAATTATTTACAAAATTAAAAATTATAAAATTAAAAATTAACATCTATGTTCTCCTTCTCTTCCTCGTTCTCCACTTCAAAGAATTCTCTGGCCTTAAAATTAAGCATACTAGCGATGATATTGGAAGGAAAGACCTGGATCTTGGTATTCAGGTCACGGACATTGCCGTTGTAAAAACGCCTGGCCGCCTGGATCTTGTTCTCGGTATCAGAAAGCTCTCTTTGTAATTCCATGAAATTCTGATTGGCTTTCAGGTCCGGATAACTCTCAGACAAGGCAAAGATAGACTTCAAAGCGCCGGTCAGCTGATTCTCGGCCTCGGACTTGGCCTGGGAATCATCGCCGGAAACATTCATAGCCCGGTTGCGGGCATTAACAACCTTCTCCAAAGTTTCTTGCTCATGCTCGGCATAGCCTTTTACCGTATTTACCAAATTTGGAATAAGATCATATCTTCTTTTTAATTGAACATCGATGTCGGACCAAGCCTCATCGGTTCGGTTCTTTAGTCTTATCAATCCATTGTACACACCAATAACATAAAGAGCCGCTAAAATGATCACTCCTAGAATGATCCAAGTAACATAACTCATTTAATTTGAAATTTGAAATTTGAAATTTGAAAACGACCCTGTGTCTTCAAAGATCCAAATATCAAAAGATATTATCTTTTATTAATGCTTAAAATTATATTATCATCATTCACCTTCACTTCTTTCTTTGTTTCGCGCTCCCCTTCTTCCAGGCTATCAGCCAGGGTCTCTTTGATTATCTGCCCTTTGTATTCTTCTATCGCTTCCTTAGCTTCGCCTTCGGCCTTATAGTATATATCTATCCTGTCCTTGATGGTCAATCCGTTCTTTTTGCGCATGGCGTTGACCGTTCTGATCACTTCCCGGCAAATACCTTCAGCTATCAACTCCGGTGTCAACTCCAAGTCCAAATCAACGGACAGGTCACCTTCCCCGCCTTTACATACAATATCTTTTACATTAACCTCGTCCTTTACTAATTGTAAATATTCTTTTTGCAGTTTGCAGTTTGCAGTTTGCAGTTTGCAAAGTGGTTGTCTTACTCGAATTCCAGCTTCATCTCTTTTGGCCAAACCCTGTTCAACTACTTTTCTGGTTTTTTCCATTTCCTCTAATACCTGAGAATGATCTTTAAAATTATCAGAAAAAGCGGGCCAATCCTCCAGATGCACAGATCTATTCTCGTCTTTAAGATCAAAGCCGGACACCTTTTGATAAAGCTGTTCGGCAATGAATGGAGTGAACGGAGCCAATACCTTGGAAAGTTCCAAAAGTACATAACCCATGGTCCTCAAGGCTTCTTCCTTGTCATTTTCATCATCGCCCTTGAAGCGATCACGGCTCCTTCTTAAATACCAAGTAGACAGATCGTCTATGAATTGGACTATCGGCCTGGTCGCTTTGGGCAAATTATACTTTTCCATTCCCTCTGTTACACTTCCTATCAATTGATCCAATCTGGCCAACATCCATTTATCTAAAATATTTTCGGAGTTTGGAGTTTGGAGTTTTAGCTCTGGCTTGGCATAGGTTTCGTAAAATTTATAAACATTCCATAATATATTATTAAGCTTACGCATAGCTTCGGCTACGCCCTTTTCGGAAAAATTCAAATTATCAGCCATCATTACCGGAGAGGTCAAAAGATAATAACGCAAAGCATCAGCCCCGTAAGTTTCCATCACATTATTGGGATCCGGATAATTCTTAAGCTTCTTGCTCATTTTCTTACCATCTTCGGCCAAAACCGTTCCGTTGACCACGACATTCTTATAGGCATTGGAATCCTTGATACCGGTAGCGATAACATGTAGATAATAGAACCAAGCTCTTGTCTGATCAGAACCTTCGGCAATGAACTCGGCCGGAAAAGCCTTGTCGAACCTTTCCTTATTATCAAAAGGGTAATGTATGGAAGCATAGGGCATAGAGCCGGACTCGAACCAACAATCAAAAACATCGGGTATCCTTCTCATTTTTTCCCCGCACTTATCGCATTTGAAAGTTATCTTATCAACTACATGTTTGTGTAGATCTTCCACTTTCTGCCCGGAAAGCTCTCCCAGTTCGGCAACCGAACCAATGACCTTCCTTTCTCCGCATTCGCATTCCCAAATAGGTATGACCGAAGCCCAAAAACGCTGCCTGGATATGGACCAGTCACGCGCCCCTTCAAGCCAGTTGCCAAAACGCCCTTCTTTCATATGCTCCGGCATCCAATCTATATCCTTGGCCAGCTCCAACATACGAGGTTTTATCTTTTTTATATCAACAAACCAAGAAGAGGTGGCGTAATTAAGCAAAGGAGTGTCGCAACGCCAACAATGAGGATAAGAATGCTCGGTTTTCTCTTTATGGAAAAGTAAATTACTATGAGCCAGATATTTTATTATCTCCACATCAGTGGCCATTGGATCATCTTTTGGCTTTACATTCATACCTGACAGATCTCCAAGTTCTTCAACGAAAGTTCCGTCTCTTTTTACATGTTGCACGAAAGGCAGATCGTGTCTTCTGCCTAACTCCATATCATCTTCTCCGAAAGCAGGAGCTATATGAACTACGCCGGTACCTTCTTCAGTGGTTACAAAATCAGCTTCATATATTTTCCATCCATTATCCGCCTTATCAAGGTCGTCTTTCTTATGATAAGCATCAAAAAGAGGACGATATTGCAAACCGGCCAGCTTAGAGCCTTTTAATTGATCGACTACCTTATACTCCCTATCTTTAAGCACATCACCCACTAGGATCTTGGCCAATATATACTTCTCACCTTCGATCTCTACTTTAACGTAATTTATATCACTGCCAACAGCTAAGGCGACATTGCCGGGCAAAGTCCAAGGAGTGGTGGTCCAAGCCAAAACATAGGTTCCCGGCTCATTTACAAGTTCGAATTTAGCCACAGCGGTCAGATCCTTTATATCTTTATAGCCCTCTGTCACTTCCGACTGCGAAAGAGTTGTTTCACAACGAGGACAAATATGCATGGAGCGATGATCCTTGTATATCAGATCCTTTTCCCACAATTCTTTAAAGACCCACCAAATGGTCTCCATAAAAGAAAGATCCATTGTTTTATAAGCATCTTCCATGTTCACGAAACGCCCCAGTCTCCTTATTGTTCTTTTCCATTCATTGACATAAGAAAAAACCTTAGACCTGGCGGCTTCGTTGAATTTCTCCACCCCTACATCTTCTTCTATCTCTTTCTTGGTTTTAGTTCCCAGGTCCTTCTCCACTATATTCTCTATTGGAAGCCCGTGGCAATCCCAGCCCCAAACTCTATCTACATGATATCCTTTCATAGTCCAAAATCTTGGTACCACATCTTTCATCACGCTGGCTACTAAATGTCCATAGTGCGGAGTTCCGGTAGCGAACGGAGGGCCATCATAAAAAACATAATCTCCTTTCGGGGAATCCTTGGCCAAAGTCTGTTCAAAAACATTATTCTTATCCCAAAAACCCAAAACGTCCTCTTCCATCCCTATAAAAATATTTTTATTCCCTTTATCGATCATAACTGTTATTTTAAAATTAATATCCTTATCCGAAAGGATAAAATATCAAAAAATGTAAATTATATTAATATATTACTCACTTTCCTCTTCTTTGTCAAAGTAATGTTCAAATATCTCTTTGGCTATAGTTACGCCAATTTTACTCCCTTCTTCACCTTCTTCAACTAGAACGGCAATAGCTATTTCCGGATCATCATAGGGGGCAAAGCCGGCAAACCAAGCATGAGGAGGGCGTTTACTGGACCACTGGGCAGTTCCGGTCTTTCCAGCTGCCTCTACCGGCAAACTGTTCAAACGACGACCAGACCCTTTGGTCACTGTCTCGCGCATACCTTGTCGGACCACTTCCAGATCATAATCATCCAAAAAATCATCTCTTATCACATAATTATCTATCTCTCTTATTAAAGTGTCATCAGAATCCAATATTTTCTTGACCACGTGCGGACGATAAAGAGTTCCTTTATTAGCGAACACCGAGGTAAAGTTAGCTACCTGCAAAGGGGTAACCAAAAGATCCCCTTGTCCAATGGCCAAATGGTAAGTATCTCCTATATACCACCTTTCCTTCTTAGTATCTTCTTTCCAAGATTTAGTCGGAACAAAGCCGGACGCTTCAGAAGGCAGGTCTATTCCCAATTGCTGACCTAGCCCAAAAAGATTGAAATAATTACTAAGCTTCTTAACTCCTAAACCGACAAAATCATCATAACCTCCTCCTATATAATAAAAGAAAGTGTTAACCGATTGGGCGATCGCTTTTCTAACATCGGTACGCCCGTGGCCTCCGTAACGCCAATCGGGGAAGAACCATTGGCCAATGGATAATCCTCCCGTGCTCAAAAAAGTTGTGTTCTCGCTTATTATATTCTCTTCCAAAGCCGCCTGGGCCACCACCGGCTTTATGGTCGAACCTGACGGATACTCTCCGGCAGTAGCACGAGCAAAAAGAGGGTTGGCCTCATCTTCTATGAGTTCTTTATACTCTTTACTGCTTATACCTCCGGCAAAAACATTATTATCAAAAGATGGCAGGCTCACCAACGACAAGACCTCTCCGTTGTTCGGGTCAAGAACTATGACTGCCGCCTTTTGGAGCCCTCCTTTTTCCAGCTCAGAAGAAACTATCTTCTCTATACTTCTTTGCAGACCAAGGTCAATGGTCAAAACCAAATTATGACCGTCCGTCTCATCTATCTTGCTTATTATCTTCTTTTCATTGCCCAAAGCATCAACCTCTATTTTCTTTTTCCCATTCTTGCCTCTAAGTTCACTCTCCCAAAAATTCTCTATACCGGTTTTGCCGATATAATCTATTGGTAAATAATCATCACCAACTCTCTCCATTTCTTTTTCATTTATCTTTCCTGTGTAGCCCAAGATGTGCGACATAGAAGAAACCTCTTCGGTCAAATACTGTCTTCTGCTCTTACTGGATATGGTTACGCCGGGCATTGATTCCACCTCCAAAAAAAGTTTCAAGGCCTTATCATAAGGTATGTTGTCAGCTATGAAGATCGGTTGATAAGATTTAAGGGATCCAATGACTATTTCTTTTAGTTTTTCCTGGGCAGATCCCATCAATTCATCATACTCATCCTCATGCTCAACTGCCATTCTTATAACCCTGTCTACAAGGGCCTGTCTCTCGCTTTCATCTTCAGGCAGATCTATTGGGGTCAAATAGAGTACGAAGTTGGCCACATTTCTAACCAGTGTCTCATTGTTACGATCATAGATCACCCCTCTTTTGGCTTCTGTCCTTTCCAAACGTATACTATTTCTTTCCGCCAAAGAACTATAATGATCGCCTTGAATGACCTGCAGCCAAGCAACCCGGCCGATCAAAATGGAAACGAACACAAGAATAGCAACGTTTATTGCCCGCAATTTGGAAAAATTGAAAGTCCTGCCCACTACTTCATTACTTCCACCTTCGGGATTGTAAGAATTCTCTATCCATTGCTTGGCATAGGATACTTTCTCTAATTTACCATATCCCCCATCCCCTTCTTTGATAATGAAAGGGTCGGAAGTATTATTTATCTTTCTTCTATTCTTTGGATGCATGTCAATACTTTATCATAAACACAGGGCGTAGCCTGTTGCTCAAAAAATTAAAGATATAAAAGAAAATGGTCACCGCTGACGAATTCAATAATATCTGGAAAGATAATTTAGACCAAAAATCCTCGCTCAAGAAAAATAAGTCCGCCCCTGATCTGAACATTTCCGAAAGATAGATAAGTGTCCCGCTGGCGAACAAAAAGAAAAAGGTGGTCAAGCAACAGGTTGCCAAAAGCGAAAAAAGTGAACGATTAGTGAAAAGATTGGAAAAAAGAAGGTAAGAAACCGTAAAGGTCGCCGGCCAAACCAACAAAAATATATTGATCGTAGGAATAAAAAATATATCAAATATAAAACCGATCAAAATAAACATCCATATATTATGAAAATTCTTAGAAAGAGCTTGAAAGAAAACCAAAAAAACTATCAATAAATTCAATTCACTAAAAGGAAAAGGCAATCCGCCTATGAAAGACATCTGCAAAAGCGACAATGATATCACCAAGATGGAGTTAATAGCTATCTTGATCCACATAAAATTATCACATTAAGAAATTAGGGCATGATCACTGATACCATTATCAGGTCCTCGAAATCTGCCGGAGATTCTATGACCACACTCTTCCATATTTCATTACTGCTTGAGTCTATTCTAGAAACCTCGCCTACTACCAGGCCTCGGGGAATGCTCTCCTCCAATCCCGAAGTAACGACCAGATCGCCTTCGTTGATCTGTTCGTTCTGAGCTATAAAATCCATCCTCATGGTGAGCCCAAGCTCTCCTTTGACTATGCCTATCGTCCTGTCATTATTCTGAATAGTGGCAGCCAATTTACAATCCTCATTATTGGAAAGATTAACTCTGGAAACATTCTCATCTACCTTGGCAATCTTGCCTACTAGAACCCCTTGGCTATTCACTACCGCCAATCCGGGATAAAGTCCTTGAGCCTTGCCTTTATCTATTATTATATCCTTCTCACTTTCCTTTAAAGCTACTGCTAAGCCCTTGGATATAACGTGGGCCATCTTGTATCCAAAATCCTTGTTGTCCAAAAAATCCAAATGGCCGCGCAATCTTTCATTTTCCTCCTTGATCTCCTTCAATTCGGCATTCTCCACCAGTAATCTATCCACCTTTTCTTCCAAAACCCTCATTTCTCCGGCCATATCCAACTTGTCTGCTTGTTTCCTGTAAGCATTCTTTATATTCGAACCAAAGGAATACAGATGGGACATTGCCGGACTTAAACCTTTATGCACCACTCCTCTGATCGGTGATAGAAAATCAACAAAATATAAAAAAACAAGCAACCCCGCGATTGCTATCAATACTGTTATTGTTTTGAAATTATTCTTCTTCATATCCGTACTTTTTCGATCATGGACACGGCCTTTTAAGGAATAAAAAAATATTACAGTTCCTCAGATCCGGGCGTAACTACCTTTTCCAGCAAGTTCGCGTCTGACAAAAGAACTCCGGTTCCCCTAACAACACATGTTAAAGGATCATCGGCTATTCTGACCGGTATTTTGGTCACTCGAGCTATTTCTTTATCCAAACCTCTTAGAAGAGCCCCTCCCCCTGCCAAGTATATACCATTTTCATATATATCAGCTACCAACTCCGGAGGCGTTATCTCCAATGTATTCTTTATATTCTCTATTATTTTATTGATAGTCTTGCCTATCGCATCTCTTATTTGGGAATCATCGACCGCTACCGACCTGGGCAGGCCATTGACCAAGTCTCTGCCTCTCACTTCCATTTCTAAACCTTCTTTCAGCTCGGTGGCCGACCCCACTCTAACCTTCACATTCTCAGCCACTTGCTCTCCTATTAGAATATTGAACTCTTCTCTTATGTAATTTATTATATCATTATCAAGACTATTTCCGGCCGAGGTCAAGGATCTGTAAGTAACCGCTCCTCCTAAGGATATAACGGCTATTTCCGAAGTTCCTCCGCCTATATCCACCATCATAGTGGCCTTAGGTTCGGTAACCGGTAAACGAGCGCCGATGGCCGCAGCCATGGCCTGCTCTATCAAAAAGACCTCTCTAGCTCCGGCCGCTTTGGCCGCGTCCTCCACCGCTTTCTTTTCTACCTCTGTGATCTCTATCGGGATACCGATTATCATCCTTGGACGAGGAGCTATGGTGAAAGTTTCTGAATGCACCTTGTCAATAAAATATTTTATCATCTTTTCAGTCACTTCAAAATCCGAAATAACACCATCAACCAAAGGTTTTATGGCTTTGATATGAGCCGGAGTCTTGCCAACCATCTTCTTGGCCTCATCCCCCACACCTAATATTTCATCCGTTCTTATGTTAACAGCCACCACGGAAGGCTCATTGACTATTATTCCTTTATCAGGGGTATAGACCAAAGTATTTTTGGTTCCCAGGTCTATGCCTAGGTCTTTTGAGAATTTTCCTAATATTTTATTCAACATCACCGACGATCTCCTTAATAAGATTATTTATCTTGATAAACTTAGCTTCTTGCTCTGATCTGCCTTTGCATTCCGCAGTATCCTCTTTAAGGGTCTTAGAGCTTACCACTATCCTTAAAGGACACCCTATAAGGTCGGCGTCAGCGAATTTCTCGCCGGCCGAAACATCTTCACGGTCATCAAAAAGAACATCTACTCCCTTCTTCTTCAGCTCATTATAGATATGCAAAGCTTTTTCCTTTACTTCGTCCGAACCTTCCTTCCCGAACAAACCTACAATATGAATTTGAAAAGGAGCTATCTCCTTAGGCCAAATTATTCCTCTATCGTCATGCGAGACCTCCACTATGGTTCCCATTAATCTGCTTGGACCTATACCGTAGCAACCCATAATGACATCTTTGGACCGGCCTTCTTTATCAGTATATTTAACATCGAAAGGAATTGTATATTTATTTCCTAGTTTGAATATATTACCGACCTCAGCTGATCTTTCCTTGCGAAGATCATCTCTGCCACAAATAGGACACTTGGTCTGCTCTTCTATGATCTCTTCATTTATGGCTACTCTGCACTTATCACATATATAAATGATATCCTCTCCAGCCTCGCATAATGTTTGATACTCATGCGAATACTTGGAAAAAGTACCGCCGGAAGCATATGTCAAATAAGTTATATCCCCCACTCCAAGCCTGTCATATACTTTGGAATAAGCCTGCTTGGCCATTTCATAGAACTTATCCAGATCCGCCTGGCTTTCACTGAAGGAATAAAGATCCTTCATCGAGAATTCACGCCCGCGCATAAGACCGGCCTTGGCCCGAGGTTCGTTACGAAACTTGGTTTGTATCTGATAAGGGTACATTGGCAGATCCTTATAAGAAAATATGAAGCGCTTGGCCAAAGGAGATACAACCTCTTCATGAGTGGCTCCAAGGGCATATTCCTTCTCATCAGCTCCTGACACTTTGAAAAGTACATCAAGTGAATCCCAGCGCCCGGTCTTATCCCAATTCTCTTTTGGGGAAAGGGCCGGCATTAGAACCTCTTGCCCGCCAATGTTGTCCATTTCATCCCTGATCACGTTCTCTATCTTGTTAAGAACCCTCAAACCCAAGGGAAGAAAAGAATATACCCCAGCTGATAATTTGTCGATAAAACCGGCCTTGATCAATACTTGAGCATTAAAGCTGGTTTCATCCTTAGGCACCTCTTTGATAGTTTTGGTAAAAAGTTTTGACTGTAACATTTTCATTGTTTCATTGTTAAATTGTTCCATCGTTGCCTGAATTGCACGATGGAGCAATGAAGCAATGAGCTATTGTTCAATTATTTTATACAATAACGCTCTTAAATAAGCTTCAAATGACCGTCTCTTGTTTTTATATCTTAGCTTAAAAAACCCCCTTTGTCAAAGCAAAAAAAGGCCTTTTTATGGCCTTTTTTATGGTATGTATCACTGATATTATGCTATTTTCTATTAAGAGCGACCAATAAGGGCGAAGCAACGAAAATGGAACTATAAGTACCTATGAAGACACCTATGGATAAAGCCAGGACAAAATCCCTAATACTCGATCCTCCGAATATAAGAATGGTTATAAGAACCAACAAGGTGGTAATAGAGGTGTATATGGAACGAGTGATGGTTTGATTTACACTGGAGTTGACCGTCCCTTCGAAATCCTCATCACTTTTCGGAAGATTCTCCCTGATACGATCGAACACCACTATGGTATCATTGACCGAATAACCCAAAACGGTCAAAATAGCCGCTATAAAAGG
The DNA here is from genome assembly GCA_964602485.1 of uncultured Gammaproteobacteria bacterium. Lineage (GTDB taxonomy): Bacteria > Patescibacteriota > Patescibacteriia > Patescibacteriales > WJLG01 > WJLG01. The sequence continues at coordinate 17,907 of CAZRQU010000001.1, read as the reverse complement.
TGTGTTGATCTCTATGTTAAAGAAATGCCCTAAAACGGCAAATACTCCCAACACTATAAGAACATCATGAAATAAGGCAACAATGGCCGTTAATCCATACTTCCAAGAGGCTACCGGCTTGGAAACCTCTCTGAAAGCCCAAGCAATATAGATTATAATAGCAGCCAGCACCATAAAGGAAGCTATCAATGATCTTCTTTTCAGCTCATTCCCGATAGATGGGCCAACTGCATCGAAACGAAGCTCTTCCACCTCGCCAAAGGCCGATATCACCTCTTGATGCTTGCTTTCTTCCGTGTTCTGAAAACGAAGAAGCATATCTTTCTCACCTATCGGTTGAACCACTAAACTTTCAAGTTCTAGCCCTGAAAGCTTTTCTTGCGCCTCCACTACGGTCGGACGCTCTCCTTTGAATCTAACTTCCAAAAGGCTTCCTCCTGTGAAATCTATCCCGAAATTAAGTCCCCATACGGACAAGAAGATGATCGAAGAGACGATCAGGATGGATGATATCAAGAACCAAATTTTTCTTTTCGGAATTATCTTGTACATGTTATTTTGAGTTTAAGAATTTATTATCGAATAATTTTTCCGGAATAAGCAAGAAAAGATTCTTTGTTACCACTATTGCCGAGAACATCGAAACCAAAACACCGAGAGACAAAGTAAGGGCAAATCCTTTTACCACGCTTGTTGAAAATTGAATAAGGATGAAACAAGTTATCAAAGTGGAAACGTTTCCATCTCTAATAGAAGGCCAAGCCCTTTTGAAAGCCAATTCCGTGGCCTTGCCAACATCTTTCCCCTCTTTTCTTTCCTCTTTGAATCTTTCGAATATCAACACATTGGCATCAACTGCCATACCTATGGAAAGAATAAATCCGGCCAGTCCTGAAAGGGTTAACGTGAATCCTGGCCACAGCTTGAATAATGCCAAAACCAATACTCCATAGAATGTTAAAGAGATAACGGCTAGCAAGCCCGGCAGTCTATAGATCAATATCATGAACAAAACTACCAACAGTATCCCCCACACACCGGCTTTCAAACTATTATTTATAGACCTTGCTCCCAAGCTGGGACCAACTGTCTTTTGGCTTATCAATTCTATTGGAACAGGCAAAGCACCCGCATTCAAACGTTGCGCCAAAAGTTTAGACTCTTCTAGATTGAATCTTCCGGAAATAACAGCCTGTCCTCCGGTTATCTTGGAATTAACGGTTGGTGCACTGATTATATAACCATCAAGGAATATAGCGACCGGTTCACCCACATTCCTTTCGGTTATCTCTTCGAAAAGTTTGGATCCTTCGCCATCGAACTGCAAACCCACCTCTGGAGAACCGTCATTGGGATTGAATTGGACATTCGCCCTTTCTAGATACTTACCGGTAAGTTGGGTATTCTTCCATCCGGTAGCCGGTCCGGTTATATCTTCCTTGTCCATTGTAGAAATGAAGATATCCTCTATATTATATTCTTCTATTGATCTTTCGTCTTTTTTGTTTATTATATGATAACCAAATTTGGATTCGACAACATAAGGGATCATGCCCACCTTTTCGGAAAAAGAAGCCTTCTCAAAAGGTTCCACCATGCTTCCTCGGCCGAACCATCCCAGGTCACCGCCAGTCTCTTCTGAATAAGGTTCATCTGAATTTTCCCTTACCAATTCGGAAAAATTATCAACAGTGGCTTGAGATAAAATATCTTTGGCCTTGTTATATGCATCTTCTTTGGAAAGGTCGCTTGAGCAGCCTTCTGATCCCTGGTGGCATATCAAAAGATGAGCCGCCTTTACTTCTTTCTTCTCCTCTCCGGTTATTTGGTTCTTGGCGATCCTTTTTCCTTTGAGCTCGGCTATGACCAAACCGTCTTCCACTTCGACTATATCGGTATTCTCCCCTTCTTCCAGATCTTTGACCGCTCTGGTCAAGACCGGATATTCGGTTTCTGTTATCCAGCGCTCGCCTTGGCGTTCTTCACGATCATCGTAATCTTCAGCTAAAGAAGATATATCACCTCCTGATATTACTTTTCCTAGCAATTCTTCAGCCTTTTCCTCGGCTTCAGCGTTGAATTGTTCCATTTCTTTCCTTTCCTCTTCTGTTAGATCTCGAACCTCGTCGCTCTTTTCTTTGAACTCCAAAAGAGGTGTCTCGCCTATCATTTCTATGGCCTCATTGACATCGCTAATACCAGCCAGCTCGGCAATTATCCTATAATCTCCCTTGGCCGACCTGTTGACCTGCACCAAAGGCTCGCTGACGCCAAAGACATTGACCCTTTTTTCTATTACATCCCTCACTCCCTCGACTGCCGAAGATTCATTTCCCTTGGGAACTTGGCTTACATCAGCTTGGTAGACCAAATGAGTGCCTCCTTGCAGATCCAAACCCAATCGAAAAGGTATTTCCTTTACTTTAGGTAAAACGATAGTATCACCTGTCTTGGATGCCAGCCAATCCGTTCCTCTGTTATAATAAGAGCCCGCATCGACCAATCCGCCAATAATTACCAAAAGCAGAATGATTATAAAGACTTGCCATACTCTCCCTTTATGGGAAGGTTTGAAGATTTTAGTGAAAATATTCTCTTCCATATCTTTTTGATGATTCCTGTTTGATTAAAAATAAAAAAGGTTTAGATACCTCTCCTTTGGATATCTCTTGGATTATCATTAATAGAATAGCTTAAAATAACCCGAAATGCAAGAGCAATAAACTATTGACAAACTATGCTCTTTATTATAAAAAATAACTAAACCTCTAGCCACAAGGAGGATGATCCTTACAAAAAACCAAAACCCGGGAGGTAAAAATGCCCTCTAAGAATGTTCATCTGGAGCAAAGGAAGATATTCGGTTTGGCAAAGGATGAAAAGCTGGTCTTTTTGGCCCGGGTTGAAGGTTCGCTTATCGTTTGCATAACCTCCACTTACAAAGGTGATGGTCAAGCAAAAGAGCATATCAACCCGGAAGATCTGAGAATGTACACTGGGCCGGAAGGAGCTCTGGGGCTGGTCAACATCGAAAAAGCCTGGAGGAATGAGGATGAATGGATGGTCGCAGCCGGAGAAATAGAGATATTCCGGCAGAAAAAAGACTATTCTTTTAAGAACATTGGGGAAGAAAAGTCCCTTTATGAGATACTGGAAGACCTTATCTCGTGAAAACTTCCCTCTTTTCTATAAGCTTCAGTTCTATTACCAAAATGGATGCTGAGGCTTTTTTTCTTTCTGTGAACAAACTTGATACTTATAAATTTATGATATATACTAAATATCAATAATGGAGAGTTCGCCTAGAGGTCTATGGCACTTGCTTGGAGTGCAAGCGGGTTAATAGCCCACGAGGGTTCGAATCCCTCACTCTCCGCAAAAGAAACAGTCCGAAGGGCTATTTTATTGTGGAGATGAGGGTGAAGAACCCTCGCTTTTGGTATAAAGCATAATACTGACAACAGTTTGCTTGAAAGCAACCACCTTTGACCAATAAAAAAACGTATTCGAGTTGTCGTGGGGCTTGGCCCCTTCGAATCCCTCACTCTCCGCATCGAAAAAAGGGATTAATATTAGCCTCTTTTTTTGTAGGGAGTTTATCACTCTGGAACGATATATAATATAATGAAATATAGTTATGATTAATAATAATGTATATGTTTAAAATGGAAAAATTGCTTTCTGCAGAAAATAAGGATAAAGTAGAAAAATCAATATCGCCAAATTATCTTAATAATGAATCTTTAAAGTCTGAAGAAGATTTTGATAAAATAATAGAATTATGTAGTTGTTTAGATATTAATTTTGACACACCTGATATAAAAAAAGAAGATTTATTAAATTCTATGAAAGAATATTCTCAGGAGCGTTTTAAAAAAGTAAAAGAAAAGTTAGAATTGGAAGGATTGTCTTTTGATGAATTATCTTTAGATGAACTTTTAGATAGATTGTATGGTATAGATAAAATAGTTTCGTTTAATGATAAAACTTTCTTTGTAGATATCACTTCTGGCAAACAAACTGTTATCAGGAATAAAATTAAAAAAGCCGAATATTTAGAGGACCTATACAAAACTATGGGATGTGATCATTTTGTGGTTTTTAAATTGAAAATAAATGAAAAAATTGATGATGATATAGCTATGACTTTTGCTGAAACCCTTGAATTAGCTGATGATTTTTTGATTGATTTAAGAATCCCAAAAACAAAACACAATAAAAACAGTAAAAAGAAAAGAGCGAATTAATTTTAGTTTGATAATATAAAAATTAATTATCAAAATTGTTAATATTTACACAAAAAAGTTCCAATATCGTTCCAAACTCTGAAGCAAAAGAAACAGTCCGAAGGGCTGTTTTATTGTGGAGATGAGGGTGAAGAACCCTCGCTTTTGGTATAAAGCATAATACTGACAACAGTTTGCTTGAAAGCAACCACCTTTGACCAATAAAAAAACGTATTCGAGTTGTCGTGGGGCTTGGCCCCTTCGAATCCCTCACTCTGAAGCAAAAGAAACAGTCGGAAGGGCTGTTTTATTGTTGTATACAAAAAGTACTTACTAAAGTAAGTACTTTTACTGATCTATATTCCAAATTGCCAAATACTGAATACTACATACTGAATACTCTATCTATGATCCCAAATCAGGTTTTTGTTTATGAAAATCAGTATTCTCTTGATATTTATGAGCAATATTGAATAACCTGGATTCATCAAACCTTTTTCCTATCAATTGCATTCCTACCGGTAAACCGCTGGCAAAACCGCAAGGAATGCTCATAGCTGGTAAACCGGCCAATGAAGCTCCGCTAACGAATATATCCTCTAAATACATATCCAAAGGGTCGCCCGAATGCTTACCTATCTTAAAGGCAGTGGTTGGCTGGGTAGGAGTAAGGAGACAATCAACCTTTTCCAATTCGGCATCCATCTCTTTCTTTATTATAGTTCTAACTTTTTGCGCTTGCAGATAATAAGCATCTCTATATCCGGCTGACAAAGCATAAGTCCCTATCATTATCCTTCTTTTTGTCTCCCTGCCTAAGGACTTGCCGCGTGAACTTGAATATATATCTTTTAGGTCCTTTGCTTGTTTGTCGGAAAAACCATATTTGATACCATCAAAACGAGCCAAATTCGAACTTATCTCCGAAGGAGTTATTATGTAATAGACCGGTATAGCGTATTTACTGTGCGGCAGATCAACTTCGATCATCTCAGCTCCCAATTCCTTGAACTTATCGATAGCTTGATCGATCATATTTTTTACATCCTGATCAAAGTTATGGGAAAAATATTCTCTAGGTAGGCCGATCCTTAAACCTTTTATATCGTCCTCTAATCTCTTTTTATAATCATCAACATCCTCTTCAGAAGAAGAAGCGTCATACTTATCATGCCCGGCTATTGTTTTCAACACCAAAGCACCATCCTCAGCTGTTTTGGTCAAAGGGCCCGGTACATCGGTAGATGACGTCATTGCCATCAAGCCAAAGCGAGAACTGCGCCCATAGGTGGGTTTGACCCCAACCACAGAACAAAAACTGGAAGGGCAACGTATGGACCCGCCGGTATCGGTCCCTAAAGCGAACAAGCACATATCAGAGATCACAGCCGCAGCCGAACCTCCTGATGAACCGCCGGTAACCCTTTCCGCATCCCAGGGATTATGAGCCGGGCCGTAAGCGCTATTCTCATTAGAGGCGCCATGAGCAAATTCATCAAGATTGGCCTTTCCTAAAAGAACTGCTCCGGCTTCTTTCAATTTTTTTATGATGGTGGCATCATAAGGAGCTGTATAATCATCAAGTATCTTGGAAGCGGCCGTAGTTCTAACCCCTTTTGTAAGGATATTATCTTTACATATATAAGGCACACCCAAAAGACCTCCTTTTTCGCCTTTCTCCCTTCTTTTATCCGCTTTCTCTGCCTCAGCGATCGCTTCCGCCTCGCAAACGGTCAAGCAGGCGTTCAATCCATCATTGACCTTTTTTATTCTATCCAAACAAGCTTTGGTCAATTCAACCGAAGTGATCTCCTTCTTATCCAGCTTTTCCACCGCTTGTTTGATCGTTAATTCATTCAACATAATTTATCATTTATCATTAGTCTAAAACTCTCTTGACCTTTATCTGTCCCCCTTCCAATCCGTCAGGAGATTGATTCAAGGCAATTGCCCTCTCATCTTCGGCCCAATTCTCATCACGATCCTGCCTAAAAACATTGGTCTGACCGGTAACCTGAGCCGTGGCTTCCACGTTCGTGGTGTCAACCTCTCTCAACTGCTCTATATAATCCAATATATCAGAAAGCTGAGGGGTTATTTCCCCTGTTTCTTCTTCGGACAATTCCAGCCTGGCCAGTTCAGCTATATGTTTTATTTGATCCTTATTTAACATAGTAATTGGTAATTGGTGATTAGTAATTAGTGATTGGTAATTTGGTATTTATTTAGAGCTTAGGATCTCCCGCGTTATGCGTTACGAGTTATGCGTTTAGGATATTGGTAATTTGTAATTTGCACTTTGCTATTTGCTATTTGCTATTTGCAGTTTGTTGTGCGTTACGAGTTACACGGACAACATCTTTAAAAAATTTTCTTCATCAATGATCTTTACCCCTAATTCTTGAGCTTTATCGTATTTGCTTCCGGGTTCAATGCCCGCTACTAATAGATCCGTATTTTTGCTAACAGACCCGGAAACACTGCCCCCTGATTTTCTTATCTTATCTTTAGCTTCTTCTCTTGTCAACTTTTCCAAAGACCCTGTTAACACTATTTTCTGCCCTTTTAGAGGATTGTCTACCTCTGCTGCTTCTAAACGAGGGTCAACCCTTAGAGAAACCCCCAACTCTTCCATTTTTTTCAATGTCTTTATATTTTTATCATTTTGCCACCATTTTTTTATGCTTTTCGCCACAACCGGTCCAATATCTTCCATATTTTTAATATCCTCCACAGAAAGTTGATCGAAATAATTTTTTATTCCCTTTATCTCTATCTTTTCTTTCTTAGTTCTTGACCAAGAGATAAAATTCTTTGCAAGTGTGATCGCTGTTTCTTCTCCAACATAATGAATACCTAAAGCAAAAATAAATTTAGACAGATCTATAACCCTTCTGTTATCAATGGCTTCTATTAAATTATCAACTGACCTGTCAGCAAATCTTTCCAAGGGCAAAAGATCTCCGGGCTTAAGAGCATAAAAATCGGAAATATCATTCAATAATCCGGCCTCTGATAATTGTTTGACTATCTTTTCTCCCATACCATCTATATTAACCGCTTTTTTAGAAGCAAAATGTGTAAGCTCTCTTAATCCTATTGCATTGCAATCTTTATTCAAGCATCTATAAGCCACGTCTCCTTCTTTTCTGGAAACCTTGCCTCCACACATAGGACATTTATCAGGTCTTTTGATGCTCTTTTCATCTCCTGTTCTTAGTTTGGGCAGGACTTTAACCACTTTAGGAATAACATCTCCCGCCCTTTCGATTATCACAGTATCCCCCACCTTAAGTCCCAACCTTTCTATTTCATCCATATTATGCAAGGTAGCTCGGCTAACCTGAACTCCTCCGACATTGACCGGATCCATAAGGGCTGTTGGCGTAAGCACGCCCGTTCTGCCTACTTGCCATATCACATCTTTCACCTTAGTGGTCTTCTGTACGGCCGGAAACTTATAGGCCATCATATATCTAGGTCCTTTTCCTACTATTCCTAAAACTTCCCAAAGATCAAGATCGTTGACCTTGACCACTACGCCGTCTATTTCAAAATCCAGTCCATCCCTTTTCTTGATCATCTTTTGATAAAGATCAAAAACGCTCTCCATTGAAGGGCACTTAAGATTCTCTTCCAAGGTCTTAAACCCCAAAGCTCTAAGTAATCCGCTTTTTTCTTCGTGTTTTTTCAAAGGAAGGTCGCCAACGATCTCATAAGCAATAAAGTCCAAATCCCTTTCAGCCGTGATAGATGGATCCAACTGCCTGATCGATCCGGCCACCCCGTTACGAGGATTAGCTAAAGTGTCCTTGCCCTGCTTTTCATATTTTTTATTCAAGCGGACAAAAGCTTTCTTCGTCATCACCACCTCTCCTCTTATTAATATATCGTCATTCCCCGATCTTTCTACTATTTCCTTTGTTTCTTTTTTATTGAATCCCAATCTTTCTACTTCTTCCGGATCAACCTCTCTGAAAGATAGAGGTATGCTTTCTATGGTCTTTACATTACTGGTCACATTCTCACCAATAAAACCATCTCCTCTGGTAGCACCTACAGATAAAGATCCTTTTTCATATTTTAAACTCATGGCTATACCATCCAATTTCAACTCACAATAATATTCAAGATCGCGGGATAAACCTTTATCAGAAAGAATGTTCTTATTCCTCTCCTCCCAAGACCTCATATCGTTTTCGGAAAAAGCGTCAAAAAGAGAATGCATTCTATGCTTATGCTCGAATTTTTCGAATTTATCCAAAGGCTTACCTCCTACTCTTTGAGTGGGAGAATCAGCGGTTATTAGATCAGGGTATTTCTGCTCGATCTCAACCAATTCATGCTTAAGACTATCCAAAGCATCATCGCTTATCTCCTGCTTATCCAAAACATGGTAAAGATAACGATGATGATCTATCTCGTCTTTTAGCTTGCTTATTCTTTTTTTAGCTTCTTTTTTGTCCATAATTCATAACGCGTAACGGAGGAGATCCTAAACTCTAAATCCTAACACACCCCGCCTCCTGCCGTCGGCACCCCCCTCTGAAAGAGGGGAATTTAATTTTTGAATTTTATAATTTTATAATTTTTGAAATAATTTCTAATTTTTAATTCTAAACATTATAAACTCATAACGCGTAACGGAGGAGATCCTAAACTCTAAAAAACGCATAACTCATAACGCGTAACGCATAACAAACTGCAAATATCAAAGTGCAAATTGCAAATTACCAATATCAAATATCCAGTATCCAGTATCAAATACCAAATTACTAATTACTAATAACCCAATACAGATCCTTCGTCTCCCGCTTCCGCGGCATCCTCAGGATGACAATCCCAAATTACTAATCCCATTAACCCCTCCTAACCTCCCCTTAGCAAGGGGAGGAACCAATAAAATACCAAATTTACCAATTACTAATTACTAATAACCAATTACCAACATGTCTAATAATAATTATAACAAAAGCCGTTGGAATATCCAACGGCTATTATTTGCTATCTTGCCACCTCTGTCAATATTATTCCTCCTCTTCGGAATTCATATTCTCTTCAGCTTGAGCTCCTTCTCCTTGTCCTGCCTGTTTTTGTAAGCAAGCCACATCTATCAAATTAACCTGAGTTTCTCCGGCGTACAGATTGACCGGTTCACAGGTCTTGGCCCTCTCTATTATCTGGGCAACCGCTTGGGAAGAGCCATTGCTATAAGCCGCTTGCATCTTTCCCATCTTGAAATCCTGCCAATAATCATTGGCCATGTAAACAAGTGAGAAAACGGCCCAGACGATAAGGACGATGATAACGATCGTTAACTTGTTGATCTTCATAGGGCTTTTTGTTTTTGACATGTTAATGACTTAATTAATTGATAAGTTATTCACATTATATCATTTTTTAAAGAAACGAACAAATGTATAAACATTCCCAAGATCAACTAAAATCAAGCTCTATTTCTATGGTTCTTTTCAAGGTTGAAAAAGATCCATTGCAAGTAAAAGTAGCCACATTGGAAGAAGATGCGTAATCAACATCATAGCTGCTATTGTTGCCCAGAGTGTCCACAAAAACATCTTCGCTGGTAGTAGCCGAAGGGAAGGTGTATCCGTTCTTGCGCCACTCCCATAAAGCCCTCTCCCCTCCGGCTTCGGCGGCAAAGTAAGCCTTGGTCGATCTTTCCTGAGTTCCGCTCATTTTTACACCGACTATAACTATCCTAGAGGCGGCCAAAGCCACTATCAAAACACTGTTCAATATAAGAATGGTCATCAGTAGCGCCGTCCCCTTCTTGTTTTTTAATAAAGACATACTAATTACAAATTACTAATTACAAATTACAAACTCTATTCATAATATCTCGATGATATCGTTGTTTGCATCCTTAATCTTTGTTGATGTTTTTTGATATCAGTATCAACTTGCAGATCAATAAGCATAGTTACTCTTGATTGCTCTGTCCCCAGATCATCATCGACACTGAACTTTAAATTATTGATCCTGATCTTCCTAGGGGTCAAAGGCATGGTTTGCGGAGGTCCCCCGGGAGGATCCCAAGTCATTCTCAAGCGACCATCAGAAGTAAAATAAGTTATGCATTCATTCTTATAGTTCAAAAAATAAAGTTCATCCTCTGCCGGAGAAACATCATAAACCTTATCCGGAAGCCCTGTACAAGTGCTGGTGGCATCTTTGTTGGCCATTCTGATCTCTTTAGCCACCCTTTCAAAGGTATACCTGATGCTTTCCTGCATATCTTGAGAAGCAATAGCATCCCTTTGTCCATCGATCACCACTTTAAAGACCTGAGTAGCTGATATCAAGGTAAAAGCGAACAAGGATACAGCCACCATTAGCTCTAATAAAGTAACACCTTTATTGTTTTTTATTATATTAATAAACATTTTATGGTATTGGCAGCCAGTTGTATAAAACCGTCTCGGCTGTATATTGATAAGTATTATTTCTGGCCTTCCATTGAACCAAGCATTGGAAAGTCGTAGAAGCATTGCTGGTATCAGTATCAGCGATTATCATTCTGGAAAACGGAGTTGAGGTCGCACCTGGCAGAGGAGCGGAAAAATGCCGGTAATACCCGTCTGAGTCTATATACAATCTGGCACCGGTATCTTCTATGTCGTCAACATTTATCAATCCTAAATTGGTGTAATCAATAGCGTAATCCCCGTCTTGAATTATGTCGGTATTCGGATCCATGCCATCTCCTAACTCCCAGTCGCTTGAAGAAGCCAGCCAATTATTATCCCTTTTATCTCGAACTAGTTCCAACCCCTCTTGAGCCAGCTGTGAAGCGATCAACATATTCTTATTCACGTATTCCACCTGCACGTTCTGGATCACCAAAGACATCAAGCCTAAAAGACCCATGGTAACTATAAATATCACCACTATTATCTCCATAATACTAAAGCCGCTATTGGAATTTATAATTGGTAATTTGTAGCTAGGATATTTCATTTTTATACTGGAATTTAAGATATAGTATCGCTCTATACTCCATATCTTATATTTTATATTCAGTCCAAGGCCTCTATCAAGCCGAACATATTCACTAACACCCTCTTTCGACTTCCCTCTGGTTCTTCAAGCTGTATTCTTACATAGGTCGACGAGGAAAAACCATCCCAGATGGTAGTGGTTGGGTCAGGAGGCAGGAAGGTTATGTCAACCAGGTCGCCCATGGTTGTGCTAGCCAGGTAAATACCCGAAGGTAGAGTTATCTTCCTGGCTCCATAGCTGGTATTATACTCCCCTGAGTCCATCTGCATATCCTCATCCAGATCAGCATATATATAAAAATCGTTAGTAGAAGAAGCCAGGTCGAAATGAACCCCCCAGCCCCCTTCCGGTATTTGCCCGTTATACTCCGCTGAACCTAAAGTATTGTTCTGTGCCAGCCTAATGAAAGATACCATTCTCTGAGCGGACAAATTAAGTTCTGTTCGATTGTCAGCTCCGCGATAATTGACCAAGAAAACTCCGATCAAGATGGTCATAATGGCAATGCTCACCAAAAGCTCGATCATAGTAAAACCGCTACTGGTAATTGGTAATTGGTAATTGGTAATTGGGGTTTTTTTCATTTTGTATTGTCTCTTTTTTTATAAGTAACAGAAATAAAACTATTTAACTTAGGGGCAAACTCTCTAGATATTTCAATCATTCGATAATAATCACTATTTTCTATCATATTCCTTTCCATTAATATCTCCAGCCAATGAAAAATACTTTCATAATAAGAACCTCTAGAGTTATAATAAAATTTAATTTTATCTAAATAATGATATCGACCATATCCCTCAGCTATATTAGCACCAATTGAGTCTATTGAAAAAATGAACTGATCTCCAATTATCTTTTTTGTTCTCCAATCTAATCTGCTATAAATTTCCCAGGCGATCTTAGAAAAATTCCTTGCCAATGAATATACTTGTAATTCATTCAAGGTTTTATAATTATCCATCCAAATTACAAATTACCAATTACAAATTACCAATTATACTAATTTTCCGGTTTTACTTCTCGCCAATCGGGATAAAGATCTATATATATCGGCTCGGTGCTGGAACAGGCATAGCCGTCATCATCGGTCACTTCCAGGTCTACCGACTGATACCCATAATCAAAGGTCATAGTAGATGAAGAGGCCGTGGTGGTGGAGATGGTTCTGATCCCGCTTCCACCCCAAAGCCAAGAACAAGTGCCTTCGGTGCAAGGATTGGTCGTAGAAGGAGCGGCAGCCGAATATATAACACTCTCATCCGTAAATATCACATCCTCATCCTTGACCGGGTCTTCCGGATCCCAGCTGAAATCAACTATCGGGAACTCATGAGTATAGGTGGTGAAGGTCAATGAAGAATCGGGTGAAACGGCATTATTCCTGGCTATGTTATCAGTAAGCGTATGAGTAGAAGTGCCGTTTATGGTATCAAAAGGGGTCCAGCCGGATTCAAAACCAAAGTCATCCCAAACCATTACGAACCAATAATATGAAGTGTCATAATCAAGATCAGTGGATGAAGCCATGTAGTACTGAGTGCCGTTGGAAAAAACCTTTCCGGAATCCAGAACCACGCCGGTGGTGGTGCTGTTCTGGGTGCTCACCCTTACCTGATAAGCCGACTGGGAAGAAGAAGCATCCTTGTCATAAAAACTCCAATTCAAGAATCCATGCTTGGCCTCGCCGGTAGTACAAGCGTCATCCCATGACCAGTTAGGGGCATTCAGATCTATAGCTTCAGGAAAATTTATATTAGTGGCGTAAACTCGATAATCCGAAGTGGCGCAATTGGCTGTTTCCAAACAGTTGAAGCTGATCCAGCCGATACCGGAGCCGTCATCATTGCCGTTCCAGCCCCAGCCTTCGAACTCGCCATTAGACTGGTTGATGCTAACACCGTCGTAAGTGGGCGTCCCGGAAGCGTGCAAGCGGATCCAACCGCCGTCTCCCATGGACAATATCTTGGCCCAACCCCAAACATTGCCGCTAACTATATCATAACAAGCTGTACAATTGGTGAAATTATCACAAGTGTTGTCACAGTTGGTATTAAAAGCATAACTATCAGGCGGGGTTGAGGTGGACTGAAAGCTTATCCAGCCAACATTGGGGCTCCAAGCATAGCCGGTAAAATTCATAGTGGCCGGGATTATCTTGACTCCATAATCAGAAGTGCCACAAGTGTCATTGTTGGTGCAGTTAAAACTGATCCAGCCGATATTGGAATTCCAGGCATAGCCCTCGGTATTGTCATCCGTATCGGTCTTGGCCGTTTTGGTGAAAAAATTGAAAAAAACAAAAAATAAGCTGATGAACATTATCAGGAAAAGGGAAAATTCCGACTTTAGATTTTGCTTGTTCTTTTTCCGCAAATGTTTACTCTTAATACTATATCTTTGAATTCAAAAAAATCCGAGAATCTATTCTCTTATATCTATATTATACCATTTTGATCCTAAAATAACAAAATACCGTAGCATAAAACTGCGGTATTACCATATTTAAAGCAAAACATCCCTAGGGCAAGACAACCTCTCCTGTCTTTTGATCTATTTCTTCTTTGGTTCTATTGTCGTTGTATTTCCTAATTTCAACAACTTCAGCTCCAAATCTTTCTTTATTAGAAATATCTTCCGGTTCAACTAAAGTTTTGTCGCCTTTTTTTGTTTCTAATAATTTAGAGATTATTTTTATTCTTAATCCCGGCTCTATCACAGAAGCGTTATTATTTTGTGTTATATTAAAATTACTGGACTTCTCGGTTATTGTTTGTTCCTTTTCTGTTAATGAACTTTGTTCTGCGGCAACTTGCCTACATTCATCTGATATTTCTGCCATATCCATAACAGGATCTAAGCCAGCTATAACTGCTCTCTGTTCGCATTTCTTTATTCTGGGGTTCAAGGCTTTTTTCTGATCGTTTAGCTCCTCTTTTATGTCTTTTACGCTCTCCATATCACGCAAAAGGTCTTTTGGTGACTTTTCTTTGTACAAAATGATGTTTGTCTTATCGTCTAATACCAATATTCTTTCTTTAAGCTCAGGGGCGATAAGTGGATTCAATGAATCAACCAAAAATCTGACCTCATCGCCATCTACGCTTAAAACCTCTCCTTCTATCTCAGTTACTTTCTCAGGAATGATACCTGTTTTTTCTAGCTGATTTTTTGAAATAAAAGAGTCTTTTTTATTATTATTTGTGTCACTGCCAAGAATTAATCCCCTGTAGTAACCAACGGATATTCCCACTACTAACACAGCTAACACAAAAGCTGTCTTTAATATATTCTTCATATTCTTACTTTAATTAAGATTATAAGAAACGCATTGATAATCTATGCCATAACTTCTAGAACAACTATAACTACTCTCGCTAACATTTTGGTAAAAACTCAAACTCATGTTTGAGCTACCTGGAGAAAAATAAACCCTGGCGATCTCAGCTCTGGCATTAGGGAACCCTGAATACGACCGATACCCACTATGAGCATAGGCAATAACATCAGCAGCAATATACGAATTTGTGGGTTGTATCTCCGAAGGCAATCCGCTTAAAGTAGCACTACACCTATACGAAGAATCTGCCGAATACACTAACGGAAAACAAATAGTTACTTGATCGCCCACTCTAGTCCATCTGGCTGTTCCAGAAGGATCCCCCGTACCATCATTAGGGCTTACAGTAGTAGTAAAACTACCTTCGCTATAGAAAGTATCACGATTCCAGGTGGTTTCAGAATTGAGATGTTCCTGCACTCTCATATTATTTATGGTGACACCGTTTATTCCCTGTATTGTTAGGTAATCATCCGTTTCTTCTGCTATATAAACCCTAGTTGATCCATCGCCAAAATTGATCTTACCTGTTTGGCCATAAGTTTGACCCGATTGCCAAATATGAAGATTTGCCTGAGGACTAGCTGTGCCGATGCCGACGTTGCCCGAAGTATTAGCAAACAAAGTATTAGTTCTATAAGCGAAATTACCGCCATTTGGCACATTCAAAGTACTTCCACTACCACCAACCTGAAAAGTTCCATCAGTTCTCATTGTCCCTGTATTATGATAGATGCTTTTATTGCCATAAGATCTGATCCAGCTAGAATCACTCATATGCCAACCACCACCATAAGTTTGAGAATACCAACCATAATCGCCGGAAGTCCTTAACCAGCCACCGTTGGCGTAGATGTCGCCTGAGACATGTAGCTTATAGGAGGGGGAGGTGTTGCCGATACCGACATTGTTATTATCCTTAATCACTAATGAACCGCCATAGCTTCCACCATCCATCCTAAATTCCATCCTATCGGAATTAACAACGCGAATACCGCCCCAGTAAGTACCAGAGCCATCATATTCCCTTAAAATAAGTCCATGTTCGCCGTCTGTTGGACGAAAATCTATATAACCGCTGTTACTGCTTAATCTAAGGTCGGTGCCATCTAATATTTGCTCTCCATCACTAAAGGAAAGGCTATCTACCTGGTCCACGCTCCCCCTTAGATGTATAGGGTCATCACCGTCGCCTATATATACTTCATTGTCATAGAACCAAGCGCTAACGTCATTGGAATCACCGGCTATGGTGACACCACTACCGTTGCCTTCTATATAACCATTGTTTATTTCTATTCGGTTAACATTATTTATATTATTTCCGTTCATATTCAAGGCGGTAGTGGCCGGGGCGTTGAATTGCAGTCCGGTGGTATTTTGATATCCCAAATAAAGATTACCCCCGGCAGCCGACAAAGTGACATTGCCATTCATGTGGTCGCGAATGATATAGTCATTATTGTAGTCAGAATATAACCTTTGAAAATTATCAATATAATTCCCTTGCAAATTCAAATCTCCGCCTGACAGATCCCAATCCCCGTCATAACTGAAAGTGGCTTGATAACCACTGTCTATATCCCCATCCGTATTCAAATATCCTATCCCTTCGCCTAAGTCCTGAAAAACTAGCCAATTCAAACCGACTATATCACTATTGTTCATATGTATACCGTAGGTGTTATTATTGGCATAAAGTGAACCCTGGGTCGACATCCTGGAGTTGGTGACAATATTATTATTCATATTCAAGCCTCCGCCGGCCGTGTGGGAACCGGAGTTGCCGATATAATCATCGCCATCAGTGTCAACGTCACCGGCGCTAAAACAACTGCCTCCGGAAGCATTACAAAAATTGGCTGCATCTATATTTCCGCCACTGTCTATATTGTTACCATACAGATTTATGGTGCCGTCATTACTAATAGTAAACTCATCTTCTACCGGTTCGTCATTGCTTTGTAGCTTTAAAAGAGAGCCAATTCCCGTCCCTTTGGCATTACCATAAAAAAGGTTCTCATAACTCTCTGTAGGACCTTGTTTTATTTGAATACCCACCCCGGCCAAAACAGGCAAGGAAGAAGAAAAAAGTAGAGCCAAGGCACAAAAACATACGAGCAAGGCCCTGGCTTGGTGTTTGTATCTTTTCATAAATTTAATATTAAAATTCTATAAGTAAGTAGAAAAATATCTGTATATGCCAAAAATACACAAAGTATCAATATATATCTATATTATACCTTTTTTTTGAAAAACTGACAAATACCTGCACGCGTAATGCGTAACAGGCAAAACTCTAAACTCTAAAAAACGCATAACTCATAACACGTAACTCATAACAAACTGCAAATAGCAAAGTGCAAAGTGCAAATTACCAATCACCAATTACAAATTACCCAATACAGATCCTTCGTCTCCCGCTTCCGCGGGATCCTCAGGATGACATTCCGTATCCCAAATCACCAATTACTAATTACAAATTACTTTCCATGTTCCAAATTACCGATTACCTTAAATGACAAAACCTGAATACTGAATACTCTATACTGAATACTAATTACTAATTACTAAAATAAAAACCGGGAAACAAGCTAAAAAAGCTCATTTCCCGGTAAAAAAATGATCGCGATCGTCATTACGGATATATTATATCTATATCCGTCCTGTAGCCGGGCAGGCACTGGACCGTTGCTTTGAACATTCCCTGCGCTCCGGAAGTGATCTCTTCCAGGGTCAAAGTGAAATAATAGTCCTGTGAAGGGCTAATTATCATTTCTTTGAACCCGGTATAGCACAAATCATTGTTCGAATCGTACAGATTCAAGGTGATCCTGTAATTGTGATCGTAGTACCCCATCGAAACCGGAGCTCCAACTTTGAGAGTGTCGGTAGCATAATCTCCGGGAGTAAAAGAGGTGCTGTCATAAGCATCATCAAACTCATCAAGGTTGTTGATGTCGACAGCTACCGCGGCTACTTCCGAAGGAAGTGGTGGCGGCAACTTGCAGATCACAGAATGCCATCCCGTGGTAGCCTGCAGATCTAAGGTGACAGTGTCTCCATCAGTGATCTCAAAATCCTGCTCATAGACATAATGAATTCTGGTTTGTCCGGTTCCTTCCGGATGATCCCCGATCGTATAGAACATGAACCTATACACCCCGATCGGGATATCACTGATCTCGAAATCGAAAGTCGTGTCGCCGGTAAAACTTACGGGGATAGTGTCAAAATCCCATGTTTCACTATTCGATCTCAAGTCATAGGCATAGGCCGTCACCTGAGGTAGGGGCACCAGTTGAGATTTGGCCAAAGCAC